>CASFNW010000008.1 GCA_949296245.1 uncultured bacterium
GATTTATTCGAGCATCTTACTCAGTGGTGCCCTCAATCTGATCTTGATGCTTTGGATGAAATTGCGGCTCAGTATGGAACAAATTCTGCTGAATATAAGGATAAGCTAAAGGAAGTTCTGCTTGCTAACCTTGATCAGGCTAATGAGTGGGTTGAAGACCACGCTCATGTCGAATATACTCAAGAATCCGCTTTTACTCAGGCTACGGATTCTACTCAGGGAACTGATGCTAACGCCACTACGGAAGAAACTGAAAATCAAGTCCCGGAATATAGTAAGACAGATGTATTAGAAGCAGCAGGATTATTATCTGATTACAATGCAAATAACAACTGGTGCGGAAATTGGTATGAAGAAGGTGGCAAAAGCAACAAAGATAAAAATATCCAGTCAGCAAAAGCCGAAACATATAATCAAATTCAAGTTTATGTAGATGGGCTTATAAATGCATTAAAAGCTACTATTGGTGATGCTTGGACAGAAGAAATGGAAGCTGCTGCAAAAAAAGCCAAAGATGCTTTAATTAATACAGATATATACTCCGGCGGTGATGAAGATATTTGCGATAATGGTGTTATAAAAGATAGCAGAGTAGCTGCTTGTGACCTTAAGGCACGAAAAGGACAAGATGCTCGAGGTGTTATAAATATTAAAAATCTTACAGATACCTTTCTTAATAAGTTTAATGAAATTTGCCAGAACGGCGGCAAAACCAGTGAAGAGGTAGCTGCCGAAAAAGCAGCCGAGCAGGCTGCTGCAGAGCAGAAAAAAAGCGCATACAAGTCTTTATACGATTTTGATGTTGACTCTGCTGCTGATGATGCCGGAGTCCCCGACACTGTTACTGCTGTTCCGACTGGAACTAATAAGTATAATGAAATACAAAAGAAAGCAGAAGATGATATTCTTAAACCGATTATGGACAAAATGCGCTCTCAACTCTCCGGGAAAGGTATACCTGATGATGAGTTAGATGAATTTTTGGATATTGCAGCAACGGATGCTCTGAGCAAGCCCCCCAAATGGGCAACACAAACTAGCGAATACACATATATTATTAATTCAAACGCTTTGATTGATTTATTCAAAGATGCTGTTAAAGCCGGTGTTAAATCAAAAGGCTATGAGTTTTAATATCTAATTCGGTGCCTTGTCTCTGATTGTATTTTGATAAATACGGCATGCTTTGACTGATACTCAAGCAAGAATCCCGAAAAGACAGCATAGGAGATTCTTCGGCTAAACCGGACCGTCTTGAAAAAACTGTTTTATAAATATGAAATTTATCGATATTTTTTCTATACAGCTTTTTTAATTCTGTAAACAACTCTGTCTTTACCAAGAAGTACAAGAGTAGCAACCATATCGGCACCGTGTGTTCTGCCTGTCACAGCTGCTCTTATTGCCCACATAGTTTCTTTAGGTTTGATACCATGCTGTTCTTTAAAATATGTTCTTAAATCTGCAAGCTGTTCATGAAGTTTTTCTTCATCTTCAAAATCCCATTTGTCCAGTTCATTTTCAATAACATACGGGAGAACTTTTTTTGCAACTTCTCCATTTAATATTTTTTCCTGAACATCGGGTTCTATTTCAACATCTTTGCCAAAGAAATACTTTGTATCATTAGTAAGTTCAGAAAGAATTGTAATAGGCTCTCTGGTTACTTCGACAATTCTTTCCAGCTGTTTTTCCGTATATTCACTCAGGTCATAGCAGGAAAGATACGGTTTAACAAGCTGAGTAAGTTTTGCTAAATCCATTTTCTTGATATACTGACCGTTCATCCAGTTCAATTTGTCGTATTCAAAAATAGAGTTTGATGAAGAAACTTCATTGATTCTAAAATCCGCAGCAATTTCGTCAAGAGTTTTGATTTCATGCCCGTCAGAAGGAGACCAGCCTAATAATGCCACAAAGTTTACAAGAGCTTCTGTGAGATATCCTTTTTCCACAAATTCAGATACCGCTGTCGCACCGTGCCTTTTAGAAAGTTTGCTTCTATCAGGAGCAAGAATCATACCGAGATGTCCAAATTTGGGCACTTCTGCGCCAAGTGCATTGTATATCATAATTTGTTTTGCAGTGTTAGAAATATGGTCTTCACCTCTTATGATATGAGAGATTTTCATTTCCATATCATCGATTACAACCGCAAAGTTATAGGTCGGTGTTCCGTTAGATTTCATGATTACAAAGTCGCCGATTAAGGCATTATCAAAGTGCAAATGCCCTTTAACCATATCATCATAAGATGTTTCACCTTCCGGAACATGGAAACGTATTGAAGGTTTTCTGCCTTCAGCACGAAGTTTTTCTTTTTCTTCCTCTGTAAGATGTCTGCATTTGCCTGAATATTTATGAGGTCTTTTGTTTTTAATAGACTCTTCTTTTTCAGCATCCAGTTCTTCCTGTGTGCAGAAACATTCATAAGCATAACCTGCATCAATAAGTTTTTGTGCATATTTAGGATAAATATCAAATCTTTCCGACTGTTGATAAGGGCCGTACGGGCCTCCTACATCAGGGCCCTCGTCCCAGTTTAACCCGAGTGCTTTTAAACTGTCGTAGATGTTATCTATATAAGCCTGAGAAGAACGTTCCAAATCTGTATCTTCAATTCTTAAAACATATTTGCCGTTATTCTTTTTAGCAAAAAGATAATTAAATAAAGCTGTTCTTGCTGTACCAATATGTAAATTACCGCTTGGTGAAGGGGCAATTCTAACTCTAACTTCATTCAAAGTAGTCATTTTATTCTCCATTTCTTAATCCTCGTAATTATAATTTTACATCAAATAATAAAATGGAGTAATGATAATATTGTGGGATTTATATAGCAAATTCACAGATACTATAAAAAGGTTTGTCATTCTTGTATATGTTACGTAATTCGATGACAGATTTAATATGTTGATAATATTTATTATATGAAATTAAAAAGTTTTTTAATAAACAGCAGGGGGTACGGGGGCGGCACGCCCCTGTTGTAACCTTGGTTAGAAACAGTTGTTTTTACAGCAGCCTGTCGCTGAAAAATTGCCGTTAAAATACTTACTGTTTCTTTTGATAAGCGTGTTTCTTTTTTTGCTTGAGTCGTTGGCGAGTTTACGAGCTGTACATATCAGGATACTCTTGAGTACAAGCGAAGTCGCCTCAGATAAATTGTTAATAGTATTACAATTCTTGTAATATTTGATACAATTGTTTTATGAATTATTCCGGAATCAGAAAAATATTAAAACAAACTGCCACCTATAATTTGATAAAACTTTTGGTTCTGCAGGTAGAAGAGTTTTTTGAAACTCTCGGAGAAATGGGAATGAGAGCCTGTCAGGTTATATGGCTGATTTTTCAGGATTTGTTTAAACGTCAGATGAACTGGAAACTTTTTGTTGACCAGTGTTCCCGTTTCGCTGTGGATTCTTTGCCGATTACACTGACAATTGTCGGTATGGTTTCCGTTATTGTTTCTATGCAGGTTGCACCTGAAATGGTAAAACAGGGCGGAGAAAAGTTCGTCGGTATGCTCATGGGTGTTGTAATGACCCGTGAAATGGGTGCAATAATGTCAGGCTTTGCAATAATTTCCATGATAGGTTCCGCTTATGCGTCAGAAGTTGCAACAATGCGTGTTACGGAGCAGGTTGATGCGCTTAAAGTTTTAAAAGTTAATCCTATAGATTATTTATTTGTCCCGAGAGTAATGGCCGGTTTTGTTATGATGCCGTTTGTTGTTGTTCTGTCATCAACTTTCGGACTTATATGCGGCGGTATTGCGGCATATTTGAGCGCACATGTAAGCAGATTAAATTACATAAGCTCATTATGGCAGGGGCTTTACATAAAAGACATATCTGTGGCTCTTGGCAAATCCGCATGTTTTGGTGCGGCAATTGCTCTGATAAGCTGTACCTGCGGATATCTAGCATATGGCGGAGCAAAAGGCGTGGGTATTGCCACAACAAAAGCAGTAGTGTGGTCATTTGTCGCTATATGTATAATAGACTACATTTTTGCTACAATTTTCTTCTTTTAAGTTTAATTTAATAAACACTGCAAGAAATTTTAATTTTCTAAAAAATTAATAAAGGTAAATATAATGAGCATAGAAGTTAAGAATCTTACAAAATCATTTAAAGGAAAAACAGTACTGGACAATGTGTCCTTCAATGTTAATAACGGAGAGATACTTGCTGTAGTAGGGTTAAGCGGTGCCGGTAAAAGCACGATACTAAAATTAATCTGCGGACTCACAAAACCGGACAGCGGAGAGATAATAGTTTCACCCGGTGACATAGCAATGGTTTTTCAGTATTCCGCATTATTTGATTCTTTGAACGTATTTGAAAATATTGCGTTTGCATTAAAAGAGAGAAAAGAATTTAAGAACAAATACACAGAACAGCAGCTAAAAGAAATAGTTGCACAAAAATTAAAACTTGTAGGACTTGAAGGTATAGAGGATAAAATGCCTCATGAACTTTCAGGCGGTATGCAAAAACGTGTAAGTTTTGCCCGTGCAATAGTCACGGATCCTAATACAATTCTCTATGACGAACCTACGGCGGGTCTTGATCCTGTTTCTTCTACCATAATAGAAGACTATATCGTGCGCCTGAGAGACGAATTTAATCCCGCATCTGTTATAGTAACCCACCAATTATCCACCATTCAAAGGTGTGCTGATAAGGTTATTATGTTATATAATACTAAAATCGTATACTCCGGTACACCGCAGGATATGATTCAAGGCGGCAACGAGTACACAAAACAATTCATAAATGCCTGTATAGATGGCCCCATGAAAGTAGCAGGCACCGGTTCGGAATAAATTTAAGCGATAACAAAGGAATCAGAAGATAAAATGCGTTTTTCATCCTCATTTAAAGTCGGATTATTGACATTATCAGCACTTTTAATATTGATTTTTTCCATACTGTGGATTAAAGGCAGAGCATTATCCGCAGGGGAAAGATTATTTGTTGATTTTAAAGATGTTAACGGCATAAGACCCGGCTCGGCTGTACAGATGATGGGTTTCAGAATAGGTCAGATAGAAGAAATTGTTCCTGTTCTTTCAGATGCTGATGATCCTTATGTAAGAGTAAAATTTGTAATAACAGAGCCGGATATAGATATTCCTAATGCTTCTACAATTTCCATACAGCAGTCCGGCATAATAGGAGAACAGTTTTTAGAAATTACCCCGCCAAAAATGAGAACTATATACCTGCCTATAAACAGAAAATCCATGGTTTTACATGAAAATGATAATGTTTCTATGATTCTAAGCGAAAAACCCTGCAATATCGGTAAGGTGAAAAAAGTGGAAATTATAGAAACAAAAACCCTGCCAATCAACATACAGGAGGAGGTAAAATCGCCTTCCGCTTACAAAGTCGGTTATGTTGTTACACTTCCAGGGTTACAGCTGCCTGAGAGAATGCAGGGAAAAATTAAGTCTAAAGATTCAAAACACTACCTTTCCATAAAGCCGTATACGGATATGGAATTTGCATATCCTAGAACAACTTCAAAATTTACTGTAATAGAACCTTTAAGGCTTTCCGATTTTATGGATTTGCAGTACAGAGCAGCTTATGCGCTTGCTGAAACCAATGAAAAATTGAGCGCAATAATGTCTGATGATGTTATAGCCGATTTAAAACAGATTGTTGCAAATGTTGATATGCTTACGATTAAAGCAAACAAAACAATTGACAAAACCGAATTGTTAATAGATTCAACAAGACAGGATATTGAAAAACTTGTAGCAACAACGGATGAAGTCTCTGCCAAGGTTATTGTGCTTACGGATAATATCAACAATATTATCGGAGATAAAGAGTTTAAAGAAACACTTATGTCTACTACTAAATCTATAGACAGACTGTCTCAAAACCTCAATACTCTGCTTGAAGATCCGAAAACAAAACAAACACTTGATGACCTTCAGGTCGCAAGCAAGAATATCTCAGAAATAGCCCAGTATGTAAACACAATGACAAAAGATCCGAATGTAAAAGCACAGGTTAATAGTACAGTAACTAAGTTCAACAAAGCGCTCGATGACCTGTCCTGTACACTCGAAACAGTTAACGGGCTTACAACTGACAAAAAAGCAGAACTGAACGATACAATAAACAATGTGGCTGAAACTTCCAAGAACCTTCGCAAGTTCTCGGAAAAACTCAATAAACGCTTCCTGTTGTTCAGATTGATGTTCTGATTGTAATGTATAAAGTATAATAGCACTTTTATTACATTAATTTATATCTGCTGTTTTATTCCTGCAGAAATTAATGTAATAAAAGTGAATAATTCTGATTACAAATCATCATCCTCAAATCCTGGTGAGCGTGAAGGCAGATTTGCATATCCGGGATTTGCAAAAACTGTTTTTCTTATGTATTTGCTTGTGTAATTTCCTTTGATAAATAATTTTTTCAGAGTGTTTTCTCTTACAACAAGAGGATGCATGCTGTCATTGTATTTTGGATTTTTTTCGGAAAGTTGTGTCCACACAGCAGCCTCGAGTGTCCAGGCATAAGTTTCCTCATTCAAAGAATTGAAATCATCCTGATGCAAAGCTTCGTGCGCTAATACTGCAGCAAGCGCTTCTGCCGGTGCATCCTGATGTTTTTTATTGATATATATATACAATCTTTCTTTTTTCTTCCAGCCGAGAGCATCAAAGTTTGCATAAGCCTGACCGAACTTGCTCAAATCTTCAAAATCCACCATCATCGGTTCGCCTGACAGGTTGTTGCCAAGAATTGCGCGTCTTGAAAAATCAGGCAATCCGCCTTTCATAAGCTCCAGTGCTTCCATTATTTTTTCATCTTTAGTAACTTTTTTATAAGTTTTCTTTAATGATTCCGAACGTTCTTTTTGCTCTTTAGAAATAGGATTACCCGCAGAATCTTTGTATGTTTCTGCTTTTCTTTTAAAACCTAAAAAATTGTTTCCTTCAGGCGTCTGCTTTTCTATTTTTACAGAAGGTTTTAATACAGGTTTTATTTGTTGTGTTTGAGATTCCGCTGCATAAACGCAGGTAAAAACACATGTCTGCAGTACACCTGCCGTAATTAATGCCGTCACAAAATTTTTAATACTCTTTTTTCTTTTGGTATTCAACAATCCTTACCCCGTTCTCAACTATTCTTATAAAATATTATTAATTACTATTTTTACAATATCAAATTTCTCTAAATTTGTGAAAAGTTTTGTTAAGTTAATATTGCCGGCTCAGACAGACATTATGATTGTTTTTTAAGAATATCCAGTAAAAATCCTATATAAGTCACCTAATTATGTTTGTTATTGACTGACAGCTTTTTTGAACTCTTCTACATCTTCTTTTGTGTCAATGCCGATTGGTTTAAAATTCACAACAGAGGTAATAATCCTCATACCTGACTGTAATGCTCTTAGTTGTTCCAGGCTTTCAGCTTTTTCAAGCATTGTCTGCGGAAGCGAAGTCATTTTAAACAGAGCTTCTCTTTTATAGCCGTACAAACCTATATGCCCGTAAAATACGGCTTCTCCGATATTTCTTTCGTAAGGAATTTTTGAACGGGAAAAATACAGAGCAAATCCGTTGTTGTCTGTGACACATTTTACAAGATTCGGATTTTCAATTTCACTTTTATCCTCTATTACTCTTAAAAGTGTAGCTATGTCAGCATCTTTCCCTGTTTTTAATGCGGTTATTACACTGTCGATACTTTCAGGTGTAATCATGGGCTCATCACCCTGCAGATTGACTATATATTCCATCTCAGGATGTCTTTGTGCAACTTCTGCAATTCTGTCAGAACCGCATTTATGGCCGGTTTTTGTCATTTCAACTTTTCCGCCAAAGGATTTTACGCAGTTAAAAATTTCTTCATGGTCTGTTGCAACAATAACTTCATCCGCCTGTTTTACAGCAGAAGCTTTTTCGTATACCCATTGGATTATAGGCTTGCCTTCCACTTCTATAAGAGGTTTGGCATGCAGCCTTGTAGAAGCATAGCGAGAAGGAATTATTATTGCAGTTTTTGACATAATTGCACCCTGATTTCTTTTATTTATACTCTGTATTCTGTTATAATTATATTACAAAACAGGAGAGAAACGAGATAACGTGGCAATATTTTCCGATGATGAAAATATCCAAAAACCTTTGGATATAAACAAAAAAACTAAGAATAAAAATCTGGAAACAAAAGAAACCGCATTTGACAAATCTTTTGAAAACAATATTCGGCCTAAAAAACTGAAGGAATATATCGGTCAGAGTGCTTTAAAAAATACTCTGAAAATTTCTATAGAAGCGGCTAAAAAAAGGAATAAGCCGCTTGATCATCTTCTTTTTTACGGTCCTCCCGGGCTTGGAAAGACAACTCTTGCTTCTGTTATAGCAAATGAACTCGAAGCAAATATCAAAATAACCTCTGCACCGGCACTGGAACGTCCCAGAGATATTATAGGCATTTTAATGTCTTTAAAAAACGGAGATATTTTGTTTATTGACGAAATCCACAGACTCAATAAAGTTACGGAAGAAATATTGTATCCTGCAATGGAAGATTTTTTTCTTGATATGACAACAGGAAAAGCTCAAACCGTAAAAACTTTGCGTGTTCCATTACCAAAGTTTACTCTCATAGGTGCAACAACAAAAGCAGGCGAACTCTCAGGACCGTTGAGAGATAGATTCGGAATCATTCACAGGCTGCAGTTTTATACTGTTGAAGAGCTTTCAAAAGTTGTGTCACGTACTGCAAAAATTCTTGAAATATCAATTAATGAAGAAGGTGCTGCTATAATTGCAAGCCGTTCAAGAGGTACTCCCCGTATAGCCAACAGACTTGTGAAAAGAGTTGCGGATTATGCCTTCGTAAAAGCTGACGGCAAAGTCGATGCAAAAATTGCACAGGAGGCTCTTGCTGCGCTAAATATTGATGATAACGGTCTGGATGGTACGGATAAGGCTCTGTTAAAACTTATTATAGAAAAATATGACGGCGGTCCTGTAGGGCTGGAAACAATAGCTGCAGCACTAGGAGAAGATTCAAAAACAATAGAGGATGTTTATGAACCGTACCTTCTGCAAGAAGGCATAATCCAGAGAACGCCGAGAGGCAGAAAAATTTCGCCTGAAGGCTACAGGCTGATGGGGTATAAAGTTCCTTCTGTACAGCAGCAGCTTTTCTAGTGTTAAATAAATTAACTATTATTGTATTAGTACAATTCTATTTAAAAGAAGAAAAATAAACAGAGAAATGTTCACTTTTTACTGAATTATACAAGCAAAAAACTGTGTTTAATTATGTTACAACAGTGACTTGTTCCGCTCAGAATTGTATATGTTATGTAAATCTGCTGTCAAATTACATAATATAGACAATCCTGTGGAAGTGAAACGAACGAAGGAACTGAAAAACAAAAGATTCTTCTTCCTCTCACCAAACAATTCACAGGAATGTTTGGTTCGGCAGAGTGCCCGGTATGCAGCGGTTTTGAAATTTTGGGCATGATTTGCTATATAAATCCCTATTTTTGCTATTGCAACCAAACAGGTTGTAATAAAAATATGATTAAATCTCGATAACGTTAAAGAGGCTTTTTAATATTAATAAATAAATTGTATTATTTAATCCAACTTCCCTGTATTAAGCAGCTTTTCAACGTGTTCTATCATGATTTTGTGAATATCTTCTCTAGGAAGTGTTCCGTCTATGCTTACAAAATTGTACTCAGGCTTCATCTTGTTGTATTCTTCAAGACACTTTGCCTGATAAATTTTAAAACTTTCATAAAAATCCGTGCTGAGCCCTATATCTCTGCCTGATTCCCAGTAATCAAGCCCTGTGGTGCCTATTACTCTTTTTAAAAGAATGTCAATCGGCATATCAAGATAAAACACCAAATCCGGCTGAGGTGCATAATCATACAATTTTTTGACCCAGTCCATATTTAGTCCTCTTACAACATCTCTTGCAAATGCCGTATAGGTGTATCTGTCTAACAGCACGACAAAGCCGGAATCCAGCGCCGGAATGATTGTGTTTTCAAGCCTGTCAGCAAAATCTGCCGCATACAAAAGGCTGAAAGTTGTGGCGTTTAGGAGGTTTCTGTCTTTTGCATCATCAATTACATTTGCAATAAGACGTGAGGTCTTCCACTCTGAAACCATACAGCCGTAGCTTTTATCCTCTATCCATCTTCTCAGTTTTTCTATCTGAGTGGATTTTCCGGAGCCGTCTGTGCCTTCTATTACTATCAATAAACCTTTATGGCTGTTTTTACCGTTTTCCATCAGATATTAATTCCTTTTTTGCCTAAAATGTCAGTTACATACTGTCTCAGTTTTACCTGTTTTGAGTGGATTGTGTCATTTGCGTCTATTTTCACAAGTCCGAATTCATCCACCATATTTGAATATTCTTCATTCACCCTGTTTTGGAAAATCACATAGCTTTTATAGGGGTTGTTGCTGAGTTTTAAATCCATACCCGCTTCATAAAAAGAGGGTGCTCTGTTTGCGCAGATTCTCTCAAGAGAAATTTCTGCAGAAATATTGTAATAAAGCGTCAAATCTGGTTTTATAGCAAAACCGTAGAGGTTTCTTACCCAGTCCTTGTCTACACCTCTTGCAACATCACGGGCAAAAGCAGTATATACATACCTGTCAGCAAGAACAATAAACCCTGCTTTCATTGCGGGAATAATAATCTGCTCCAGCCTGTCCGCAAAATCTACGGCATGCAAAAGGCTGAAAGTTCTCGGGCTCAACAGATTCTTTTTCTTTGCTTTTTTGGTGGTCTGGGATATCAAATCAGAAGAATTCCATTCCGTAAAAATTACATCAAGATTCTTTGATTTCAGCCAGTCACGCAAAATTGCAAGCTGGGTGGACTTTCCGGAACCATCTATGCCCTCTACACATATTAATGTCCCCGGCAAATCATGGGGTTTGAATAATCTCATTTTTTTAAGACCTCTAAATGCTCAATTATTTTACTTATATTATCATATTTTTTGAAATATTAAAATTAAAGGTTCTGATTTTATTATTTGTTTTAAAGAATAGTTTTTCTTTATCCAATTGCAGGTACGCTCAGCATAAGCATTACAAAAGGCAGCTCTGTCAGTTTGAGAGGTGAATATTATGAAATAATCCGGTTTATTTTTTGAGTAGTGGTGTATTATATTGTCTTCTCCAAAAGCGTAAAAAGAAATGTTTTCAAAATGATTGTAAAAATCATCAGTTTTTCTGTCAGTCAGGAAATTTATTATGGAATTTTCTCTTAAGATTACAATTTTGTCACGTTTGTTTGTATTTTTGTTTATGTAATCAATTATTAAATCAAAAAGCTTTTTATTATACTCTGTTGTATAGACAATACCTCTGCGGGTTTGAATTTTGTGCGTATAGTATTTAAAGTCTTTGAAATTAATACAAAAATTTGAAACTATTATTGCACCTAGTATAACAGCAAGTGTTTTGTATTTAGCTGAACTGTTTTGTTTAAAGTAATAATTGCAAATGACCGCTGTTATGCATACAGCATACAAAGGCAGAAAATACCGCCCGTACTGGGAAGTATTTAAAAGAAACACGGATTTTATACCAAAAGCAAATGTCATTGCTGCTAAAAATAATATATCAGGATTGTTTTTTACTTCCTTTATCTTAAATATTACAAGAAGCAGTAAAAGCAAAGGAAAATAATGAAATACCAGTACTGTTGAAAAAATATCTGTTTTACTGAATATAAAAGTTAAAAAAGCAAATATAATGTACTCAATGTATCTGATATTTTTGTTTTCAAAAAATCTGATTATCCGTAATACAGACATGAACATAACAGCAGAAAGTCCCATGAGAATAATTTCTCCGGCAAATTCTTTCAAAGAAAATGTCATTGTACCTTTGTAAAATTGATGCAAAAGCGGTTGATGTACGTACCTGTCCATAATTTGTACATAGTTTGAAAAATCTGAAAACGTAAGTCCCTGCATTACAGGAATCAAAAACGAAATTAAAAGCGGTGCAAGCCAGAGTGCTATGCCAAAGCAGGCGGTTTTGATACAAGATTTCTTATAAAAAACAAGAAAAAGCATGGGAATTATGCAAAATGCATAATCAAATTTGTTTGCGAGTGCGATTCCCGAAAACAAAAATGATAAATACAAAAGATTTTTTTTATCAGATTTTATATAACCCAATGCACACAGTATACACAGACATACCGCACTCAATCCGTATACAGCAGCATAAGAATACGGTGTTATGAAATTTGCAACAGAAGGGACTATTGCACATACAAAAAGTGTAAAAAGACCGAGCAAAATGCTGTAAAACCTGTTTACAAAATTTCTTGCTATAAAATAAATACTGATAAGGATAATATAAGTATTGAAAAATCCGATAAAATTAAAGGTTTTAAGATTTATTCCCAGAATTTTTAAAAATAGCGCATTTAAAAGATATGACAGAGGGAAATAAATAGAGAAAATATCTTTGTATAATATTTTGCCATTAAGTATTGCTTCCGGGATAATTGTTTCTCTGCCAAAATCAATATACAAATCCGTCATTTTGTATTTAAAAAATACTGCTGAAATAACAAAAAGCAGGGTAATAAAAATTATCGGTTTGTATTCTTTTTTCAAAAATTCCATCCGGTTTGTCAGCCTTTTTTGTTTTTATAAATTAAAACATATTCATCAGCGTCTTTTGAATCTGTTTTTAGTGTTTCCTTGTAATTATTTTGTATGAATTTACAAACACCAGCTCCGTAAGTGCTGCAAAAGTCATAATTTCTGTTTTTGTTTCTGAAAATTATAAAATAATCCGGCATGTTTTTTGTATAAGCAGAGATGATTTTTTCTTCACCATAAGCGCAAAAAATAGCTTCATCAAAATGATTGTAAAAATTGACAGAGTTTCTTTGCGCAACAAAGTTTATTAAAGGTGCTGCTCCTAATACAACAACTGTTTCATCCGATTTTGTGTTATTAATTACATAATCTAAAACAGAATTATAGCTTTGAGCTTCATCTTTTTGCGAGTATATAGTTCCTGCAGGAGTCTTTAGCGGCGTATTTTTCACAATCAGTCCGGCGAGATTGAGCCTGAAAGAACATAGCCCAAGCAATACAACAATAAAAATTAAAGACTTTTGTAAGTATGTTTGATATTCAGGTTTAAAACAGTATTTATAAAGTATTATAAACAAAGCAACAACCAAAAGCGGCAAAAAATATCTTCCGTAAAAATTGTTTGCAAGATACCAGAAACATTTTGAGGAGATAACAATCGATGACAAAACAACAATAACAACAGGTTTATCATTTATTATTTCCTTAATTTTTATGCTAAACAAAACAAGAACAAGAACCGGCATATAAGAAACAGCTTCATATACACAAAATCCGATAAATTTTATACAGCATAAACACAGCATAAATAATACTGCAGTAAATAAAAATAATAAATACCGGTATACTTTATTATTTGAAGTATCAGCTTTTTTTAATATAAAAAATGCAGCGGCTGTTATTGAAAAAATCGCAAAAAAGTTTTTTAAAGAAGTGATAAACGCACTTATGTCAAAATAAAATGATGCTGCATACACTTTTTGTAAATAAGGCTGATGTACAAAGTTTTTCAAAATTTCTATGTAATTTGCAATATCTACGACGCTAAGCCCCTGCAAAAGAAGTATAAAAAGACATATAACAGGCACTGTAAGAAAGCTCAGCACAGCATATAAAAATTTTTTTGCCTCAGGTTTTGCAAGGGAAAAAGTAATAAATAAAACAAATGAGAACAGAATATATTCGTATTTGCAAGAAGCCGCTATACCGGAACAGAAAAATGCAAGACAAAGAGGTATTTTTTCAGAAGTATTGTTATATTTTATAAAAAACAGTATGGAAAATATTACCGCACACAGCCCATACACAATACCGTAAGAATACGGGGTAAGATAATTCATAAGACCTGTGTAAAAACAACAGTAAAACATTATAAAAAGGCTTATTGCAAGTGATAAATTCCTGTTTAAAAATTCTCTTGAAAGAAGATAAATTCCGGATATTATTGCAAATGCATTTATTGCTCCTGCAGTATAAAAAACATTCAAATTCTGTCCGAATATTTTTATTAAAAGCGCATTGAATAAATAAGAAAACGGACAGATAAATGTATTAAAAATATCTTTATAAAGAATACCTCCGTCTGATATTAAAGATGAAAAATATGCCTCTCTGCCAAAGTCCGTATAAAGACTGAACATTTTATGCCTGAACAAAAACACGTTCAGAAGAAACAGCACAAAGATTATCAGCAAACTCTTGTATTCTTGTTTTAACAAATTCATAGACTTTATTTTATCAAGCGTGAATAATGCATGCAATCGGCTTGCAATTTTTGTAATTTTTATTCATGATTGCAATAAGAATTATGTTTGGCAGAAAAAAACAAAAAATTGAACAGGTTAGACTAAATAAGTTTATTGCTTCCTCAGGATTGTGTTCCAGAAGAAAAGCCGATGAACTTATAGAAAGCGGTGCCGTAAAAGTCAACGGAAAAACCGTAACAGAACTCGGCTTTAGTGTTACGGCAAAAGATAAAGTCCTTGTAAACGGCCAGCCGTTAAAAAAAGCTAATCTGATTTACGTAAAATACTATAAACCGGCAGGTTATATTACAACAATGAACGATGAAAAGGGCAGAAAAACTATTTATGATATTCTCCCGCCGGAGTTAAAAGAACTAAAACCTGTCGGTCGTCTTGATAAGGATTCTACGGGCCTTCTTATTTTGACAAATGACGGTGATTTTATAAATAAAATGACCCACCCTTCCGTAAAAATACCCAAAATATACAGAGTCTGTGCAGAAGGAAGAATGAACTCACAGCATCTTTTGCAGATGGCAAAAGGTATCGAAATAGAACAGGGAAAAATCGCTTATGCAGATTCTTCTATAATAGAATATGACGGAAAAAACACTGTTCTTCAGATTATTCTGTATCAGGGAATGAACAGGCAAATCAGAAAAATGCTGGATTCTCTTGGGTTTCCGGTTATTTCGCTAAAAAGAATCTCTCACGGTACAATAAATATACAGGGGTTGAAAAAAGGCCAGTTTAAATATATTAAACCAAGAGAAATTTCTGATTTGATAAAACAAATACAGAAACTTGAAAGACAAAATGAAAAGGATAAACGATAATGCAGGTTTTTGTGACAGGTACAGATACTGATATCGGGAAAACCGTAATTACAGCCGGATTGGCAGCCGTAATGCAGTCTCTCGGATACAAAGCCGGCGTGTATAAGCCTTTTCAAAGCGGTGCTGAAGAAAAAAACGGATTTTTGATTTCTCCGGATTTGTCTTATGTAAAACAGCTTGATTTTTATGTGGAAACGCTGTGCACGTATCTTCTAAAACCGCCGACAGCGCCGTATATCGCAGCGGAAATTGACGGAGTCAATATAAATCTTTCAGCTGTCAGACGGGATTTTGAGACAATGAAACAGACCTGCGAAGTTATGCTTGTCGAGGGTGCAGGCGGGTTGATGGTGCCTGTTACAAAAGATGAACTGATGGTTGATGTTGCAAAAATGCTCGATATTCCTGTAGTAATTGTAGTAAGACCTAATCTCGGAACTATCAATCATACTTTGCTTACAATAAATCAGGCAAAAGCAGCCGGTCTTGATATTGCAGGTGTTATTATAAACAGATATCCCTTGCATACGAATGATATAGCAATAAAAACAGCACCGAGACTTATAGAAGAATATTCTGATGTTGAAATTCTCGGTATAGTCCCTGAAATCCCGGATTTTCAGTATGTTAAACCGGGCGCATTGATTAATATTTTTGTTAACAGCGTAGATATTGAAAAAATATTCAGAATAAAAATACCGAAGCTGAATCTTTCTTTGTAACTCCGGTATTTTTATTAGTCTATAATTTTATTGTCTGCCCGGCATAGGCGGCACAGGGGGTTCTGCGGGTGTAACAGGCTGCAGCGAAGGCATTGGTTTTAGAGCCGGCTGAGATGATGATTTTGCAGGTTCTAAAAATGTATTGTTAAATGACACCGGATTTTGTGTTTGAGCGGCTTGCTGAGAATTTATCATATCGCCGTTTATATCACCGTTAGACGGTATTTCCGGTTTGGGCGGTTCTTCTGTAAGGTCTTCGTCTTTTATCGTTTTAGCCGCACCTGTAGCATATCTTTTAAGCTCAATTTCCGGATAATCAAAATCAGAATTCCCGAATTTTTGTGTTGCCACTTTCATTGTTGCTTTCCATATTGCTGCAGGAATTGTACTTCCGTATACGCTGCCCATTTTGGAGTTGTCATCATTACCAACCCAGACACCTGTGACAACATCAGGTGTATAACCATAGAATGAGGCGTCTTTGTTGTCATCTGTTGTTCCTGTTTTGCCGGCCGCGGGTTTGCCTATTGATGCAGAACGGCCTGTTCCGTTTTCAACAACAGTTTTTAGCATTGCCGTAACCACAGCCGCAGTATTCATATTTAATACTTTCATTACACGTGTTTTTGGCGCCTGATAAATCACTTTACCGCGTGAAGTCTCTACTCTTTCTATTGCATAAGGTTTTACTTTAAATCCGCCGTTTGCAAAAGCACCGTATGCTACAGTCATTTCATATAATTTTACACCGTTAGATCCGAGTGCAATTGTCATATCATATTCTATTGGTGTTGTTATACCCAGAGAACGAGCTACACCTATAACAGATCGCACGCCGACATCTTGTATAAGTCTGGCAGCCATAACATTGGAAGACAGCATTAACCCCATAAACAAAGGCATTCTTCCTCTGTATCTGTTATTGTAATTATGCGGTTTCCATCCGTTTATATTAACCGGAGTGTCATCAAGTATATCATTAGGCCCCCAGCCTTTTTCTATAGCCGCTGCATATACAAACGGTTTAAACGCAGAACCGGGAGGTCTTATAGATTGAGTTACACGGTCGTACTGGCTCTTGAAGTAATTTTTACCGCCGATATAGACATATATTTCTCCGGTTATAGGAGAAAAGGAAAATACAGCAGCCTGCCTGTTTCCGACCTGTCCATTTATTGCATCTTCTGCAGCTTTTTGAGCCGCATAATTTAGTGTTGTTATGACTTTGTAACCGCCCTGAGAAATTTCTGTCTCATCAAAGCCCAGTTCTTCAAGCTCTTTCATAGCATAATCAACAAAATATGGTGCTCTGTTTAATGAATAAATATTAGGATTCGGATTTAAATGCAGTTTTTCTTCAGTAGCCTGTTTATACTGTTCTTTTGTAATATATCTCATCTTGAGCATTCTGCCCAAAACCTGATTTCTGCGTTCTATTGCGAGTTTTTTATCATTGTATGGTGAATAAACAGACGGAGCCTGCGGCAAACCTGCAATAAGCGCACTTTCTGCCAGTGTTAAATCTTTCAGCGGTTTGTTAAAATATATCTGTGCCGCACCGGCCACGCCGTAAGCACCGGAGCCAAGATAGACATTATTTAAATACATTTCAAGAATTTTGTCTTTGGGAATAGTTTTTTCTATTCTTGCCGCAACAATAAACTCTTTTATCTTTCTGTCAAAAGTCTTTTCATTGCTCAAAAACAGTATCCTTGCAAGCTGCTGTGTAATTGTGCTTGCACCTTGTGAAAGGCTGCCTGTTGTAATGTTTACTATCATTGAGCGGAGTACACCTATCGGGTCATATCCGTGGTGATGATAAAAGTTTTTGTCCTCCGTTGCGATGATTGCATTTTTAATGTTATCAGGAACGTCTTTTATATCCACTTTTTCGAACTTATATGCGGTAAATGTTTTTATAACCTCGTCATCAGCGGAATACAGCTTTGTAACCACATTCGGCTTAAAATCTTCCAGATGCTGTATGGGAGGCTGTGAAGATAAAAACAGATTCACACCGATAAAACCCGCAAGCATAAAAGAAAAAAGCATTATAAAAAATTGTCTCATAGGTCCGATGTTTTTAGGATTTTTAAATTTCTTAGGCATTTCAAACTCTGACATAAATTATTTCCATAACTAAACGTATAGCCGTATTCTAGCAAATAAAATATATAAATACAATGCGCACAAATTATCCGGCTCTTATTATTGTTTATACGGCTTTTAAGACTTTAGGCAATTCTTTTTTTATTATTTCGACAATTCTTTTGCTTGCCAGACCATCACCGTAGGGGTTAATTGCTTCTGACATTTTTTTGTATTCCTTTTCGTCATCAAGAAGCTTTTGTACTTCATTTACAATAGTATCTTTGTCTGTGCCGGCAAGTTTTACCGTGCCGTATTCTACAGCTTCGGGGCGTTCAGTTGTACTTCTCAAAACTATAACAGGCTTGCCTAAAGACGGCGCCTCCTCCTGTACACCTCCTGAATCCGTCATTATTATGTGAGATTCTTTCATCAGAGTGGAAAACGGAGCATATTCCATAGGGTCGATTAAATGAATTCTTTCTTTGTTGCCTAAAAGCTCTTTTACCGGCTTTTGAACATTCGGATTCAAATGAACGGGATAGACTACCTGTATATTCTTGTTTTTTTCAACAAGTTCCAGAACGGCTTTACAGATATTTCTTATAGGCTCGCCAAAATTTTCACGCCTGTGGGAGGTTAATAAAATCGTTTTCGAATCAGGATTTAGCCCGATATAGCTTAAATCCGCTTTGTTATTTTTAACGGTATGCAAAAGCGCATCTATCACGGTGTTGCCTGTTTTGTAAATATGTTCTTCAGGTATTGCTGATTTAACAAGATTCTGTACACTTGTATCAGTAGGTGCAAAATGGTATGTGCATACAGCATCAGCAAAAACCCTGTTTATCTCTTCCGGAAACGGATAGTATTTGTCAAAAGTTCTTAAGCCTGCTTCGACATGTCCTACGGGAATCTTAGCATAAAAAGCAGACAATGCCGCAGCCATAGATGTAGTTGTATCACCATGGACAAGAACAATATCAGGCTTGCTTTTTTCAAAAACATCTTTCATTAATAAAAGCACATCCGATGTAATTGTCCACAAGTCCTGATTAGGTTTCATTATGTTTAAGTCAAAATCAGGTTTTATATCAAACAAAGATAACACCTGATCCAGCATCTGTCTGTGCTGAGCTGTTACGCAGACAATGCTTTGTATTTCGTCGGGATATTTTTCCAGTTCTTTTACAACAGGAGCCATCTTTATAGCTTCAGGACGTGTGCCGAATACCGTTAATACTTTTATCTTAGACATAAAATAATATCCTCAAATCAATTTGATTTAAGGATATTATATTGCAAATAAGTTTTTTATGAAATAAAATATCTTATTCTTTTTTGCCGAACCAATCGCAGGATTCTTCGCCGCAGAAAGCTTTTTCCAAATCTTTCATAATACTCTGGTGTGTCATTTCAAAAGTAATCGGAGTAATAGAAACTTTATTCATACGTACTGCATTGATGTCAGTTCCATCATTTTCATCGTATTCAATAAGCTCACCGGCAAGCCAGTAATATGTCTTGCCTCTCGGGTCAAGACGTTTATCGTATTTGCTTGTAAACATTCTAGTTCCGAGTTTTGTTATTGCAATACCTGCAATATCTTCTTCTTCTAATGACGGGAAATTTATATTTAATATAGACTTCTGCGGGAAATTTATCTCTTTAATTTTGTGCACGAATTTAGCCATAAAGTTTGCAGCAAAAGCAAAATTTTCCACCTCGTAATGCAAACCTGCAAGAGAAGTAGCTATTGCAGGGAAACCGAGCATAGCACCTTCCAGTGCACAGCTTACCGTACCGGAATACAAAATATCAGCACCGAGGTTAGGTCCATGGTTTATACCGGATATTACAAGGTCAGGCATTTCATGAGGTTCCAAAATTGCGCTCAAACCGATTTTTACACAATCACCAGGGGTGCCTGTTGTAACCCAGTTTCTTTTTGCACCGAATTTCGGGTCAAGTTCTTCCACTCTCAAAGGTGTGTGAAGTGTGAGTGAATGCCCTGCAGCACTTCGTTCTCTGTCCGGTGCTATTACATACACATCATGCTCACAGCTCAAAGCTTCTGTCAGGGCTCTTATGCCGTTTGCCATAAGACCGTCATCATTTGAAAGTAGAATATTCATTGCGCACTCCTATATTGTGTCTTCCTACATGATTTATACCCTGTTTTTATTCGATATAAACCATTCGATGCATTAAAAAATTATTTTGATAACCTTTTATTTATAGCATTTATTAATCCTGCAAACAAGGGGTGCGGGTGTTCGGGTCTTGATTTAAATTCCGGATGGAACTGGCATGCCACAAACCAGTCATTTTTCGGATATTCAACAATTTCGCACAATTGACCGTCAGGCGACATTCCTGAAAAGACAAGACCGGCTTTTTCTATTTGCTCTTTATATTCGTTGTTTACTTCATATCTGTGGCGGTGGCGTTCCGAGATTGTTTTTACTTTTCCGTATGCATCGTATGCTTTAGTTCCTTTTTTCAAGACACAGTCATATTTGCCGAGCCTCATGGTACCGCCCATATTCTCTATATTTTTTTGTTCAAGCATTATATCAATAACAGGATAAGGTGTCCCTTCATTAAATTCCATTGAATTTGCATCTTTTAGCCCTACAACATGTCTTGCGTATTCTATAACAGCACACTGCATACCAAGGCATAAACCTAAAAACGGGAGATTATTTTCTCGTGCGTATCTTATAGCATTAAGCTTGCCTTCAATACCTCTGACACCGAATCCTCCCGGTACAACAAGGCCGTCTACATCGCTTAAAATTTCTTTTGTCTTTTTCTGGTCTATACATTCTTCGGAATTTATCCATTTTATATCTATTTTTGCATGATGAGCGTAGCCGGCATGTTTTAATGCTTCGACTACAGAGATATAAGCATCGGACAGACCTGTATATTTACCTGCAATTGCAATTTTAAATGTTTTAGTCGGATTTTTTATTACATCAACAAGTTTTCTCCAGCTGTCCAGATTTGGCTTTTTGTCAAGCAGCTGCAGCCTTTGTAATACTACGTGCGCCATATTCTGGTCTTCAAGAGCCAGAGGTACTTCATAGATAGACTTCAAATCTTTGCATTCAATTACTGCATCTACCGGCACCGAGCAGAACAGAGCCAGTTTTTCTTTTTCTTTTTTAGGGATTGAACGGGTTGTTCTGCAGACAAGAATTTCCGGCTGCAGACCATAACTGCGCAAAACAGCTACACTGTGCTGCGAGGGTTTTGTTTTAAGTTCGCCTGATGTCGGCAGATAAGGAATCAAAGTAACATGTATATTTATGCTGTTTCCGAATCCTATTTCTGTTTTAAACTGTCTTATTGCTTCGATAAAAGGCAGACTCTCAATATCACCTATTGTTCCGCCTACCTCCAGAATCAAAAAGTCGGGTTTAAACTGAGAAGCAGCTTTTTTTATTCTTGATTTTATTTCATTTGTAATATGTGGAATTGTTTGAACAGTTGCGCCTAAATATTCGCCTTTTCTCTCTTTTTTAATTACAGTCTGGTAAATACTTCCCGAGGTTACGTTGTTTACTCTGCCTAAAGAGGTATCAGTAAATCTTTCGTAGTGGCCGAGGTCAAGGTCAGTTTCTGCACCGTCATCTGTTACAAATACTTCCCCGTGCTGAAAAGGGCTCATTGTTCCGGGGTCAACATTTATATAAGGGTCAAATTTTTGTATTACAACGGAAAAGCCTCTGGATTTCAATAATTTTCCCAAAGAAGCGGCTACAATTCCTTTCCCCAGTGAAGAAACTACACCGCCTGTTACAAAAATGTATTTTGTTCCCATTTTATACCCCTTATCTAGCTTTAATAATACTTTCTTATAAGTTAAAAAGCTTAGAGGGCAGTTCCTCTAAGCTTTTTCTTGTTTTAATTTATTTTCGGAACCCTGAAAAACCCGTCCTCTTTGCAAGGCGCGTTTGCCATAAGCTCTTCTTTTGTCTGTTCCTGAACAACGACATCTTCTCTCATTACATTCACCACAGGAATTGCGTGGCTCATAGGTTCGACATTTGTTGTATCAACTTCGTTCATTTGTTCCACATATTTTAAAATGTCGCCTAATTGTTTTGAAAATTTGACTTTTTCCTCTTCTGTAAGTTCAAGTCTTGCAAGTTTTGCAACATGCTCAACATCTTTTATTGTAATCATTTTTATCTCCAACCAAATATATAATTATACATGTATCATATACTTGTTAATTTTACTATGGTTTATTTTGTTTTTTTTACATAAATATTGATTAAACACAAAAAAGACACAGTCTATATACAGACTGTGTCTTTTTATATTTTTTGAAAAATTAAGCTTTAATTGAAGCAGAAGCCGTTTTTTCTTTTTTATCCAGAGTAAATGTATGGTCTACAAACTGAGCTCTGTCTAAGTATTTTTGTTCAATTGTACCTTTTTTGTAAGTACGGTATAAAAGGCTCAATCCAGCAGCAACGCCAGCTATAACTTTTAGCGGTTTCGGGGCTGCTTTTAGGTATTGGAAAAATTTCTTCACTCCGCCCATTTCAGCTACTTTTGCAGCTAATTCCGGAGTTTTTTTCACAACTGCTCTGCCTGCAAGTGCCGTAATACCTGCAGCCGCACCTATTTGAACATTTGAAACAAGAGAATTTCCAAAATGGTGCATTGCACAGTCTATTTTGTTACCTGTGGTACCTTTTCTCGGGTCTACAAAAGAATTTAATGTAGGCGATACCAAAAATAAAACTTTTGACATAATTCTTCCTTATCTTTCACACACACTAAGTATATATAAAGTAAAACCAATTAAGATTCAAATTTGATAAATTATAAATGTAAATTTACAAATGTTAATAATCCAATGATTAAATTCTGTATTTTGAAATATCTTCAAAATATTTTTCTAAAGCCATATAACCGTTATAAATTTCGTTTGAGATTATTGTATAACGGCAAGCAGCAAGATATCTTAATTCTTTTGCGCGGATTTCAAGAATTTTATCCGCATCGTTTTTTAAATTTTCATCAAGAGATTGAGACCATTTCTTCAACAGTTCGATTTCTTCGTTTATCTGTTTTATTGTGGTATATTCAAGCTGGTTAAAGTCATATTTGCGAAGAATAGCCTTATCCTGATTTGTAATTCTGCTTTTTACAACAGGGGTGCCGTATATTTTTTTGATAAACATATAGTTGTCCGCAACTAAAATATGAGACAGAGGAACACCCGCTCTGGCAAGCATAGATGAAGTGCTTAAAGAGCTGAAAGTATCTTTTTCATCAGACAGAGAACTGATTTTTGTTATAGAGTTATTCTGTTTATCCTGATTTTGTTTTATATTTGGGAAAAATTCGTTAATAGTTCCAATCCTCATTCTCCTGTTGACATATTTAATTTTATCGCACACTAATTCATTTGTCATCTCACCTTATAGAATTGTAAAGGACTAAATTTTTATATCGTGGCAATTTTTTTTAAGAAAATGTTTTTATATATTTAAGGGAAATTATATATATTAGAGGAAGTCACATGGGCGGAGAACATGCAATAAAAGCTGCAGCTTCACAGCCAATAAGCAACATAAACTTTCTGTCTTCCAGTATGGACAGAAAAAAATATGAGGCATTGTTAAGCGCATATGATCTGAAACAGGGAATTTATGAATCTGTCGAAGATTATAATAAACGGATGGCTGAATTTAGAATGCAGCTGGCAAAGCAGATTAGAGAAGAAAATACAACTACTGCCGAGAAAAAGTATAATGATATATTAAGCCTTTATTTGGCTCAAACAAAAGATCCTGCAAAAATGGAACAGGGATTGAGTCAGCTGCAATCATTATTTAGATTTGCCAATTTTAACAACATTAACAATTCGTTTGATGAAAAATTGTATCTGGCAAAACAGCAAATGGCACTGACTGAAAACAGACTCAGCAGGCTAAAAAACGGAAAAGAAGACGATACACGTACAACGTCCAATCCAATGTTATACAGCGGAGAATTCCAGCCGCCGGGAGAGCGTGACTTTTTGAGCTAAAGCTGCCCGTACAGATCATAGTCATCACAGCCGGTAATAGTTACAGTTTCGATGTCACCCGGAACAGGAATTTCGTCTGTTTGAACGTAAACAAGACCGTCTACTTCCGGTGCGTCTCTGTATGAACGAGCAATAACCTGTCCGTCTGAAGTAACAGATTCTATTATGCAGGGGATTTTATGACCGATAAATGATTCGTTAATTTCTCGAGAAATCTGTTTTTGGAGTTTCATTAGCCTGTTTTTACGCTGCTTTTTTATCTTTGCAGGTATCTGCTCAGGCAAAGAATATGCAAATGTGTTTTTTTCACGTGAAAATTCAAATGCGCCCATCTTGTCAAACTTTGCCCATTTTGTAAATTCATACAAATCTTCAAACATTTCTTCTGTTTCACCCGGATATCCTGCGATGAATGTTGTTCTTATAGCAACATCAGGTATTTTGCTGCGTAATTTTTCAACAAACCTTCTGTAATCCATAACCGGACGTTTCATTGCCTTGAGCATTTCAGGATGAGAGTGCTGCAGAGGGATATCCACATACTTTACAACCTTTTCACAGTTTGCAAAAGCATCTATTAATTCATCATCAAACATAGACGGATATGTGTACATAACACGTATCCAGTTGAGCTCATCTATTTTGTTTAATTCTTTCAGAAGCTTTGCTAAAGACGGCTTTTTGTACAAATCTATTCCATAGCCCGTTGTATCCTGTGCAATCAGTACAATTTCTGACACACCTTTTTGTGCGAGCATTTTTGCTTCTTTTACAATATTCTCAATAGGGCGCGAGCTATAAGGGCCTCTTAGCTGTGGTATGACGCAGTATCCGCATTTGTAATTGCAGCCGTCAGCAATTTTTATATAGCTGCTTGCACCTACTGTTATCTGTTGTCTTTGTGCAGTTTCAGGATATTTGAAAACAGGACTGTCAGAGATTTCACAAACATATTTTGGGGAATCCTGTGTAATTTCTTTTATCACATCAGCTATTTTAGCAATTTCAGAAGTACCTATCATCGCGGCGGCTTCCGGTACGGCTTTTTTAAGTTCTTCTTTGTGTTTTTGAGGCAGGCATCCAGTGATAATTATTTTTTTGCCTTTATTCACCATTTCTATTATGGAATGAACAGATTCCTTTTCCGCATCGTGTATAAAAGAGCAGGTATTTATAATTACGATATCCGCTTTTTCATCATCAAGAGTAATATCATAGCCGTTTTGTGCAAGTATGCCGAGCATAAGTTCCGAATCTACAAGATTTTTAGCACAGCCATGATTTATTAATGCAATTTTATAGTTATTCTTTTTCATAGTTGTTATTTTACATGAAAAACGATTAATTTGAGAATGTTTGAGAACAATTTGTGATAAGGCTCTGCACCCAGCTATTGCCTGGAACGTGAAGCTGACGGCAACGAAGCGCGGTCAGCGGCAGCAGCCAGCGGAAAGGAATTTCGAGACAGTCCGAAGCAGTTGCAAAACTAGATTAAAACAAATACTAAACCACATTAACGGCAATAAGCCAAGACTTTAAATTATACAAAAAAGAAGGCTTGATGCCTTCTTTTTTAAATGGCTCCTCGGGTGAAGGACTCCGTTGGCGTTGCAGCAAAACGATTGAATATCGTTTTGCGTTGAAGATTTTCTTTAAATGAACTTAGACACAATGAGCCAATGGAGGGAAGAACCTGCGAGGATTGCATATGCAATCCGAGTCGGTTCGAGTCCGCTGTTAAAGATCTTTGCATAAAAAAAGAAGGCTTGATGCCTTCTTTTTTAAATGGCTCCTCGGGTGAAGGACTCCGTTGGCGATGCAGCAAAACGATTGAGTATCGTTTTGCGTTGAAGATTTTCTTTAAATGAACTTAGACACAATGAGCCAATGGAGGGAAGAACCTGCGAGGATTGCGCTGGCAATCCGAGTCGGTTCGAGTCCGCTGTTAAAGATCTTTGCATAAAAAAAGAAGGCTTGATGCCTTCTTTTTTAAATGGCTCCTCGGGTGGGACTCGAACCTACAACCCTTCGGTTAACAGCCGAATGCTCTGCCATTGAGCTACCGAGGAATAACTCAGAGGTCTTTAAAAACCTTGTAGAATTATTATAACAAAACAATAATTATTGTAAACCTTTTTTATATAAAAAATTTTTAACAGTTGAAATACTTACCATTACAGTTTTTAGAAACATTGTAAACAAAATTTAACAACGTGCTTTAAAATTAAGCAATTTTTTATTTGGTATATACTTTATATATACAGAAGAATAAAAAAGAGAGACTTATGAAAGCATTATTGGTAAGATTTTTTAACAGAAACAAAAAATTCAGCCCCGCTGATTTAATATAATATTGCAAGAATTATTTTAATTATAAAAAGCCGGATTTTGGACTACTCCGGCTTTTTTATGTTTTTTATACTTTCTGATTTTCTTCTTCTTTTTTTGTATTTATAGTATTTGCTATTATCACAAGTGCAACAATCACTAGAAGTATTGTAAATACAATATTGATTGTCTTATAGACTGTAAATTTCAGTTTCATCTCATTAACAGTGTTAAATCTTATTTTCCATGTATAAACAAAATTTGATTCATCAGCTTCCGTTGCGTTATGCAAATCAGCTTTGACAGGGGTTCTTATTATATAAGAAAAGCTGAAAATTTCGTTTGTATTCAATCCGCTCATCACGGCAGCCCGCATTTGTTTTTCCTGAGCAGACATTTGATTATCTTCTTTAGGTATTGTATCTACCTGTGCATCTAATATATAAACATCCTTAAAAAAACCTTTTTTAACACTTATGAATTTGCCATCCGGATTTTTTGTCACCAGATTTTTAGAATCCGGAGATGTATTCCATTTGTCATTTGTTATATCTTCTATATTTTTTGTTGCCTCAATCCCTTTCATATCTTCTGTTGAGTATTCTTTTACCTGAACAGAAGCATCATCTTTGTACTTTTCAAGCGCTTCCTCAAACGGATCTTGTTCCTGACTCATTGCAAGAAGCTGTTTACTTAGTAAGAATCTCTCTTTTACTACTGCGCTTCCGTCTTTATGAATTGTGACATCAGTTTCTATCTTTACACATCCCGTCAACAAGAATGTTGTACACAATAATAAACAAATCTTTTTCCACATAAATAACTCCTTAAATTTTACATATAAAATTATAAATATTCCGCCGTTTGTTGTCTATAGTGCTAAAATGTAATTTATATCGCAAATTCAACAGATACATGATAAACCTTATGCATCCAAATAGAATTAAATACTTTGTAATTTCTGTGAAACGAAGGTGTAGGATATTTCTTTTTGAGTGCTCTTGAAGGACGGATGACAGAATCAGCACTCAAAAAGAAATATCCTACACCTTCCAGTTTTATAGAAAGGCTGTAGCTGTAAATTGGGCATACTTGCCCAATTCAATAAATTCTATCATTCTAAAGCATCAAATGTGCTTTGCAGCAATGTCAGTGCTTTGTTCAGAATCTTACAAATCTGATATGTATATAGAAAGCCGGTAAGATCCTGAGCTCGCTTGGCTCCTCAGAATGACAACTTATCACATAATAAATATATAACTATACTAAACTTTCACTGAATTATGTAACATATACAAGAATGACGTGTTTCTGAAATTTTTAGCGGAAATTCTATATAAATCCGTTGAAAATAATTAATTCATATCAACTATAGTCACACCGTTGCCGCCTTCAGAATCCTCACCCTGACGGTATTTTGCCACATATGGAGAATCATTCAGATAGTCTCTGATGGCAGCACGCAGCTGTCCTGTACCATGCCCGTGGATTATTTCAACAGACGGCAGATTTACCATACTTGCTTTATCCAGAAATGCCTCAAGTTCAATAAGAGCGTCATCTACTCTGCAGCCTCTTAAATCTATTCTGGGTGACATATTTACACGCTGTATAACAAATTTTGAATTATTTATATTGATTTTTTTCTTAATAATATCCTTTTGTCTTTTTAAATTTTTTGCCAGTTTATCGAGTTTAATTGTTGATTGAAGCTGTCCTACAAGGATTTTCACATTGCCCTTTTTATCCGGCAACGAAACAATTTCAACATCCTGATCAAGACCTTTTATTATTGCTTTTGCGCCTACTTTTATATCCTCACAAGAGAGTTCTTCGTACTTTATATCAACTTTAGAAAACTCGTCTGCAAGATCCTGAGAAATTTTAGAACCTTTTTTAGAAAGCTTTTTATAAGCATTTATGGCGTTTTCTTTTGTTTTATGATGATTCAGGTTTTCAAGAACTTTTTTAATCTGAGATTTAGCCTCCTGCAGATTATCCTCATATCTTCTTTTATAATCCTTTAATGTTTTTCTCTTTTGTGCATTCAGGTTCTCCAAAAGTTCGTTGTACTCTTTGTACTTTGCTTCTGATTCAGTTTTGAGTTTTTGAGCCTGTTCTGTCAGTGTATTCAGCTCAGAATATTTGCTTTGCAGCTCGCTCAACAATTTTGATTCGTCTGTAATTTCCGATTCATAGTTTTGTTTTGCTTTTTCTATAATATCAGCGGAAATGCCAAAATTTTGAGCAATGGCAAAAGCATTTGATGCACCGGGAACACCGATTCTTAACTTATAGGTAGGCTGCAGCGTCTCTGAATCAAAGTCTACAGAAGCATTTTGAAAAAGTTTATTGTTAAAGGGCAGTGATTTTAGTTCGTTGAAGTGTGTACTTATAACAGAAAGTGCACCTTTTTCAACAAAAGTCTCCATTACGGCTTTTGCCAGCCCTGCACCTTCTTTAGGGTCAGTGCCGGCTGCTATTTCATCTATCAGTATAAGTGTATCTGAATCACAATTATCCAAAATTTCTTTTATATTCTTTATATGAGAAGAAAAAGTCGACAAACTCTGTATAATATTCTGGTCATCTCCGATTTCAGCAAAAATCTTTTTAAAAGGGTAAATCTTCGCACTAAAACATGGTATATGAAGTCCTGCACAGGTCATTGCAGCAGACAGGGCTACCGTCTTTAGCACAACCGTTTTTCCTCCTGCATTTGAGCCTGTTATAATAATTGACTTATAAGGGTTTCCTATAGAAAAATCATTTTCAACAACTTTATCAAGTATGGATAGCAACACGGGATTTTTCATTGATTTCAATTCAATAATATGCTCGTTGGTGATTTCCGGTTCGCACGCATCTATAGCGTTTGAATATTTAGCTTTTGCAAAAATAAAATCAAGCTCAATTAAAGCATTGAAAGAAGTTTTGATATCCTCACAGCGTTCTGACATAAGCAAGGACAGTTCTCTCATTATCTTTTTTATTTCTGCTTCAATAGATAT
Organism: uncultured bacterium; assembly: GCA_949296245.1. Taxonomy (GTDB): domain Bacteria; phylum Cyanobacteriota; class Vampirovibrionia; order Gastranaerophilales; family Gastranaerophilaceae; genus Limenecus. The sequence goes on from CASFNW010000008.1 coordinate 29,443, forward strand.
CTCAAGCTCTCTTATTTTATTGTTTAAACCCACAATCTGTTTGGGTTCAATAAAATAAGTCTGTCCGGATTGGGAAATATCGTGCACAATCCCCTGAACTTTGTTCTTTGCTTCTGCTTTTACCTGAAAAACTATACGGTTATCCCTCAGAGTATAAACTGTATCTTGAAGATAAGATGTAAAAGAAGAGTTCTTCATTAAATCAGAAACAGCATTTTTCAAATTTTCATTTGTGTCTCTTTGTGATTGAAAAAGCGCTTTAAGTTCTGCCGAAGCAGTTTCTTTTACGTTAAAATTTGCATCAAAAATCTGCTCTATTCTGTCCTCAATATCCTTAAAGACGAAAAGCTTAGAAGAAAATTTATATAATTCTTCCTGTTCCTGCGCAAACCTGTTTAAAAATGACAGAAATTTTCTCGAAGAGACAATAATATCAAAAATATCTTTTACATCCTCAACAGAAAGCGTAATTTTGTTTTTTAATACATTAATGGTTTCCGATATATCATTAAGATTTCCGATTGGAATGTCGCCGGTGCTTAATCGGTAAGCATTTTGAGCCTGTGATGTAAGAGTCTGCGCGAGTTTAATATCTTCTATATTACTTAATGGCAAAGCAGAAAGACAGCGTTTTTTTGCAGGTGTGCTTATTGCAAATCCGCTAAGTATTTCCAGAACCTTATCAAATTCAATTGTTGTTAATGTCTTATCCATAAAATAATTATATCTGTAAATTTTTGTATAAAGAAGCCCTCAAAAATGAGGGCTTTAAGATATTAGAATTAATATTAAATATTTTTATTGCTGACTGAATACAATTGTCTAAAACAACTTTATCAGATTCAATTATTTAATATTACACATAGTCCTTAACTTCTGCAGCAAGGTTTTTAGTATCAAGTTTGATACCGGGGCCCATTGTAGTTGTTAAGTATGCTGATTTTACATAGACACCTTTTGCAACAGACGGTTTTGCTCTCAAAATTGCATCAGCAAGAGTAGCATAGTTTTTCATCAAATCTTCAAAAGAGAATTTGATTTTGCCGATAGGACAGTGAATCATACCCTGTTTATCAGCACGGAATTCAACTTTACCTGCTTTTGCATCTTTAACAGCTTTTGCAACGTCAAGTGTAACAGTACCTGTTTTCGGGTTAGGCATCAAACCTTTTGGACCGAGAACTTTACCTAATTTACCGAGCATACCCATACAATCAGGAGTTGCAATCAATGTATCAAACTCAAACCAGCCGTTAGAAATTTTATCAATAACTTCTTCTGCGCCTGCTTCTTCTGCACCTGCAGCTTTAGCTTCGTCAGCTTTTGTTCCTTTTGCTATTACGCAGACTCTGACTTCTTTACCAAGACCTGCCGGTAATACTACTGTAGAACGAATCTGTTGATCTGCTCTTTTTACATCAATACCGAGTCTCATGTGGCATTCAACTGTTTCATCAAATTTTACGGTAGAGTCAGATATTTCTTTTAATTTCTTTAACGCATCAGCTGCTGAAGCGGGTTGTACAAAACCTTCGAGCATTTCAGCCTGCTTCTGTTGTCTTTTTGTTAATTTACTCATTTTTATTTCCTTTCTGTGGTGATATCGGGTTCTAATCCGTTACGGGTAATAAGTAAAGGTGCACCCCTTACGGCATTCCCTTCCACTAATTGTTATTCTTCTACTGTTACACCCATTGCTCTTGCTGAGCCTTTAAGCATTTTTACCGCAGCTTCCATTGTTGTAGCATTTAAGTCATTCATTTTTGTTTTTGCTATTTCTTCTAATTGAGCAACAGTAATTTTGCCGACTTTAGTTTTATTCGGTGCAGCAGAACCTTTCGGTAAATTGATAGCTTTTTTAATCAATACAGCAGCCGGAGGGCTTTTGATAATGAAAGAAAAGCTTCTGTCTTCATATACATCAATAATTACAGGAATGATATAACCTGCCTGTGATTCTGTTTTTGCATTAAATTGTTTACAGAAATCCATGATGTTTACACCGTGCTGACCTAATGCAGGACCAACCGGCGGTGAAGGATTTGCCTTACCTGCTTCGATTTGAAGCTTAATTTTTCCTACAACTTTTTTTGCCATTTTATTCTCCTTTCGTGGTCTGGCGGGGTGTTAGTCCCTTCCACTGTTTTTACTGTCCGCCTGTGCAACAACTCATTGCATTGTTCCTTGTTTTATATTTAACAACGGCGGGTGGAACTTTTTATATTTATACTTTTTGAATTTGTTTGTATTCGAGCTCTACGGGAGTTTCACGTCCGAATATCGAAACTGTAGCTCTGAGTTTTGATTTATCCGGATAAACTTCTGTAATATCACCGATAAAGTCTGCAAACGGGCCGGAAATGATTCTGACCTTGTCACCGACTTTAACATCAAGCTCAATTTTAGTTGTTTGATTTTGAACTCTGTGGATGATTTTCTTGATTTCTGAATCTTTAGCCGGAATAGGTTTCTTAGATGTTCCGACAAATTTTGTAACACCGGCTGTGTGTCTTACAACATACCAGCTGTCATCGTCCATAATCATTTCGACAAGTACATAACCGGGGAAGATTTTTTCTTCACGGTCTTGTTTTTTGCCGTCTTTTACTTTTGTTATAGTTTTTTGAGGAACTTCAACACGGAAGATTTTATCCCCCATATTCATATATTCGATACGTTTTTCAAGGTTTACTTTTACTTTGTTTTCGTATCCTGAATATGTATGAACAATGTACCATTTCTTTTGCGGTTCTTTGCTGTGTGAAGCCTGTATATCAGCTTTCAGTTTTGCGTCTTTTTCTTCGACTATCTGATGTTTTTCGTTTTCGAACACGCTGATATCGTTTTGTTCAGCATTTACTTCCGCATTTACATCCAATTGTTCTTCATTTTTTTCTGTCATTATTTTAATTCCTGTAATTAAATAATAAATAAATCTTTTTTACGGTCTAATGCATCAAACCGAGCCCCTTAAACAGAGCATTGAATATAGTATCCACAGCCAGAACGCCTATAGTAAACATAGCTGTTATTACAACAACATAAATTGTTTCTACAACAACCTGCTGTTTTCCCGGCCAGGTTATTTTGCCCCATTCAAGCTTAACCGATTTAAAGTAAGCAATTGCTGCTTCTTTAAAATTTTCGGTCTGTGCTGTTTTATTTTTAGTCTGATTTGCCATTATTTCCCTCTGAGTTTTATTTAAATCGCGCCCTGAAGGACTCGAACCCTCGACATCCGGTTTTGGAGACCGACGTTCTACCAACTGAACTAAGGACGCTCTTTAAATATCAAATTGTCAATCCGTCCGTCTATAGAACCTAATTGAACTACGCACGCTCACCGCCTGAACGGCAGATGAACTAAGGACGTTAAAATTATTTGGTTTCTTTGTGAACTGTATGTTTATTGCATCTCGGGCAATGTTTTTTCAGTTCAAGTCTTTCTTTTTGTGTTTTTTTGTTTTTAGTAGTTGTGTAGTTTCTTTCTTTGCATTCTTCACAAGCGAGAACTACCATTTTATCTACTTTTCCTTTGATTCCCATTGTGTACCTCTTATCTAGAATTTTTGTATTATCACCTGTTTTTTACAAGCAAGATTTATAGAATGCGTCTTTCCCCTCATTCTATTATCCGCGCTTATTCAGTTGTAATAATATATTACAATAAACATGAAATAAGCAAAGTACCAATTTAATATTTCTTAATTTCTTATAATTTTAATTTTTCATCCAGCATCAAATAATATGAATCCGGATTGTTAACAAGGCTTCTTTTTGACAAATAATCAACGCTCAGATTGTATGCTATAAATCCGATATTATAAGTTGCAGAGATAATAACTATAGGGGTCTTTGAATATTCTTTTATATTTTTTATTTCTTTAACAAGCCATTCACCGGCAAAATCAGGCTGAAAATCGGTTTCCATCTGCAGGTCGGTCAGAATTAAATCAAAAGGGTTTTCTTTATTGTTTATAAGAATTTCTTTTGCGTCTTTGGCACAGTCTGTTATGACAAAATCCAAGACCGCTTTATCATAATTTTTCAACAGTGCCGTATGGAACTTCTGCCACTCGGGTGTATCTTCCGCTATCAAAATTCTTTTTACATTATCCATACCATATATTATACAAAAGATTGTCTTTCAGGGTAACTAAAACCACTGCTTTTTCACGATAACTTTATCTCATAAATCTGCAAAGATAATTTTGTATAAAGGTTATAGGTTTATGAAATTATTTGAAACATTCAAAAGTCTTATCAGAAAAGTAGAAGAAATAGACAGAAAGTCAAAAATACTTTCTTCACAAAAGTATTGTTCGACAAACCCTTTTGCCTTTAAAAAAGATAGAACCTTTGTCTGGATTGATAAGACCGAGGAAAATAAAGAAGAAAAAGATTAAGAAAGTGACTCGATAAGAGGCAGAAATTCCGGAAAAGAAATATCCACCCACTGAAATTCATTTATCAAAACAGGTTTCTCGCATACAAGACCTGCTGTATAAAAGCTCATCGCAAGTCTGTGATCGTGGTAGCATTCGACTTCACAACCGCCGTTGAGCCGGCTTTTTCCTTCAATAATAAATCCGTCTTGAGTTTCTTCTATATTTGCACCTAATTTCCTTAACTCTGTCACAAGGCATTTTATTCTGTCGGATTCTTTGTTTCTTAAATCTCCCGCATCTTTTATAACAGTTGTACCGCTCGCCTGCGTAGCCGCCACCGCAATAACAGGAAGTTCATCTATCAGTCTCGGTATAATTTCACCTTCAATTGTTACGGCTTTGAGTTCCGAAGTTCTTATTCTTATGTCTCCGACTTCTTCATTGCACTCAGTTTTTTCATCAAGAATTTCTATTTCTGCTCCCATCTGATTCAAAATATCGATTATACCTGTCCGGGTCTGATTAAGTCCGACATTTCTCAGTATAACATCGGAGTTTGGTGTAATCGCAGCAGCCGTCATAAAGAATGCAGCAGATGATATATCTCCGCAAACAGAAATATTTTTCGGCTCCGGTTGTGATTTTTTTATGCTGACTGTATTTCCTTTTACATTTATATCTGCGCCGAGATACTTCAGCATTCTTTCTGTATGGTCACGGGAAACATACGGTTCTGTTACTCTGGTTTCACCGTATGTGTTGAGTCCAGCAAGCAAAATGCAGGATTTTACCTGTGCAGAGGCTATCGGAGTTTTATAATCAATCGGAAAAAGTTCTTTGCCAAAGATTGTTAACGGGCTTTTAAAATCCTTATGCTTTATTTTTGCACCCATAAGCTCTAACGGGTTAATTATTCTTCTCATCGGGCGTTTAGAAAGACTTTCATCTCCGTATAACTCTGCTTCTGTTTCCGGTCTTGAAGCAAGAATACCGGAAAACAAACGCATTGAAGTACCCGAATTTCCGCAATCCAGCCTGTACAAATCTTTTTTAAAAGCGTTTTTAGAATCTACAACAAGATGCTTATCAGAAATAAATTCAGCTTCACAGCCCAGTGCTTTTATTATATTCAAAGTGCTTATACAATCCGCACCTGTAGAAAAATTGTTTATTTCAGCTTTCCCGCCTGTTAAAGCAAGAAACATCGCGCTTCTATGGCTGATAGATTTGTCTGAAGGGATAACTATTTCGCCGTTTAGACCCGACGATTTATTGACAGTTAAATTCATATTAAATTATGTCTTTATAGGATTCTTCACTTGTCAGCATGTCATAGTTCAGTTCATTTTCATTATCAGCAATCACTGCCGTAACAACAGCGTCTGATGTGATGTTTAGCATGGTTCTGAACATATCAACGATTCTGTCCACCGCGAACAGGAAGGCAAAACCTTCTACCATTTGTGTCGGAGTTAAGCCCAGTCCGTTTAATACCAGAGCAATAGTTATTATACCGCCGCCCGGTATGCCCGCACATGTACTTGATGCAACAATAGCAAGCACTGCTATCTGAAGAATCTGCAAAGGTTCTACGCTGATGCCGTAAGCCTGTGTAAGAAACAGCACTGCAATTACCTGAAACATTGCAGTAGCATCAAAGTTTAATGTTACACCGAGAGGAAGAACAAAACTGCACACCTTATGAGAGATACCTCTTTTTTCACAGCAGGCAATTACAAGAGGCAATGTAGCAGAACTGCTTGCGGTGCCGAAACCGACCATCATAGCTTCTGCAATCGCAGCAAAAAACAGTCTTACCGGCACTTTAGAAAATACTTTCATAATTATCGGATATACAACAAAAAGTTGTATTGCAAAACCTATAAATATAGCAAGGAAGTATTTTGAAATACTTGAAAATACAGATATACCGAATGACGATATAGCAGTAGCAGTCAAAGCAAATATACCGGGTGCAGCGAGATACATAATGCCGTCCGTTACTTTCATTGTTGCGGCAAATATTGATTCAAAAAACGAAACAACAGGTCTGTTTATTTCGCCTACTTTTGCAAGCGCTATAGCAAATACCATAATAAATATGATTATCGGAATCATTTCGCCTTTAGATAGAGCTTCCATCGGATTAGCAGGAATCAAATTGATTAGCAGCTGAGAAAAATGTCCTTTTTGATCGGCAATAGCCTGACTGACTATCTGTTGGGTTTCCACTGCTGATTCCTGACTGATAAAGGACTGCACTCCGTTGCCGGGATGTATTGCCCATGCAAGAGTCAGGCCTATTATTACTGCTGCAATTGAAATAATGGAATAATATACAACCATTTTTATACCAAAAGCACCCAGCTGCTTGTTGTCACCGATACTGGAGATACCAATGACTATTGCACTGAATACCAACGGTATAATTACCATCTGGATTAATCTTATAAAAGCCTGACCTATGAAATTTAATACAGCATACAAAACATTATAAATTGCAGTGGGTTCATGTGTCGCATTATATGCGTGCATTGCAATACCGAGAATAATACCGGCAATTAAACCCAAAAATATATGCCCGTTACGCTTGATTCCAAGCCCTAGAGCAATCAATATCTGCATGTGTAATTTCATAATATTTCCTCTCTTACGTAAGATTATATTTTAGACAAGTATAGTTATTTTACTATTTTTTATAACACATGACAACAATTCATATAGAGGAATTTCATATTGTTTGCTGTCTCTGGAGATGATTTTACTTTTTAAGATAGCAAGAAATATATGTTCCTTTTATCCCGACACAAAGTAACCACAGTATTTAACAGACAGAAAATTATTGCCGGTTTACAATTATTTGACAAAATGTATTTTGTATTAAAATATGCTTATGGAAAATAAGTTCTTTTTTAATAAAAAGAAAAAATCACCTGAAATAAAAATAAAGAACATGGGTGTTGATATAGATAAAAATGAGTACAGAGAAATTGTTCTGTCTAATTCTGCACATCCGGAAGCGGCTTTTTATGACAGATATAAATAATAAAAGTAAAGGCTCTCTTTCTTAAGAGAGCCTTTATTTTATCAGGGTAAGTGAATTATTACTCTTTTGTATACTCTGCATCAATTACATCATCATCAGAACCGCTGCTGCTGTTATCTGATGAGCCTGCATTATTTGATGCGTTATCATTTGCAGAGGCATTAGATTCCTGCTGAACCTGAGAGTATGCGGCCTGAGATATTGCATACATTGTCTGTTGCAAATCTTCTGACATTTTCTTAATTTCGTCAGCGGGTTTGTTAGTTTTCAATGCTTCTTCAAGTGCTTTTCTTTGTTCTTCGAGCTTTGATTTGTCAGAATCAGAGATTTTGCCTTCAAAGTCTTTTACTATTCTTTCTGCTGAAGAAATTAAGCTGTTTGCATTGTTCTTAATTTCAGCTTCTTCTTTATGTTTTTTATCCTGTTCAGCGTTAGCTTCAGCTTCTTTAACCATTCTGTCAATATCAGCTTCTGACAGGTTAGAAGAATTTGTAATAGTAATTTTTTGTTCTTTGTTGGTGGCTTTATCTTTAGCTGAAACATTAACAATACCGTTAGCATCGATATCAAATGTAACTTCAATTTGAGGCAAACCTCTCATTGCCGGCGGGATACCGTCAAGTCTGAACATACCTAAAGATTTGTTATCTTTAGCCATAGGTCTTTCACCTTGAAGAACATGAACATCAACGGCAGTCTGGTTGTTTTCAGCTGTTGAGAATACCTGTGATTTAGAAACAGGTATTGTAGTGTTTCTCGGTACCAGAGGTGTCATTACACCGCCTAAAGTTTCAATACCGAGTGTTAACGGAGTAACATCCAACAATACAATATCTTTAACTTCACCGGCTAAAACACCTGCCTGAACAGCAGCACCAACGGCAACTACTTCATCAGGGTTAACAGACTGGTTAGGTTCTTTGCCTGTATATTCTTTTACTAAAGCCTGTACAGCAGGAATACGTGTTGAACCGCCGACTAATACAACTTCATCAATGTCGCCTTTTGAAAGTCCTGCTTCTTGCAAAGCATCTGCTACAGGTTTTTTACATCTTTCAAGCAAATCGTGAGACAATTCTTCGAATTTTGCTCTTGTTAACTGCATATCCAAGTGTTTTGGACCGTTAGCATCAGCTGTGATAAAAGGAAGATTTATGTTTGTTTCAACAACAGAAGAAAGTTCGCATTTTGCTTTTTCTGCTGCTTCTTTCAAACGCTGCATAGCCTGTTTATCGTTTCTGAGGTCAATACCTTCCTGTTTTTTAAATTCATCAATTAACCAGTCCATAATCTTCTGGTCAAAATCATCACCGCCTAAGTGAGTATCACCTGAAGTAGAAAGAACTTCGTGAACACCATCGCCGATTTCAAGAACCGAAACATCAAAAGTACCGCCGCCTAAGTCGAATACAAGAACTTTTTCACTTTTTTCTTTTTCAAGACCGTAAGCTAAAGCTGCGGCTGTAGGTTCGTTTACGATACGCAATACATCGAGACCTGCGATACGGCCGGCATCTTTTGTTGCCTGTCTTTGAGCATCGTTAAAATATGCAGGAACTGTGATTACGGCTGATGTAACTTTTTCGCCAAGATATGCAGAGGCATCATCAGCAAGTTTTCTCAAAATCATTGCGGAAATTTCCTGCGGAGTATAGTCTTTTCCGTCTATATTCTTTTTATAGTCAGTACCCATTTCTCTTTTGATAGAAATGATTGTTTTATCAGGGTTCAAAATTGCCTGACGTTTTGCTAATTGTCCGACGAGTTTTTCGCCAGTTTTTGAAAATCCTACGATTGACGGAGTGGTACGAGACCCTTCAGCATTTGCAATAACGGTAGGTTTTCCGCCTTCCATTACAGCTACTACGGAGTTTGTTGTACCTAAGTCAATACCAATTGTTTTTGCCATAGTTTTATCTCTCCTTTAAGTAATTAATTAGCATGTCATTTTTCTATCTAATTTATAACATCGAATTCAATGAAAAATTAAAAAATAAACAAAAAATTAATAATTGGTTTTATCAGCCTTTATAACTAAGTTTAAAACAAGCTGTAGACAAGTTTTTTGATTATTATTAAAATCATGTCAGGAGAATAAAATGACGGATAAAACGGAACAAATCGCATCAAAATATCTTGGCAAAAAAATTGACGGCAGTGACACATATAATCCATTACTGCTGGTTGCAGTGCCGAGAAAAGGAAACAGGCTGCAATACAATATAGATGATAAACAGCTTCCTTTCTACGGCTATGATGTCTGGCATGCTTATGAATTTTCGTCTATGACAAAAAACGGCCTGCCGGTTACAAAATTGTTAAAAATAAAATACAGCTGCGAAAGTGAATGTATAGTCGAATCAAAATCGTTAAAACTATATCTGAATTCTTTTAATCTGGAAAAATACGGCTCAAATATTCAGGAATGCCTGAATACTTGCAAAAACATAATAAAAAAAGATTTAAGTAATCTTTTGAAAACAGATATCGAACTTGAGTTTATAGATAACAGACAGGATTCTTTAAAAATATTTAAAAATTTTGAAAATATAATAAATTATGTAGATGAAAATTCTTTAACAATCGAAAAATTCAAAGAAGCACCCGAAGTACTGGAAACAGAAGATATTTCACAAAACAAAGAACATTATCTTCACTTTGATTCTCTCAGGTCAAACTGCAGGGTTACTCACCAGCCGGATTTTGGAGATGTGTTTATTTATTACAAATCAAATAAGCATATAAAAGAAGCCTCTCTTGTAAAATATTTGTGTTCTTTCCGCTCAGAGTATCATTTTCATGAAGAATGCTGCGAGATGATATACAAAAGACTGTATGACCTCCTTAATCCGGAGGATACACTATTTGTTTGTGCTTTGTATACAAGACGTGGAGGGATAGATATCTGCCCGTGCCGCTGGCACAATAACCTGCCTGTTGGTGACGCAGAAAAACTTTTTGATGTAACAGTTTATGCTGTTAACAATTTAAAACAATAAAATCTAAAAAGAGACATATGTATAATTATGAAAGTTTTACAAAAAAGCCGAGAATTACAGCCAGTACAATCAATATCATAGGATTTTTTCTGTATTTTAATCCCAGAATTGTAAAAAATACCAGCAATATAAAAGCTTTTAAAGAAATAAAATCAAAAATGTTGTGAGTTTGTTTGAATTTAGCAAGATGAAAAACAGTATGAGTCATTATCTTTAATCCGGCTACACCGATAAGCGCAACAGCAGCCGGTCTTAGTCCGTACATAATGTTATTAATCAGAGGATTATCCGCATTTTTCTTCAAAAATCTTGCAATAAACATCACCATAATAAACGACGGAATCAAAAAAGCAATTGTTACAAATGCTGAGCCGATTGCGCCGCCGACTTTTACACCGACAAAAGTTGCCATGTTTATTCCGATAGGTCCCGGGGTAAGGTTCGAAATAGCTATCATCTGCGTAATTTCTGCAACATCAAACCATTTATATTTATCTACAAGGTAATATAAAAACGGAATAACAGTATATCCGCCGCCTATTGCAACTGCACCTATTTTCATATATTCAAAAGCAAGAAGGAAAATTTCATTCATCAGTCATGTCCTCTTTGCTTTGAGTATTAGTGCATTCACTGCAGCCACAGGATTTTGCCGCTTTGCTTTTTGGAAAAATAAAATGTCTGACAAGTCCGAGTATACCGGCTGAAATAACAATCAAAAACGGTGAAACATTTACAACGGAAGCAATTAATGCTGCAGCAAATATAAATGAAGTAAACTTATCAAAAATCGAAAATGTCCATAATTCCAGTACTGTAAGCAGAATTAATATGCATACAGCAATGTCAAGAACTTCAAAGATATTTTGGATAAAAGGATATCCCATGATGGAATTAATAAAAGCAAACACAATTACTATGGCAAGATATGCCGGAAGGCACACACCCGTTAACGCTGCAAGTGCCCCTGCTATTCCTCTTGCTTTGTAGCCGGAAAACATGGAAACATTCCCTGCCACAAGCCCCGGAATACACTGGCTCAGTGCATAATAGTTTGTAACTTCCTCCATAGTACAAATTTTTTCTTTATCTACCATCTCTGCTTTTAAAAAAGGTAAAATAGCATATCCGCCGCCAAAAAGCACCATGCCAATCTTGAAAAATATCCAGAATAGTTTTAATAAACTTATTTTTTGCATTATTTTTAATGTTCCGTATTTATGCCTGTTGCAAGGCTTCTGAAAGTATCTGCGCAACCTCGTTTGCTGCTTCATGTCTGGATAGTATTGCTTTTACTTTTGACAAATCTTCTATCATATTATTTCTGTACTGTTCATCATCAAGTATTTTAATGAGGTGCTGTGAAATAACTTTCGGATTGGAATCCGACATCAAAAGTTCCGGCACAATATCTTTGTCCATAATTATGTTAGGCAGACAAACCCTATTTATACATCTTACAAGCCTGTATACAAGATAAGCAAACCACGGGCCTTTGTAGCTTATTATCATAGGCGTAGTATACAAAGCAGCCTCCAGAGCAACAGTACCGGAAGCAAGCATCAGCGCATCTGACGCACTCAAAAGAGAATAGTTATCATGTTTTATTACTTTTAAGTCTGAGTCTTTAAAATATTTTTTAAACAGTTTGTCATCCAGACTGTCTGCCTGTGCCACCACAAATTGAACATCGTTTCTTTTCTGTTGTATTAACTTTGCTGCATCTAAAAAAGTTTTCATAAGATAATACAGCTCAAACTCCCGGCTGCCCGGGAATATTGAAATAAGTTTTTTATTTTTGTCCAGTCCGTATTTCTCAAAGACTTCATCACGATTCGCTTTTGGCGGCATTTGCGTAATAAGAGGATGTCCTACAAACTGTGCATCAATACCTTCTTTTTCATACATTTCTTTTTCAAAAGGAAAAATGGTCATTACTTTTGAAATATTTTTCTTAACAGTTTTAATTCTCCATTTGCGAGACGCCCAGATCTGAGGCGGAATGTAGTAAAAAACTTTGATTCCTGCTTTTTTTAAAAATTTTGAAATATTTAAATTAAACCCGCCGTAATCTATAAGAAGAACTAAATCCGGTTTAAATTCATTTTTTAAATAATCCACTACCCTTTTGCCGAGTGTTATATGGTCAAAAAGAATTTTGGGAGTAAGTCCCATTGCGGACATGTGAGCATGAGAATGGTCGACAAAAAGCTTTACACCAAGTTTTTTCAGATTCTCTCCGCCTATGGCTTCAATTTCTATATCAGGTCTTGTATTACGCAAATGTTGCACAACTAATGAAGCATGTTTGTCGCCTGATAACTCACCGGTAATAATAAAAAGTTTTTTATTGTTCATAATCAGCCCTCAAACATAACCAAGAATGCTGTATAAAATCAAAAGCTATATTGCCATCACAATAATGCCTTTTTTGTTGGCATAATCAATAACTTTTTTCTGGTCTACAATAATTGTTTCATTTGCTTCTATTGCAAGAATTTTTGCACCGAATCTGTTCATAGTCTTAAGTGTATTTAACCCTATTGCAGGAATATCAAAACGCTTGTCCTGTGTAGGTTTGCTGACTTTTACAACAGTGATACCCTTGCCGCCGAGCTTACATCCTCTTTCAATACACTTGTCCGTGCCTTCAATAGCTTCTACTGCCATAATCATTTTATTTTTGATTACAACAGACTGTCCGACATCGAGTTTCCCCATTTCTTTTGCAAGCCAGTATCCGTATTCAACATCCAGCGACTGATCTTCATCCGGCTCATGTTCACCGAGGACACCGGGAGGAGCCATGAGATTTTTTATAAAAATAGTCTGGTCAAGAACTGTAATTCCCATTTGTTCAAGCTGGTCGACAATAATGAGCATAACAGCATCGTCATTTAGTCTCTGTGCTTCTTTCATAAGACGGATTGCTTCCATATCAAGTTTAGGGCGTCTTAAAAGCAAGCCTTTATGCACTTTACCTATAAAAGTAACCTGTGTAACTTTTTCATCTATAAGAGTCTGTTTTATTTTTAAAACTTCGCCAGGGCCGAAATTGTAAACTTTTGAACAAAACTTTTTCAGTCTGTTTCTGTTATCGGAGGACAAAGAAATTGCCACTACGTCAAAACCGTTTTTTTGTGCGGATTCAGCCATTGCAACCGGCAATTCGCCGTCTCCTGCTATTAAACACTGTTTTTTATCTAATACAATAGACAATTTCCTCTCCTTTATCATGTCATTTTGGCAGATACAACACAATCCTGCTGTATGTTAATAATACAATATCCAGTTTATTTTTCAAATAATTAACAAATTTTATTTTTACATAAAGCAATTGTATAATCAGTGTATGGCAATTAATGATATTACAAAAGGGTATTTAAAAGATTTTTTAGTGTATCTGGAAGTAGAAAAAAACTTTTCTAAACACACAATAAGAGCCTACAATTCCGATGTCTTAAGCTTTTTACTCTGGCTTGACAATACTCCTGTAGAAGAGACGAATCATACAAAGCTCAAAGACTACCTTGTTTTTATACAAAGATTCAACTATTCAAAAACAACTCTGTCGCGTAAAATCACCGCAATCAGAACCTTTTACAGATACTTGTATCGTGAAAGAATAATAGATACAAACCCTTCTGACAGTGTACACGCACCAAAAAGAAATAAAAGCCTGCCTAAATTTCTTTCCGCTCAGGAGATTGAAAACATATTAAACAATATAAAAATAGAAACGCCAGCCGGATTTAGAAACAGGGCTATACTGGAACTTTTGTATGCTACAGGCATGAGAATTTCGGAATTAAGCAACTTGAATTTTGGAAGCCTGAATCTTGAGGAAAACGAAATAACCGTAATGGGTAAAGGTGCAAAAGAAAGAATTGTACTTGTTTCTTCGAGGGCAAAAGATTTTTTGGAAAAATATTTAAAGAATGTAAGATATATGGTGCCGGAAGATCCGTGTGACCTGTCTGAATCAGAAGACGCACCCGTGTTTATAAACAAAACAGGCTACAGACTGCAGCCGCAATCAGTCAGAGCAGCCTTGAATGACATAGTAAAAAAAATAGAACTGCCTAAAAAAGTAACACCGCACGTATTCAGACACAGCTTTGCAACAAAACTTCTTGAAAACGGAGCGGACTTGAGGGTTGTGCAGGAACTTCTGGGTCATGCTTCTATTTCAAACACGCAAATTTATACCCATGTCTCGACAGAACGGCTAAAAGAGGTGTATGATAAAAGTCATCCGAGAGCATAATTTTTGGCAATAATCTGCTTACTGAAATAGCTGATTAAATAGCAATTAAAAGCACTAGTTTATTAAAGGAGATATTAATATGTACGATTTTGTGACCATTGGCAGTGCAACAATAGATGCATTTGTAGAGAGTGAAGCTGCCGATATAGTTTCCGTCAGCACAAAAAAGACGAGCACGGAATTTATGTCTTTTCCTTACGGAGCCAAAGTCGAAATAGATAGTTTTACTACCGCAGTAGGAGGCGGCGGTCTCAATGCGGCAGCAAATCTTGCCAATCTCGGGTTTAACACAAGTGCTATTTTTAAAATAGGTGAAGATTTTCAGGGTAAAACTATTATGCACCGCATAAAACATGCCGGTGTTGACACAGAAAACGTTATAGTAAGTAAAGATGAAAGCTCGGGCTTTTCAATAATTCTTTTAAGTTTTGAAGGCAACAGAACTGTTCTTGCTCACAGAGGTACAAACGGAACAATCAAAGAAAACGAAATTAATTATGATGCAATAAAAAATGCAAAATGGCTATATATTGCACCACTCAACGGACAATCAGGAGCTGTTCTGGATAAGCTTGCTCATTTTGCAGAAGAAAACAACACAAATGTAATCATTAACCCCGGCAGCTCAAGCTTAAAAAAGGGTTTAAAATATTTTGAAAAAATTCTTGCAACAGCAGAAGTAGTTGTTATGAATAAAGAAGAAGCTTCGCTTGTAACAAAGATAGAGGTAAGACCGGATACAAAATCCGAAAGTTTTTCTACAGAAGTTATACACCCTGATATTAAAGCAATGCTTGATAAGCTAAAATCAACTGATGCAAAAGTGGTTATTATAACAGACGGAAAACACGGCGTATATGCTTATGACGGCAAAAAATATTACAGATGTCCGGAATTCCCTGCAAAAGTTGTCAGCACACTGGGGGCAGGCGATGCTCTGTCATCTACATTCGCTGCTGCACTTGAACACACTAACTGGAATATAGAAAAGTCATTGATGATGGCATCTGTTAATGCGTCATCAGTTGTTTCCAATTTCGGTGCACAGGAAGGCTTTTTGACATTTGATGAAATAGAAGAAAGACTGAAACAAGCTCCGGCATTTAGAGTGGAAATTGTCTAAGCACGGACATCATAGTTGGAAGTATTGTTATTTGTGTTTGGATTGTAGTTTAAATTGTCAATAAAATCCAACGCCATATCCGTATTATCTTTTATTCTGTCCAAATCATACTTATGCGGTTTTGAAAAATATTTTTCAAGCCATTCTTCAAATGCGGTTACATACTTTTTTACGGTTTCCGGCTTAGGTGCTTTAAAATATTTCACTGAACCCAGTTTTTGTTCCTGAAGCCTTTTATAATCCTCATCAGAAATTTCTTTGCCTCTTTTTTCCGGCGGTACATTCTCATTATCCGCATAGCAAATTCTGGATGTACGGCCAGGAATATCTGACTGTTTATGTATCTGAGGATAATATCCGTAATTTACTTCATTGATTGTCATAAAAAATAACCTTCATTTACCTACATATATAATAAAATTTTTCAATGTAAAATTTTGCTTTTTATTTTAAGTTTGTAAATAAATTTTAATATTTTAGTAATAACTAGCAAAAGTTTTTTATTTTGTTTATTTCTAAATTATCCATAAAGCAAAATAAGGAATAAGTAAATGAAATTAAACAACACAACTCCATCTTTTGGCAAAACTCATATTAATGCATCACGAATGAATGAAAAACAGAATAGGATAACTGACTTTCTTTTAACAAAAATAAACTATTGTGATGAATACGAAAGAGCAGATAGAAATAATGTGGATTTATTTATAATGCCGAATGGTAAAAAAGCAATTAATGTATACTGTGTTGATGTTGACAGCCAGCAGGTTATAAAAGATAACAAAAATAAAGAATTAAAATATACTTTTAATGCAGAATCAACAATGTCTGCTTTTTATAAACAAGTCGGCTCACTCTTACAATCACTAAAAAAAATAAATAATAATGAGATAAAAAGACCTGAAGTAAAAGACAATTTGATAGTAAATGCAATAACAGATGTTGCATATTTCCGTCCGGAATTATATGAAAACCTGCCTGAAGCAACTGATTGTTATATTGCATATTATGGACTCGATAGAGACGATGCATATAAAACATCGGCCGATATTTTTGTAAATCTATATGATAAAACAAATACAAACGATGACTTTTAATTAAAAATCATTCTTTTTGTTGTTTTGTACATTTCTTATAACCGTTTTTACATTGCCTTCGGCAAAGAAATTTTTAGGATTGATATACATTTTTATCCGGTCAGCTTCAATTGATCTCATTTGTTCGGTTATTGTTGACCGGCCTAAAAATACAATTTCATTAGGCTTATTTGTCTTTGGGTCAGGATATACAGTGGCTTTAGGTCCTTTTGCATCATAGTCTTTATAAGTTACATGGACTTTGCCGGAGGCTTGTATAATGTTATTAGCTTTGTAATATTCCTGTCTGTCAGACCATACGTTTATCCTTGTACCGTCCATATCAACATCACTGTGAGCAGAACCCAGTCCGTAAGCAACTTCCTTTACTGCGTCATAAATAAACTTGTCTGCGGTAATTACACTGTCTTTTTGTTTAAGCCGGCCGTTTCCCGTAAGGGTAATTTTTTGCAAATCACCGTTTTTATTCAGGTTTGCTACAGCAGAATTTGAATATGTTTCAACATCTTTGTAATAGATAATAACATTGCCGTTTGCTGTAAGGGTTTTTGTATTTGTATCATATTCCTGTGTATCAGCTGTGATGATTACAGTAGGCTTTGGGGCGTTTGTCTGTGTCACTGTAGTCTGGGTGTTGCCTTCGGCTTTTATTTTTTTATTTAAAAGTGACATTTTTAAGATATTAGCTTTAATTTCATTTTTCTTATCTGTCTTAACCTGAACAACATAAGGCTGGTCATACATCACTGCATCCGTAAGCTGCTTTGATTTAGGGTCGATAAACACTTCAGCTCTCGGGGATGTTGCATTTATATCATCCATTTTTACTCTGACATTTCCTTCAAATTTAGCTTTATTTTCTTCCATTTTGAATGTTTGTTTGTCAGATTCGATAGATAAATCAGCAGCAAGAGAAATCCCTGCAGCCAGTATAATCATCGGTATTAAAATTAAAAATTTAAATCTTTTCATCAAAATTTCCTTTACTGTATAGTTCGGTTTTAGAACGTCCTTTTATTCTTATTGTTGTCATTTTATTGCTAAGAACAGCCTCATTGCTGTAGGTTTTAACTTCACCTTTTTTCCTTATTACCACATTGCCTTGAGCTGTGATATCTTTGTCATTTCCCTGCCATACAAATCTATCCGCGCGTACATCCGTACCGTCTTTATAAATGAAATATGTATCGTCATAAAGTACGACTTTTTTTGTATCTTCGCTAAAGGTTCCTTTGGTAGATTCCATGCTGAGCACAACTTTGTCATCATCGTAGAAGTTGCCTATAACATTATACAAAATTGCAACCTTGTTCTGATTATCATAATAGCCGGATTCAGCATATAATTCCCAGTATTTTTTATCTTCTTTTGTTTCAGTAATTATAAGGTTCTGTATATTAAGTTCCTGTTTTTGTCCGGCGTCTTTTAAAATCTCTTTTTTAAAATTTTTAGTAATAACTCCTGCTGCTATAAACGCCCAGGTGCATCCTATAGCAATTGTTAAAAGTATAACTATATAAGCTATTTTTCGTTTGGACATGCGATAATTCTAACATGAAATTGTACACATGTAACAAAATATTTCATTTTATAAAAATTATTTTTAATTAATGACAAATTTTTTTGTTTATGACTTTAATAAATATTACCAGTTATAATAAAGCCGAAAATTATGATAAAACTTTTACCGTTAAATTTAATACATATTAATGCAGTACCGACTTTCGGACAAAAAAAATCAGATACTAATGTTACTGAAAATACACTGGAACGTTCACCTCAGAAAGATACGGTTGAATTATCAGCTATAAAAAGAAAAAAAATATCGGCAAAAGACCTTCCAAGTACGAAACAGCTTTTCGAAGACTATAAAACAGTACTAAATGAAAATATACTGGGTGATGAGCTTAATTATTTGCTAAGACCTAAAGTAAATGCGGCAGGAGAAGCTGTATTTACACCAAAACAAGCAAAAATAATAACTCTTGCGACAAAAAAAATATCATTTTATAAAACTGTTGCCAAAAAGCTTGAAAAAGACGGAAATGAAGCAGTAGAACCGGCTATAAAACAGATTAAAAAAGTTTTTGGCGGAGAAAAAGAATTCGGCAAATATATAAAAGCAAGAGAAAAAAATGGCCAGCCTGTATCAAAAGATGCATTTTCAATCTACAACAAATTAATAAAAGAATATAAAAGCGAATATATAGAAGGTGATGTTCTAAACAGTTTTGCAAAGGAATACGCGAAAAAGACATATAAACAACTTGATAAAGAAGAAAAAGAACTAATAAGAATGTATCTTGAAGGCGGAGAAATGAAACTCGATGCAAGAGGATACAAAGCACTTGAAGAATCACTTAAAACGACATCAAAGGATTATAAAAAGGCAGTAAGCTGGATAAAAGACCTCATCGGAATAAGATTGGTGCTGCCTGATAATGCAGATATGAAAAAAGTAGAAGACTATCTGACAAAGGCAATTTTGCATAATGATATTAAAGTAACCCGAGTCAGCAACTATCATTCTAATCATATTTATCCTTATATAAGCCAAAATACTGCAAAATTATGGCAGCAATCTTCTCCGGGTATGCTTTTAGTAAATAATTCCGATGTAAGGAAGAAAAACGGCTATACAACAACTCAAATGAACATAGAATTTGAAGTAAAAGATAAAAGCGGAAAAGTAAAAACAGCTCTTGGCGAATTGCAAATAAGAAGCGAAAAATTAAACTACCTCGGGCAAATTGAACATCTTATTTACGATATACTTGCACACAAGGATATCAGCAAAGGTATACCGGAACTTCAAAAGTATTATGATTCAACAGGGATTATAGATGCTGTCAATGAAGTTTTCAGCGACCCTGTAAAAGAAAATGCATATCTGGAATATGAAAAAACGACTTATGCCAGAATAAGAAACAGTGAAACTAAAAATAAACATGTATATACACAAACTGATGATTACCCGTTATTGGCTGATTTCGGACTCGGTCAGTATGAAGTTTTGAGTTTTGAATCTTTAGACTTAATTGATAAAAAAGCAAACTTAATAAAGAAAAAATACGGTCAAAAACATTGATAACATAATAACCTGGAGAATAAAATATGAAAACAGATTTATCAACTATACGAAAAACAGTTGCCACAACCAGTACAATTTTTCCTAAAACACAAACTCAAAAAATAGAAGCAGCATTTAAAGAATTATTTCAAAAATTTTCACAAATCCCTGAAATAGGAAGATTTAAACCTGTAAAAGTAAATATAGAAAATCCTATACCCGGTTCTTTTATTAAGAAATCGGCAATAGTTGTTGAACCGTTGGCTGACAAAAATGATTTCAGAACAAGAGTTCTTACATTTGTAGCCCAATCACCATACAATAAAGAAACAACTTATGCTATTTCACCGGCAAACGGGAATAAATTTTCTATAGATTCAACATTAAAAAATCCAAAGATTAAAACAATGTTCAAAAACTTTATTAAAATGGCTGAAGAAGCATTTGAAACAGCTAATGTTGGATAGTATATTAAAAAGTCAATAAATAGAATTATTACATCATCTAAAATTAAAATTTATTCCTAAAACCATAGTTATTAGATATTTTTCGCCCTATACTTTTAATTTTTGATGTAATGCTTAATTTATACGCTTCAGGAGTATTATTCAATCCTGCCTTACCCGGATAAATTGTATATTTTTGCTTGCAGCTTTTGTCAGTTACATTAGGCATAACGACATTGGCTCCGCTTTGCAGAGCTTTTAGCCTTCCATCTGGCTCCAGTGTCTCCATTGCCGTAGTTGCAGGTATATTTATATCCGGTAACAGCAGCCTTGTAAGTGCCATCACTTTCAGTGCTATTGTCAGAGTACCGCCATTTTCTTCGGCAAGCGGCGTGTCAGGGGCTGGGATAAAAGGCCCGAGACCTATCATATCAGCATCAAGCTCTTTAAAAAACAGTATATCGTGAGCCAGTGATTCTATACTCTGTTCCGGTAAGCCGACAAGACATCCCGTACCTGTCTCATAGCCGAGTTTTTTTAAATTTTTAAGACAATTTATCCTGTTTTCAAAAGACATGTCGGGATGCATTTTTTGATACAGATTTTTATCAGTTGTTTCTATTCTCAAAAGATATCTGTCTGCACCTGCATCTTTGTATGCTTTATATTCTTCATAAGTTTTTTCACCAATACTGAGTGTGAGAGCAAATCCCATATCTTTTATTTTTTTTATAATCGATACCATTTTTTCTTTTGAAAAAAAAGAATCCTCTCCGGATTGGAGCACAATTGTCTTATATCCGTATTCTTTTGCATATTGTGCAAGTGAAAGGATTTCCTGCTCTGTCATTCTGTATCTTTGTACGGATGTGTTTTCTTTTCGTATTCCGCAGTATTTGCAGCTGCATTTACAGATATTTGAAAATTCAATCAGACCTCTTAAATGTACTTCGTCGCCGACATATTTTTCCCTAACCTTATCCGCAGCAGAAAATAAAAAATCGTTGATTGAATCATCCTTTAAAACAGCAATAATTTGTTCTGCAGAAAGTTCGTGAGATGCTGCTGCATTTTGAATAATTTTTTTTAAATCAGTCAATCCAGCCTCCGCCTATAAGATGATTATCATTTATATCATAAAATACGGCAGCCTGACCTGATGTAACTGAGGCAACCGGCATTTCAAATATAATTTGACCTGTTTTATTTTGATAATCCAAAGAAATTTTTGCTTTTTGCGCCTGCATATTATATCTTATTTTTACCATTGCAATAAACTCAGGTTTCTCAAAAGGATACTGGAATTTTACATCATGTATTATGAGTTCGTTTTTTAGCAAATCTTCTTTTGTTCCGACGTATACAATATTTTGTTTTGCATCAAGCTTTACCACATACAAAGGCTCTTCCCAGGCAATACCTATGCCTTTTCTCTGACCTATTGTATATTGATAAAAGCCATCGTGTGTACCGATTTTTTTATTGCTTTTTATGTATACAAAATCCCCTTTTTTATGTCCGAGTTTTTCTGTAATGTATTTTTTTGTTGTCATCGGCTTTGTTATAAAGCAGATATCCTGACTCTCTTTTGAGGATTTTGGCGGTAAATCGTTTTCTATCGCAATTTTTCTTATATCATCTTTTGTATAATCGCTCAATGGAAACATTATTCTGTTAAGATGGGATTGATTCAGCTCAAACAAATAATACTGCTGGTCTTTTTGTAAATCCTTTGCAGGATACATTTTTTTTATACCATTATCATCAACAATGCGTGCATAATGACCAGAAGCAACATAATCACAGCCCAGATTATTTATCGCATAATCAAAAAGCCGCCCCCATTTTATTGTTCTGTTGCAGAGAATGCAGGGGTTCGGAGTCTGTCCGTTTCTGTAAGAGTTTTCAAAATAATCAATAACATCCTTTTTAAATTCTTTGCTTACATCAATAACGTAATGCGGTATCGAGAGTTTGTCTGCAACTTTTTTTGCATTGTTTACTATCAGTTCAAATTTTGAATCATCCACCATTTTTGCGGTAACAGCCGCAACATCATAGCCTTGCTGTTTAAGTAAAAAACAGGTTACACTGCTGTCCAGCCCGCCTGATAGGGCAACTGCTACTTTGATATTTTTGTCTTTACTTTCCATAGAATTATTATAATAAAAAATAATCTACCATTGAATAACAACCATTCCGGAATGTCCGTTTTGAGATTTTGCACTTGTATCGGAAGAGTGTATATTTACCTGCCCGCCTGCACCTTTTTTGGATGATTTCGGAATATCATACAAATAATGATACCTGTCAGGTATATGATAATCCTGTATAACCGGCTTGTGTCCGGTCGGCGTCATTCTTGTAGACTTTGAACCGCCCAGAGCAATAATGTTTATATCCTTAATTACAGTTGAATAACCGTCTTGAGCATCTATAAATGTTCCATCCTGTGCAACATAAGTTCCATGTCCGCCTTTACCGATTTTGATTGTTATAACAGGAGAATTAATATATTTGTATTTTGAAACAACCTGCCCTGCTTTGCCGCTTTCGTACGGAGTTGCACCGCCGCCTCCGCCTATTGCAAAGACAAAAAATCCTGCGTTTATTTTAGGTTTAGAAAATATGCAGCTGTTACTTACGGTTGTTTTTACAAGATGTTTTTCATCGTTTTTTATCCTGTACAAATTTCCGACATGATTACCGTCTTTATCAAGTGTACAGGTATATTGCCCCCTTGCATATTTTTTTGCAAGTGTAATATATTTCACCATTATTACAGGTTTTATTACAACGAGAAATAATGCAATAAGCAGAATAATTACAAATATAACTGCAAAAAACTTTTGAATACCGGACATAATTAATCCTATAAAAATAATATTTGTCTGAGGCGGCCTCGCTTGTAGGCGTGGTACACGGAGTGCGAGTGACGCCAAGTCTAGCATTTTACGGAAGTGACCCCATGCGCTTGTTGGCTGTGCCAGACTTGTTGTTAAATGTTGAACTTGTTTATTGCACAGGTTCAACAAGTAGTCGGAGTCAGTTGACTATATGAAAAATATTCTAATCTTTTTAACAGCCGATTGCAACAGAGTTTAAAAAGCTGTTATAATTTAGCGGTAAACATAAAAAAGGAACACATTATGACAACAGAAGTAAGAGCAAGCCATCTGCTTGTGAAAACAGAAGAAGAAGCAAAAAAACTCAGAGAAGAAATATTAAACGGCAAAAAATTTGAAGATGTTGCTGCAGAAGTTTCCCTTTGCCCGTCAGGCGCAAACGGCGGAGATTTAGGTTTCTTCGGCAAAGGTGTTATGGTAAAAGAATTTGAAGATGCAGCTTTTTCCATGAATGTAGGCGATTTGTCAGAACCGATTCAGACACAGTTTGGCTGGCATTTGTTATATTTGACGGATAAAAAATAAATCAACAAAAGTTTTATATGAGTACATTGTTAAAACTTCAAACTTGATGCTACATTCATACAAAACCTGGCTTTCATTTGAGTTCCATAACTCGGCATTTTAATTTGCGCATAAAATTACTGCTTAAAATACTTTAAGAGGAAATAATTTCCAATGCCTCGGACAGATGGAACCAGCTGTTATTCAAACCGGTTTTGTAATTCATTTCGCAAAAAGTTTTCATTTTTAACAATGTATTTCAATAATCTAATCTAGTGTCGCAGTTGCCGCCGGCTGACCGCAGCCGGCACCTGCTCACCTTTTCAAATGACACTCAAAAAATTCGTTCACGTCATTTCATTTCAAAAAATTCGTTCACGTCATTTCATTCCTTATCACGAATTTTTCTCGGACAATTTTTATCTGGTTTCTAAACAATCTAATAAAACAATAGGCTGCACGTATGATTAAAAAACTAAGAAAATATTTAGAAGAAAACAAACTGGATTATCTCCTAATCAATACAACAGATGAATTTCTGGTTGAATACAATGAACTCTGCAATTGCGCAAGATACTTTGTTACAGGATTTACCGGTTCAACAGGAGATGTGCTTCTGTCAAAAGAAAATGTCCGGCAATTCGTGGACGGAAGGTATCACGAACAGGCAGACGCAGAGGTTGACCATAAAATAACAGAAGTCGTTAAACTGCAGCTAGGTCAGATATATTCAACAGAACTTGCTGCCAGAATAAAAGACAACAGTACAATAGGTGTTGTCGCAAAAAAAATCTCTCTAAATTTTTATAAAATATTAAAATCAAAGCTTGATAAAAAAAGATGCAATTTAAAGGCTCTTGATATTGACCCTGTTTCATTGTTTGCTGACCTGAAACCGAGTGACAATGGCGAAACAGTAAAACAAATTGATATTTCTATATCAGGAATAAGCGCTGATGAAAAGTTTAAAAAGATAGCAAAAAAACTGAAACAAGATGAAGCTTACCTTGATACCAATCTTGAAAATATTGCATATTTAACCAATTGCAGACAATACAAAACACCTTTTTCTTCAACATATAAAGCGAAAGCGGTTATTACAAAAAATGGTGCTTTAATATTCAGTAACGAAAAATTTGATACAAATATCGGTGATAATTTCAAAATTCTGCCGTTGAATGATTTTGACAAATCAATGAAAAATTTTAAAACAATATTTTTTAACCCCGAAAGCATAAACTATTACGACTTTAAACTTATAAAGCCAAAAGCCAAAGAATCACCAAAAGACTATTTAAAAGAGATGAAAGCAATTAAAAATGCTGCGGAAATAGAACATTTTAAAAACAATTACAAAAGAACGGATAACGTAGTCAACAAAGCGTATGAGCTGATACAAACCAAAAACAATTTGTCCGAATCGGAGCTTTCTGATGCAGTGGAAAAAGAATACCTTGCACAGGGTGCAAAACAACTGAGTTTTAAAACTATTCTTGCTGCGGGGACGAATTCTTCAATAATACATTATTCACATCCGTCAAAAGAGGTCAAAATAAAAGACGGTGATTTTGTACTGCTGGATTGCGGCGGACATTTTGAAGGCGGTTATTCTACGGATATTACAAGAACATTTGTAAAAGGCAGCCCGACTGATTTACAAAAAAAAGTTTATACAACTGTTTTAAAAATGTTTTTAAATGCTTATTACTATGATGTCACGCCAAGAACAACAGGATTTACGCTTGACAGTATAGCCAGAAAAATCCATAAACAATCCGGTTTGGATGATTTTAATTTTAACCATGGGCTCGGGCATGGTGTGGGAATAAATGTACACGAAAATCCGCCGACTATTTCCTGCGGATTATCCGGAAAACGAATACTTAAAGAAAATATGGTGTTTACAATAGAACCCGGGCTGTATAAAGCGGGTTTCGGCGGTGTGAGACTGGAAAATTCAGTCTATCTGGCAAAAGTAAACGGAAGACTAAAAATACACTCGCTGTCTTCTGTTCCGTTTCAGGAGGAGGCTATTGACTATAGTCTCTTAAATAAACAGGAAAAACAGTGGCTCAAAGATTGGCAGGCAGGGAAATGTTAGAAATAACCAGCGTAAATAATGAAAAAATAAAAGAAACAGCAAAGCTTCAGCAAAAAAAGTACAGAAATGAAACAGGCTTATTTTTGATAGAAGGATACAAGCCTGTTTTTGAAGCATATAATGAAAAAGTTGAAATTCAGACAGTTTATACAACACAAAAATATCTGGAAAAATTTTCATTTATAAAAGAAAAAATAGTACCTGTCACAGAACCTGTTCTAAAAAAGCTTTCTACAACCTCTTCTGTGTGTGAAGCAGTTGCGGTTGCTAAACAAAAAAACATAACCATTGAGCAGATTAAAGACAAAAAAAGATTAGCGCTGATTGAAAATATAAAAGATGCAGGGAATCTTGGGACGCTGCTTCGTTCTGCTGCGGCATTTAATATTGAGGCGGTTATTCTGTCCGGTGAAACAATTGACCTGTACAATCCCAAAGTCGTACGCTCTGCAGTCGGCGCACTTTTTAAAACTCCTGTTGTAAATACCGAGTTAAAAGAAGTTAAAAAACTTTTTAAATCACATAATTTTATTGCGACTGTAGTTAATCATAAGGACATAGTTAATCCCGCAACAATCGACTATACAAAGCCTTTTGTCATAATGCTAGGAAGCGAAGCGGACGGATTGACTAAAGAAGCTATAGAAACGGCAGATATAAAAACGACAATACCAATACAAAAAAATACGGAATCACTGAATTTGAGCGTTGCAGGGTCAATAATGTTTTACATCACAACTCCAAAAACAGTTTAATTTTTCGTTACAAAGTTTAATATCCGATAGGGCTATTTGGTGATTTTTTTAACTTATTATTTATATTTTTGATACAATTATGTCATAGATTTGAATACTTATTATATTTAAGGGGTATAAGAGAGGCAAAAAATGAAAAACAAAAAGTTATTATTGTTCTGGATGATTATACTGCTTGTTATTGCAGGTATTATTGTAATCATCAAAAAACCGACAAAACTCGGTCTTGACCTTGTCGGAGGTTCCAGAATTGTGCTTGAGGCACAAACAACCGATACAATTGCAAAAATCACACCTGATATGATGAGCAGTCTGCAATTTGCAATCGAAAACAGAGTTAATGCTCTGGGTGTTGCAGAAACAGTTGTTCAGCAGACAGGTGAAAAACGTTTGTTAGTGGAAATTCCTAATATTTCAGACCCTGCTAAAGCAAAAGAATTCTTAGGCGAAACAGCAGAATTGGAATTTAAAAAGCCATTGGACGGAAAATACGGTGCTACAGGCTGGGCATCTACAGGCTTAACCGGTAAAGATGTAAGAAAAGCTCTTATATCCACAAACCCGGGTGGCCAGTGGGTTGTATCTTTAGAATTTAATGATAAAGGTACAAAAAAATTCGGCGAATTAACACAACAGCTTGTCGGAAAGCCGATGGCTATATTTTTTAACGGTGAATTACAATCTGCTCCGGTTATTCAGGAACCTATCTTAGGCGGTCATGCACAGATTTCCGGCGGTGACTCAGGCTTTGCCTATGAAGAAGCAAAGAAAATGGTCGATTTACTTAACGCCGGTGCTTTGCCTGTTCCTGCAAAAATCATAGAAGAAAGCTTAGTCGGTCCGACTCTCGGGGCTGACAGTATTGCAAAAAGTAAAACAGCAGGCGTTATCGGTATCGGGCTTGTTATGATATTCATGCTTTTATACTATCGTTTGCCAGGTTTTATCGCAGATATTGCATTGATAATATATTCAATCCTTGTATTTGCTGTGTTCAAGATAGTTCCTGTTACATTGACACTTGCCGGTATTGCAGGTTTTATCCTGAGTATAGGTATGGCGGTTGATGCTAATATCCTTATATTTGAAAGGACAAAAGAAGAATTAAAAGCCGGAAGGACAATGTTTACCGCTATCAATGCCGGTTTTGACAGAGCGTTCACTTCAATATTTGACTCTAATATGACGACAATTATCACCTGTGTGATTTTGTACTTCCTTGGCACAAGTATTGTAAAAGGATTTGCGCTTACTTTGATTATTGGTGTTTTAATCAGTATGTTTACGGCTATTACCGTTACCAAAAACTTTATGCACCTTTTATTCGGTGCCGGTCAATTAAAACACCCTGGCTGGTTCGGTATCAAACAGTCTGAAATAGGCAAAGCCTATGAAGCAACTGAAACCAAGAAAGAAAAAGCTAAATTCGGTATTTTAGACTAATCAAAGAATACATTAGCATAACGTAATTTATCAAGGAGAAAATATAATGAGTGAAACAGTTTTACATCAACATAAATGGATTGATGTCGTAAAATACAGATGGGTCTGGTTTGGTCTGTCGCTTTTGTTAATAGTACCCGGTATAGTTGCTATGGGATATTTGATTTTCAACTCTCCTCAGCATTTGCCAGTTAAAGTCGGTATTGATTTTACAGGCGGTACAATTACACAGTATTCTGTAGCAAAAGATGTTTCTAATACAGAAGTTGCAAAAATAAGAGACAATCTTGTTAAAGCTGGGATAGAAAATCCTGTTATACAGGTATTGAAAGCAAATAACACTATATCTAAAGCAGAAAACATAAAACCTTCTACTGTTATTTCAGTTAAAACAGCTTTCAAAAGCAATGATAAAACATCAGAACAAAAAATTGGAAATGTTATAAGAGCCGATTACCCAGCTGCAGAACTTGTTCAGGTCAGCTCAATAGGACCTTCTTTAGGTAAAGAATTGTTTATAAATTCAATGTACGCCCTTGCACTGGCATTTCTTGGAATCGTTGTATATCTGTCTTTCAGATTTCAGGTGGATTATGCTGTAATTGCTTTGATATCACTTGCTCACGATGCGTTTTTCGTACTTGGATTTTTTGCAATTTTAGGCATTTTCTTTGATGTGCATATAGATGCACTGTTTATTACTGCAGTACTTACGGTAATAGGTTTTTCAAACCACGATACAATTGTTGTGTTTGACAGAATCAGAGAAAACTCAAGATTCCTTGCCAAAAAAGCATCATTCCCGCAGATTGTTAATGCAAGCGTAAACCAGACTCTTGCAAGAAGTATCAATACTTCCTTGACAACATTAATTACACTGTGTGCATTATACTTTTTCGGCGGAGAAACAACAAAAGAATTTGTACTTGCAATGATTGTAGGTATTGCGATAGGTACATATTCAAGTATATTCTTTGCTTCCACTTTGCTTGACTGGTGGAGAGAAAAACAGGATGCAAAAACTCACGGAGCAAGAGCATAAAATGACGCAGCAAAAAGCTTTAGCTCAATTTGTATCCGAAACCAGAGAAAAATTAGGCTTATCACAGACAGGGCTGGCTAAAAAGTCAGCTCTGCCTTTAAAAATGATAGAAGATATAGAATCCGGTCAGGAACTTTTTCTTGCTTCCACTATTCGCCAGAAGCTTGCAAATGGTTTGAAATTAAAACCTGCAGACATAAAACAATATGAAAAGCATCCTGATTTATCATTGCTTCCTGACAATGAAATTACGTTATTTATAAAAAACAAGATTCTTGCACACGATATTGAAAATCTTGAATGCCCCGTATGCGGTTCAAAACTCATAACAAGAATTGCAAAAATGTATGATTTGGAAGACAACCTTGTTCTTGTTCCAAAAGCCAGATGCACAAAATGTCCTTTTCAAATTAAAGGATAAATTTTCAATAAAACTTTCCTGTATTCAAATTCTTTAGTTAAGCAATAAATCAAATAATTAAAATACCTGATACTCCATTCAAACAGAATATAATTTGAACCCGTCTCGGCAACTCGGCACGTAAAAATTGCTAAAGAAACATTACCTCGTTTGCAGTTGTTCAAATAATATTCTGTAATTCCCGTAATTCATTTTTTCAAAAGGTATTTTAAATATTTAACTTATTGCTTATTATCTAAAATTACATAAAAATCTTCCGTCTTTCAAAACACTTAAAAAGAATTTTTTATATATTAGCCATCTGGTCAATATAATATTCAAAAACCTTTAACCTTAGGGTTGATGTTTTTGGCATGCCTAAAAAGTATTATTGAATTGTAGAAGTTGAGTACATAAACTCTTGGGGAGTAGAAAAAGAGTAATGAGAAGTATCGTAAATTTAGGCACAAAATTGTCTTTGGCGGCATTAACCGTTTTGTTAACAATGTCTTGCGCAACAGCAAACACATTAAAAGAAGTCCGGATTAATGCACAGGATTCGGGCTACGGAATTGTTTTTAAAACAGACGAAGCTGCACAAATTAAAAAAACAGTATATTCTGATGACAAAATGACGGTTGAACTTAAAAATACAGAAGCTTCCTCTGATCTTGATACAGTATACAACAATGTTACGGGTGTGGAAAATGTAACTATTGCTCCTGCTTCAAAAGACAGCATAAAAGTTACTTTTAAAGGCGAAGGCATTGCAAACAGCAAACTCTACTTTGAAAAAGATTCAACTGCTGCTTCTTTACCTCCCGTAAATACATCTTCTCAATCCATTCAATTGAATGCTCCCGTATCCAGCTATACTCCGGTATACAATCCGGACGCATTTGCTCAAGAAGAAACATCAGAGTATTCACAAACTTCTAATCCCAAACTAAACGAAACATTAACAAAGATGCATATAACAAGAAGTATGCTTGTTAAAGCAAAAAGTTATATAAAAAAAGCAATAAACAAAACAAAATCAGGCGACATAAATGTTATGACAATTCTTGGAATTATATTTATTACTGCTGCATTTATGTTTAAACCTAAAAAATCAGCAAATACAAAAACTCAAATAAAAGAAAGAAGCCTTACCGGAATAATTCCACAAAGAACCGCACAAATGGAGCGTGAAATCGGTCTGAACAGGCAACTGACTGATAATATGAAACTTAATAACAATTCTGTAAATTCGATTAAATCAGGATACGGAATAAAAGCCTATCAGCAGAGCCAGAAAAACCCGTATATGTCTCCTTCCATACAACAGTCAACAAACGGAATTTCTGGAATTGCAAGAAGAAAACCATTGGCAACTACACCTGTGAAAAAACAAACAATGAAAAACATGCCTGTTGAACCAAGAGTAAGCACACCGGTAAAATCAAAAGCACCTGCTCTTTCTTCATTAAATCTTAAACAAACAAAAGTAACACCAAAGCAATCAGCTATGGATACATCTGATATGGACAGTATGAAATTTTTAGAATCCATAACAAAAATTTATGAAAAAAGCGGCAGAAGTGATCTTGCAAAAGGTTTAAAAGACAATCTGAGAAAAGCACAATTAGCAAACCACTTATAAAGAAGTTATAAAAAAATAAAATGAGAAAAGAGAGAGAGAAATAAATAGACGATACTCAACAATATACGAGACAGTTAACTGTCTCTTTTTTTTGTAATATTTTAGATAACCAAAGGTTCTCACCCAACCGGCCTATATTTGTCCCAATTTATATTATTATGTGATAATTTATGATTTAATAAAAATACATAAATCTCACAGGAGCAAAATTGAGCGAAATCGGGTCAAAAGAATATTTTTGTATATTTGGCGGCGGTGCCATAAGAGGGCTTGCATATTTAGGTGCAATGCAGGCAATGAAAGAGCTCGGGGTTACAATAAAAGCTTATGCCGGCTCTTCAGTCGGCGCTGTCTTTGCTGCTTTTGCATCTCTTGATTATACTTACGAAGAATTCAGAGAAATTTTTAACGAAGTTAATTTTGATTTGTTCAGAGATGTCCGCTTTGATTTGGCAAAAAAATTTGCCATAAGTAAAGGCGAGCATTTTTTAAACTGGATAAGATGCGGTATAGAAAAAAAGTTTTACGCAGATAAATATGAAAAAGGCAAAAATGAACCCGTAACTTTTAAAGATATAGACAAAGACATTTTTGTAATTACAACAAATATAAACGGATGTGAACCGTATATTTTTTCAAAATATACAACACCTGATTTTGAAGTGGCTCAGGCTGTAAGAATATCTACATCTCTTCCTGGGCTATTGGAACCGTTTGAATATGACAAAAAAGTTTTGATAGACGGTGACATGATGAAAAGCTGGCCGATGTGGAGAGTCAGCGAAATATTATGCCCGAAAGATTGCAGGGTTATAGAATTCAGACTGGAAGGCGCAAAATTCTGGACGGATGTCAAAAACTCCGTAGAATACCTGAATGCGGTTTTTGCTACACTGTCAAACTTTGCAACAGACTACATAATGCAGACATACCAGCCCAAAGACAAATTTGATTATGTAAAAATTGATACTGAACACATACTGCCGGTACAGTTTAGTCTACCGCAATCTGAGAGAGAAAAACTCATACAGCTCGGGTATGATACAACAATGACTTATTTTAAAAAGACTCTTCTGCAAAAGAAAAAAGAGCTGCTTCCTATGTATACGGTTATACTTGACCATCTGATAAAAGTAAAAAATTCGATTAATGACAATAAAATAGATGATGCAAAATCTTACTTATGCGACATGTTTATTTATCTGTGTGATGCAAAAAGATATATTGATACGCAGTTATATGACAATGCGATAAAGTTTAAAGACTATTTCTTTTCAAGAGTAACCAAAAGTGTATTTTTTAAGCGCGTAGAACTTAAAGAAAAAAGACAGGTTGAATTTTATCTCAACAAGCTTTATGATGAAGTTTTGGAACGTTGTATGGAGCTTGAATCATACATAAGAGAATTTAATTAATAAAAAAAGCCTCCGTTTACCGGAGGCTTTTGTATAACACAATTACTGAATTTTTGTTCCGTCAAGCATCTGTTTGATACCGTCAACAGAGCTTAAAATACCTGTTGCTTCGTAAGGCATATAAACAACTTTGTTGTTTTCACCTTCAACCATCTGTTTTAAAGTATCGAGATATCTTACGGCAATGAGGTATTTATCAGGCTGTCCGTGATCCTGTATAGCTTCTATTGTTTTTCCTATAGCAGTTGCTTCTGCTTCTGCCTGTTTTACCCTTGCAGCTGCCTGACCTTCTGCAACAAGTCTTGCTGCTTCTTTTTCACCTTCGGCTTTTAAGATTGCTGCTTGTTTTTGACCTTCTGCCATATTGATAGCAGAAGCTTTTTCACCCTCTGCTTTTAAGATTGCAGCCTGTTTTAAGCCTTCTGCTTCATAAATTGCCGCACGTTTTTCTCTTTCTGCTTTCACCTGTTTTTCCATAGAAGCCTGAACATCGGCAGGAGGAGTGATTTCTTGAAGTTCTATTCTGTTTACTTTAACGCCCCATTTATTAGAAGCTTCATCAAGTGTTTCTCTTAATTTTGCATTGATAGTATCACGGGAAGAAAGAGTTTCATCCAAAACCATATCACCGATTACGTTTCTCATTGTTGTAAGTGTTAGTTTTTCAATAGCTTCCGGCAGATTCTGGATTCTGTATACAGCACTTTTTGCATCCATAATTTGAAAATAAATAAGCGCATTTATAGAAATAGAAACGTTATCTTTTGTAATTACATTTTGACGGGGAATATCCATAACAGATTCTCTTAAATCTATCATTGTTCTTTCCCCATAATATGAATATGTCATACCGTCAGAGGTCTTTTGTGAATATTTCCACTGGATTTTTCTCGGATATTCAAAAAACGGAATGATAATATGAAAACCTGCATACAGAACTTTTTCAAAAGCACCGAGTTTTTCTATTATCATAGCTTCTTCCTGCTGGATAATTTTAATACCTGCTGCAAAATATGCTATCACAAGCACCAGTATCACTAAAAATAAAATTCCCATCTTTTTCTCCTTTTCTATTTTGTACTTTATTATTTGATATTTTTATTCAAAATCATGCCTTATACCATTTGCCTCAACTATCTGTTTTAAGTTAAATTCCCATATTTTAACTCCCCAGTTTGTTGAATAATCATTAGCAATTTTTACACATTCATCTTCAAAGCTTTGTATAAACTCAAAAGAATCTGTTCCTTCATCTAAATCCACAAGCTTTTTCTGAATTATTCCCGCAAACAATTGGTTTAATGCATCAAACAGATAAACTGTCTCATAAACAGCCTTGTACGGATCTGTTATCTGATATACAACATCCGCTTTAATCTTAAAATTTGATTTGTCTTTTCCAAAAAATTCTCTGTTATCATTGGGAAATTCAAAAATTTCTTTTTGCAGGCTGATTTTGCCGTTATAAAGATATAACCTGTGATTTTCAGGCGTTTCTATCCCGTGCATTTTTTCAAAAAACGGAATTATTAAATGTACGCCTTCTCCTATGACTCTGTTGAAACTGCCAAATCTTTCTATTACGGCTTCTTCATCTTTTTCAATGACTATAACAGCCTTAAAAGAAAGGACAATAACAGCGGTTATAAGTATGGCAGCATATAAAAAATACAATCTTCACATCCTATTCCACAGGTACAACGTACATAACAATGCTGTCATTTTTTACTATTTTTGCATAAGAGCCTTTTTCTATTACCTCTCCGTTAAGAGATTTTGCCTGCCATTCTTCGCCGAATACCGCAATTCTGCCATTTTCAGAAGTTACAGTTTCAATTACTTTAGCGGTTTTACCTGCATACATTTCTATAGTTTCAGGTTTATCACCGTTTTTCTTTTGAATAAGGAAAGGTCTGAGCCAGAGCAAAAATACAGCAGCAAAAACTGCAAAAGTAAGAACCTGATACATCAAATCCAATTCAAGTGCTGCAGGAAGTGCAGCTATAAAGCAGGCTAAACCGAGATTAAGAAAAAACATTACCGGCGTAAACATTTCAATAATACAGAATATCACACCGCAAATACACCATATATGCCACAATTGTAATTCCATTAAGATGCCCTCCTGGTGTTTTTATTATATAGTTTTTTGCAGCTGTGTGCAAACAGAATACTGAAAAAGGACGATTATCGTCCTTTTTATCTAGTATCCGCCTTCTGTAATACAATAATGACCGTCTTCAAGATCGTACTTGTCATGTACACGGCAGACATTACACAAACAGCCTTTATCTTCTTCTATGCACCTGCTTTTTGTGTAAGCACAAAAAAGATTTTCCAGTCCGTCAATATTTTCGATACCTTTAAACATATCAATCATATTGTGAGGCATTTCTTTAATTTTACAGGATGTGGTATAAGAAGGACATTTTAAACAATTGCACATCTCAAGATTTTCTTTTGTTTTTTCTACGATAGACATAATTACTCCTGAAACCTATTACATACACAGACATAATAACAGGCTGCAGCAACTGAAAAATTACACACAAAAGCTAATCTAAAAATATTTTTTTACAGATTTAAATATTAAATACTATTGGATTACATATTCTGTTTCAGAGACAGGAACTTCCTGCAATACTTCTTGAGAGGAAGTGTCATCTATATTTGCAGCCTCGCCTGTAGCAGCTCCTGATTCATCATCTGTTTTTGGTACAACAACTTCCACACCCATTGAGGTAAGAGACTGTCTTGCCTTAGGAGCAAGTGCTGTATCGGGGAAATTTTCTAAAATAGTCTGATAGCAGTCAATAGCCTCTTGCTTATACTCTCTTGCTTTGTAGAGATTACCGGCTTTGTAATACAAAGGAGCAAGCGAAATATCCGGAGCAATTAGCATTTGATTATCAAGTTTGATTTTTATCTCAATCATACTTGAATTATCTTCGGGAGAAAATAAAGAGTTTGCGTAAACCTTTTTTGTTAATCTGTCTATAGTCTCCGACATTGTTGTCATGTCTTCCTGCGTAATAGCTCCTGCAGATTTTTTTGATTTTTTAGCAGCCAGAGAATCCATTGAAGCCATGGAAAATACAATCATACCAATCAACAATAAAATTAAAGTTTTTTTCATAATACTCTTCTAAATTTATACTCCTGCCCTTAATAACATTCTAGTATAAATAAATTTTTTTGCACTCAATTAAATAAATGAATTAGCCGTGTGTTCTTATAAAGTTTTCAAAAGAATGGTAAACTTTGTCCGTATACCAGTATGCCTCGGGTGAT
Source organism: uncultured bacterium (assembly GCA_949296245.1). Lineage (GTDB taxonomy): Bacteria > Cyanobacteriota > Vampirovibrionia > Gastranaerophilales > Gastranaerophilaceae > Limenecus. The sequence goes on from CASFNW010000008.1 coordinate 65,378, forward strand.
GTATCAAAAACCCCGTCCCAGTGACGTTCGCATTCTGTCCATGAATCATAAGCAGACATTTCTCTAGTATGCAGCATCTGCTCGTGTGTATTTGTGTAAGGCGACAGAGGGAAAATATCAGTAAGCTGCATAAAAGAAGGAAGTTTGTCTTCTTTGTAATTGTACCCGAACAAACAGGAATTTAATCTGTTTAACCTCTTCCATTCTTCATAACGGGAAGAACTTTCATCATTGTCATTTGATACCTCAGGCCCCGCAGCATATTCTCTTGAGTGTTTTTGTGATTCAGCTTCCCATCTTACGCTTTCAAAATTATCGGCTTTTCCCCAGTCTGTGCCTGCTGTGTATCCTGCTTCTTTAAATTCATATCTGCTATCGCATTTTTCTCCGATAAATGACAAATCATTTCTGCCTGTTGTATTCCTGATTTGATATGTAATATAAGCCATCTGTTCTTTATTCGGCACATCTCCAAGACCGCAGTAATCATTCTTGTCAAATACATGCTTGCCGCTGTCAAAATATATTGCATCAAAACCGAGTTCTATTCCCCATACACAGGCATCTATGAAAGCTTTTTCATGGTCATACCAGTTAAAAGACTGTCCTTTTACTCTTAGCTGTTCAGAAGATAAAGGAATTCGAAATCCTGTTTTAAATCCCAGAAGATGAGCCATGTCATTAAAAGCTTTTACCTGCTCGTCAGCACCCATTTTTCCATATAATCCGTCACTTGTCAGAGTTTTGCTTATACCTGTATGTAGATTTGCGCAATACAGTGAACCTGCATCTTTGTACCCGTCACCGTACAATGAAGGATATAATTGTGACAGAACAATGCAATTAGCAAATGAATTTGGTGAAGTCGGTATAGCAAGAAGCATTTTCATTGCTCCGAACAGACCTTCTGTTACTCTGTTGCCGTCATATTTAGCAATGGTTCTCGGGTTTATTTCTATATAATTTGCATGTCTTCCCCATTTATCTCCAAAGTTAGGAGAAGGGATATAAGGAGGAATACCCGGGTATTGATTGTCAGGTTTAATCAATGTGCACAGACATTGTATTGTTCGCTCCGGTGTAAGTCTTAAAAGCTCAGGCGGTCTTGCATTAATCCATTTTTTATTGTTTACCTGATAAATACGGCTTTTGGCCCAGTCATCTTCATAAATATCATTTCTTCCCGTTGATATCCAGAAGAGTTTCTTTAAAGGCTGCTGGTCACCGTAATAGCCTTTAAAGGAAATCATTGCTTTATTTATCATTGAAGCATTTTGTGCATAATCCATATATGACAAATTGTTTTTATTATGCATTAAGACAGTACTACATTCATTATGCATTCTGCTGTTTTTCGCACAACGATTAAACCCATACACTTCTTTTGTCTTAAAAATTGCATCAATCATATTAGCAGTAAAACACAAACAAAAGTTTTTTTGCTCTATTTTAATGATTTTTTATATTTTTTACAATCTTTACTTTAGTAATTAATTGGAGAAAATTACCACCCGCTAAAGATTTTTTTAATTCCTTTACCGATAGCTTTACCTATATTAGCAATTCCTTTTCCTACTGCTTTAACTGCTTTGCCGATACCTTTACACATGCCTTTTGTAACATTTACAATACCTTTAGCAACAGTTTTTATACCTTTGCCTATCCATTTCATAGGTGCAGTTACAAGGCTTAGCATACTTTTTCCCATATATTTCAGACCTTTGCCAATTTTTCCGGTAAATAAATAACCAATGCCCTTTATATTATTTTTAGCACTTTCATATAATCCCATAAATGGTGCAACAGCCACCTGCAAGTTGCCTTTAGCAGTTTGAGCTAATCCTTTAAATGATTCAATCATTCCGGACCAAAAACCTGTAGAAGTTCCGACGGTCAACTCTTTCAATCCTTGGCCGTAATCTTGAAGCGCAGAAGATTGATTATTCTCTTCAATTGCGACTTCACCCTCTTCGTCTTGCTGTTGATATTTTGAAATAAAGCTTACATTTGATTCAAGCTCTTCCATTGTAACAATACCATCATTGTTGGTATCCAGTTCTTTTATATCTAAGCTCGTAAATTTGTCACCAGTAAAAGGATTAAAATTAATTCCGTCAACCATGTTACCACCCTTATTTCTATTTTTCCCTGTAAAATATATATCGGCACTTTTAAAAAAAAATTAATATTAAATAAAAAATCAATTTTTGTATATTTCATAAAAGCCTGATATAATAAGGAATATAGTCTTTTTACAAAACTTAACATATGGAATATTAAAGTATGAGTGATTTAAAAATAGCTCTTATTATGCCAAAGGGTGATGTATTTACTTTTAAAAACCGTTCAATTTTATTTAAACATCAACCTGATTCACTTACTCTCTGTTCACTGTATGGTATTATAAAGGCATCATTCCCCGATATAGACATAGAAATTTACGATGAAACCGTACAAAATATAAATATAACAAAAGTTAAGGCAGATATTGTCGGTATTTCCGCTATTACTCCTGCAATAAAACGCGCATATCAGTATGCAGAATATTTTCAAAAAAATGGTACAGCTGTTTTTATAGGAGGTGTGCATGCAACGCTAAATCCTGATGAAGCTTTTCAACACTGTGACAGCGTTATCTGCGGGCTTGCTGATGAAACTTTGCCAATGCTGCTAAAAGACTTTTTGCTTGGCGGCAAACAGAACTTAAAAAAAATCTATTACCAACCCGATAATATGTCATTTTCAAATCTTGCTCTGCCTGAACGGCATATATATGAAAATAAAAATATACTGGCTACGGAACTAAATATGGTACAAGCAACATACGGCTGTAGCAATATTTGTGAATTTTGTGTCCAACCTTATGTATGCCGGGGGTATCATCAACGTCCGATAAAAGATGTAATAAAAGAAATAAAGACTATAGATGACAACTACATAGAATTTATTGATCCTAATTTGTCCAGAGATGAAGATTATTTAAAGACTTTGTGCGAAGAACTTATTCCGCTGAAAAAACGCTGGTTTGCCCCTGTAACTGTTTATGTATCTAAAAATGATAATCTTTTAAAATTAATGAAAATGTCCGGATGCGAAGGGGTATTAATAGGATTTGAATCCGTTAATCAGGAATCGGTAAAATCAATAAATAAATCTTTTAACAAAGTTGAGGAATACAAAGAATGTATAGAAAAGCTGCACGCCTTAAAAATAAAAGTAACAGGAAGTTTTGTAATTGGTCTGGATTCTGATGATGAAAACACATTACAAAATACATTGGATTTTGTAATATCAGCCAAAATTGATTATGTCAGATATACAATCAACACTCCGTTTCCAGGAACTAAATATTTTGAGAAATTGCAAAAACAAAACAGAATCCTCGAAAAAGATTGGAATTTATATGACTGTAGACATTGTGTTATAAAACCGGCAAAACTTTCTTGCAAACAAGTTGAAAAAATTCATCGTGATTTATGGTTTAAAACTTATAGTTTTATTAATATTTTAAAACGAACAGCATATAAGAAATCAATTTTGTCTTATATAAAAGATATTATTGAAAATTATGTATTTGGCAAAGTCTATATTCATATGATGTTTCCTCTAAAGTATATGAAAAAATAGAGTTAATACAAATAAATTTCGTATTAATTAAGGATTAAAGTCAATAATTATCGATTTATTATAAATAATATGAAAAAGATTTTAACACTTTTCATATTATGCGTTATACTGCTGTGCAAAAATCCTCCTGCAATATCAGAGGATTTGCCGGATTTGCCGGTATTGCCGGATTTTGATACGGTCTTGCCGCCTGATGGGATAGATGCATTTTCACCTTCTTCTACACCGGCACAGGTTGCACCTGAGAAAAAACCGCAAACATCTGCTCAAACAACAGCACCAAAACAGACACAAACTCCAAAAAGTACAGCTGACAGCAAACCGCCATCTGAAGTGATAACTCAGCCCGCAGTAAAAGCAGAAAAAGCCGTAACTGTAAAAAATAGCAGCTATTACAAAAATAATCAAAAATCCTACGTTGTGCCTAAGGGCAAAAAGTTCAAAGTCAGATTGCAGCAGACAATTTCCGATAAAACAGCTGAAGGTACAAGAATAAGCTTTGTCAGTACCTATCCAGAAACTTCGACTTATGTAACTATTCCTGCCGGTACAGTTTTCAGAGGAAGGGTATCAGATTCACATCCTCCTTATATCACAGGCAACGGCGGGTTAATTGTCATAAATGTAGACCAGATAGTTTATAAAGGCAAAGCTTATGATATAGATGGCAAAATAAGCATTGCAAACGGCAAACATATCTTTTTTAACAATATAAAAGGAAAAAGAATGTATTTTCAAAGTATACCGAAAGCAATGAAACCCGGCACAAAATTCTTTAAAAAGATGTGGCGTGTCACCTGCAATCTCGCGAAAAATGAAAGCGGAGTCGAAATTATACTGACCCCGTTCTCATTTTTGACAGGTACTGTTGTATATGCGCTAAACTTTGCAGCATCACCTGTTCTTGCAATTTTTTATAAAGGAAAATCCATCACCATTCCGTCAGGTTCTCCTTTTACCATACAGCTTAGAGAGGATGCTGTTTTATTCTAAACAGCCCTAATTAATTACACAGCTATTCAAATATTCAATGGTATTGATTTTATTTTCATAAAGATATTTTAGAAAATCTAAGTGTTCACGGCTTAAAGATGAAAATACTATACTTATTTCAAAACCGTCCGAACAAAACGGTTCATAATCGTATATAACATAGCTGTTATATTTGCTTTTCCACTCTTTTCTCTCTATTTTACAGTTATTTTCCAGAGCTGTATCTTCAAGCCATGGCAGTATATCTTTACTCACATTATTAAATTCAAGCTGATGTCTTTGATTTATACCGTCTATATATCTTTCGGTAAGCATAAAAACTCCTTTCTAAGATATCCATTGTTAGTTTAAAATCCTTTTGCAAAATAAAAAATAGACCAATGTATAATTATTAGTCGTAATAAAGTACAATCTTTTTTGTAACTAAAAAAATAAATGCAGAATTTGTGATATCATAACTCTGTAGACCGAAAGGGATTTTATTGTGCAATATAATAAATCATCGGATTCTGTAGGAATTACGGAGACAAAATATTTTACAATACAGGATAAAATCCTGTTAGAGTCAAATGAACAATTCGGACCGGTTACTGTAGCTTACGAAACTTATGGAACTTTAAATGATACAAAAGATAATGCAATACTGCTGCTGCATGCGCTTACCGGAGATGCTCACGCTGCCGGATATCATGCAGAAGATGACAAAAAACCCGGCTGGTGGGATGATATGGTCGGCCCTGGCAAGGCTTTTGACACAAATAAGTACTTTGTCATATCTTCTAATATGCTCGGAGGCTGCAGCGGAACAACAGGCCCCTGCTCAATTAATCCTGAGACACAAAAGCCGTATGCACTTGATTTTCCTGTTATAACAATAGAAGATGCCGTAAAAGTTCAAAAAAAACTTGTTGATTACCTCGGCGTAAAAAAGCTCGTTGTTGCAGGAGGCTCAATGGGAGGTATGCAGGCTCTTGAGTGGTCTATTGCGCATTCTGATATGGTAAGCGATGTTATAATTATTGCCTCAACAAGCCGTTTAACAGCTCAGGGTATAGCTTTCAATGCAGTAGGAAGAAACGCAATACTTTCTGACCCGTATTTTAATAACGGCAACTATTACGGACAGGAAAAACAGCCGGAAAGAGGACTCGCTATTGCAAGAATGATAGGGCACATTACATATCTTTGCGAAGAATCCATGCATAACAAGTTCGGAAGAAGGTTTCAAGACAGCGACAAGCCCAATTTTGATTTTAATATAGATTTTCAGGTAGAAAGCTATCTTGAGCATCAGGGAAGAGTTTTTGTGGACAGATTCGATGCAAACAGCTATCTTTACATAACAAAAGCAGTTGATTATTTCGATTTATCAAAAAAACACGGATCTTTAAAAAACGCTTTTGAAAAAACAAACGCAAGATTTCTTGTTATGTCCTTTACCACGGACTGGCTTTTCCCTACAGCACAATCAAAAGAGATTGTACAGGCGCTTATAAAAGCAGGCAGAGATGTTTCTTTCTGCGAGATAGAATCCCCGTGCGGGCATGATGCGTTTCTGCTGGAATTTGAAACACAGACAAAAATCGTAAAGAGTTTTCTTGCAAAATCGAGAGGGCAGCACAATGACTAATACGGAACAATCCCTGCATTTAAACTACTCTGTTATTACGGAAATGATAGAACAAAAGTCTAAAGTACTGGATCTTGGCTGCGGAGACGGAGAACTCTTAAGGCAATTGATTGACAAAAAAAGATGTACGGGCTGCGGTATAGAAATAAACCAGCAAAACGTAATAAAAAGTATTCAAAAAGGGCTTTCCGTTATACAGGGCGATATTGACGAAGGTTTAAAAGAATTTTCCGACAAAGAATATGATTATGTGATTTTAAATCAAACTCTTCAATCAACGGAAAAGCCAGACTATGTAATAGATGAAATGCTTAGAGCCGGCAAAAAGTCCGTTGTAAGTTTTCCTAACTTCGGATACTGGAGAGTCCGTTTTTATCTGTTTTTTAAAGGACGTATGCCAAAATCAAAAATGCTGCCTTTTTGCTGGTACGATACCCCCAATATCCACCTTTTAACAGTAGAAGATTTTTTTGACTTCTGCAAAGAAAGAAATATAAAAATAACAAAAAGCGTGTATATAAAGCGGGGAAAAGTAAGCAAAAACCCTCTTACACGATTCTTAACCAACCTTTTGTGCGAAGAAGCAATTTTTGTAATACAAAGATTGTCCGAGAAAAATTCGTGATAAGGAATGAAATGACGTGAACGAATTTTTTGAGTGTCATTTGAAAAGGTGAGCAGGTGCCGGCTGCGGTCAGCCGGAGCCGGCGGCAACTGCGACACTAGATTAGATAAATCTTATCTTAAATAATAAAATTGGGTCAAAAGAATAGTGTAAATTCCTCAAAAAATGGTATGATAATAAATACCATTAAAATTTGAGATATTTTTATAATTCAAAAGGAAAAAAAATGACAACAATAGAAGAAAAAACAATTAATGCATTACGAATTTTGTCAGCAGATGCAATCCAAAAAGCAAATTCCGGCCACCCGGGACTCCCTCTCGGAGCAGCGCCCATGGCTTATGAATTGTTTAGCAAATATCTCAATTTTAACTATTGTAATCCACAATGGCCTAACAGAGACAGATTCATACTTTCAGCTGGTCATGGCTCTGCATTATTGTATGCGCTGAATCATCTTTTCGGCTGCGGATTGTCTATCGAAGACATCAAAAATTTCAGACAATTCGGTTCAAAAACACCGGGTCATCCTGAGTATAAGCACACTCCTTTTGTAGAAGCGACAACAGGCCCGCTCGGTGCAGGTATGGGTATGGCGGTAGGTATGGCCATGGCTCAGGCACATCTTGCAGCAGTTTTTAACAAACCCGGTTTTCCTGTTGTTGACAATTACACATATGTTCTCGGCGGTGACGGGTGCATGATGGAGGGGATTTCATCAGAAGCCTTTTCAATTGCCGGAAATTTAAAGCTTGATAAATTGATTGTATTATATGACAGCAATAAAATTACCATCGAAGGTTCTACAGATATAACGTTCACTGAAGATGTAGAAAAACGTATGCAGGCATTTGGATTCCAAACACTGACTGTAGAAGACGGCAATGATATCGTGGCAATAGGAAAAGCTATTGAACAGGCAAAAGCTGATAAAAGCAGACCCTCATTTATTACAGTAAAAACACAGATAGGGTACGGCTGTCCTGCAAAACAGGGCAAAGCTAATTCCCATGGTGAACCTCTGGGCGAAGAAAATGTTGCAGCTCTTAGAAAAACTTTGTGCTGGGAATATGATGAACCGTTCTTTATTCCGCAGGAGATATATGATAACTGCAAAAAAATTGCAAATGAAAAAGCCAGAAAAGAAGATGAATGGAACAAACTTTTTGATGAATATTGCAAAAAATATCCTGAAATGAAAATTTTATGGGATAAATACCATTCACAGATAAATGAAGCTGAATTGTTAAATGACAGAGATTTTTGGAACTGTGATGACAAGCCTTGCGCAACCAGAACAGATTCGGGAAATATTTTAAATAAAATAAAAGATTCTATCCCTAACCTTATTGGCGGCAGTGCTGATTTAGGCCCATCTAACAAAACCTGTTTAAAAGATGAAGGTGAATTCAGTGCACAAAATTATGCGGGACGGAATATCCACTACGGCGTCAGAGAACAGGCAATGGCTGCTATCGCAAACGGAATAACACTGTATGGAGGATTAAAAACATTTGCTGCTACATTTTTTGTGTTCAGTGATTACTTAAAACCAATGGCAAGACTGTCTTCGCTTATGGAACTTCCCGTAACATATGTGTTTACACATGATAGCATCGGTGTAGGCGAGGACGGGCCGACGCATCAGCCTGTAGAACAGCTCGCAATGCTTCGTTCTATGCCAAATTTCATAACCTATCGTCCTGCTGATGCAACAGAAACTGCTGCAGGATGGTATATTGCTTTAACAAGCAAAAAAACTCCTGTAGGCTTAATACTTACAAGACAAAATATTGCACAATGTAATTCTTCAAATAAAGATGGTGCGCTAAAAGGAGGATATATAATTTCTAAAGAATCAAAAGCCTCTCCGGACGCTATAGTTATAGCAACAGGTTCTGAAGTAGAACCCGCATTAAAAGCAAAAGAAGAGCTGTTAAAAGAAGGTTATGATATACGGGTAGTCAGCATGCCGTCTATGGAGCTTTTTGATACACAGAGCAAAGAGTACAAAGAATCTGTTCTGCCGTCTTCTGTAAGAAAAAGAATTGCGATAGAAGCATCAACAGACTTTGGCTGGGGAAAATATATCGGACTTGACGGAATAACAATTACAATGAACAATTTTGGTGCATCAGCACCGGCAAAAGTTCTTTTTGAAAAATACGGTTTTAGTGTGGAAAATATAACAAAAAGAATTAAAGAAATATTATAAAAATACAAAGCAGATTGATGTTTTCGGAAAAATAATTAAAGAACACTGGAACATAAAATTATAATTTAACTCCACCTGATGTATTTATTATGCATGCGGATTATGTTATGATTTGCGCAAGAGTTTATACAGGCAGGAGGTTATTATGTTTTCTTTTCTGAAAAATTTCGGTCAAAACAAAACTATTGTAGAGAATTTTGACAAACAAATTAACGAAGCATATAAAAAACTAAAAAAATTCTATGAATTTGATTTAATATCAGAAGACAGAAAAGAATACCTTAAAAATCTCATAGAAAAAAACGGTTATCTGCCTTATCCATATATCAAAGCACTGCATGAACTGACTCCCGCAGAGGTTTTATTTGGTCTTGAAATTAAATGGTCAAAAAACAATGTATTTGATATTGAAAAAGGTATTTTTAACTTTGAAAATACAAATATTTCACCTGCCCAAAGAGCCGGTTTTAAAAACGGAGACTGGATAAAAAAAGAACAGCACAACATAAAACTCATAAACCTTGCAGGACTCGGGAATGGTAACGAAACACAGGAAACTGGCAAACTCATTGACTGGCTCAGGCAGGTTTTGATTTTGCCTTCGGGATTGCCGGATAAAGGTGTACTTTCAACAACTGTTTATCTGATACCTTTTCACCCGAGAGAATTTGGCTGTGCATACCTGCCGACAAGCACAGAAGTAAGTCCTAACCTTGAGGATAAAGAAATAACAAAAAATATCGGACTGGACACAAAACAGCAGGTGCAGCTGTTTGTAAAACTGGCGCAGCTTGCCGGACACTGCGTTATTTATGATGTGCTTCCTCAGACAGGAAGATTCTCAAAAATGGTGCTGGCAGACCCCTCTATTGCAAGATGGTTTGATGTAAACAGTCTTATTTCAAAGATTGAAAAAGAAGCTGATATTGCAGCAGAACAGCTAAAAGATGATTTTGACTCCGAAGATGTGGAAATAGTCAGAGATATATACAAAGCAACTCTGAAAAAAGGCTCAAGCGACCTTGCGGAACATTATCAGGCTGTTTATGACCGATTTGAAGAAATTATACAGCCTAAGAAAAAAGAATTTTCCGACTTCATGATGACAAAGCAGGAGCAGATAAATATCCATAAAAGAGCACGTGATATTATTGCAAAGATAAATGATTTTAATCCTGCTGATAAAACAGAAGAGAATGACATTAAAAAACAGGGCGAGACAATTCAAGAACTAATAAAAGAAGGCCTTTGGCCCGCACCCGGCGGTGCATGGTGTTCTGCAGGAACTCCGGTGTTTGATAGAATGGCTGAAACAGGCGACTATCCTGTATTTAAACACTATGATTACAAAGATGAAGATGTTACGGATTTTGCAAATCTCGACTGCCAAACTCCATACTACTTTGTTTATCTGGAATCCGGTGAATACAACCAGCATGTCATAGATGTGTATATCGAATACCTTAAGAAACTTCAAAAAGATTACAATTTTGACGGTTTCAGGGTAGATCATATTGACCATATTGTGGACAATGTATCGGAAAAAGAAGGAAAGCCAATAAGTTACAGAGCACCCAGATATGTACTCGGGTTGGCTAATAAAGCACTAAAAGAGCAGGTAAGCCATTTTGCCACGCTTGCTGAGTATATGCTCTGGGATAAATTCTATAAAGAGTATCACAAAGATATGGCATTTGATATTCTATGGGGAAATGACATAATCTCACAGTTCAGTAAAACTCCCCAGGAAATCGTTTCTGATAACAGAGATTTGGAACAATACAATACGGAAAATACAGATGCCCAAACAGGAGCTCTGTCTATATTAAAAAGTTACAACAACCAAGACGGAGAATTTCGCGCAATAGACCAGTATCCGGGGCAATTAGGCGAAGACGGTGCAATGTTTAAATGGTTTAAATACAAATTTTTACCGGGCGGAAAAAACGCACAAAGACCCGTTATGTTTATAGACGGAGATGAATCATTTACAAAAAAAGGAATAGAACGAGTAATCGGCTCAGAAATTTCAATGCCAAGAGAAAATAATCAAAAATTCTTTAATAAATTTAATGCAATTAATAAACTCGCACTCGAAAATGTGCTGACAAGAGAAGGCGAAGCAGAAATTATCACACAGGATGACGATGGCTTCACAAGCTGGATGATATCAAAAAATCCTTTGAAAGAATCTCTGCTTATAGCAGCAAACTATAATGCTCCTACAGAAAAAATCACAGAGACTCAAGATGACGGGTATTCAAATACATATATAAAAGAAGGAAAGTCCGTATTTGATAAAACAATCAATCTTCCCTGTGATTATACAATAGTTGCTGAATATGTGTATAAAGAATCAGAAAAAGACGAAAAATGCTCTTTTGAAGAGATAAAATTTGAATCTCCGGAAATATCTCTGCATTTTGGCGAATTAAAACCGTCAGAATTCAAAATTTATAAAATAAAAAAATAAATGTAAATAATACACCCGAAACAGATGCTATTGTTAACAAATATTACGCAGATTAAAATCATGCAAACCATGATGGGAAGCGCATCTTCATGATTGTAAAAAAAACGTTACGTTTTTGTTTTCAAAAACAACTTCACAAAATAGTTTTGCAATGGTTAAATAATATTATTGAATAGGTAAATTTATTGGGAGGAGATTTGGACGATTTCCAAATCTAAAAGCCGGCAATTGTCCGGCTTTTTTATATATCTAAAATTTTTTATTCTTTATATTTAATTTTTAAGTATTCGATGTTCCTGTAAGAATATACTGAATATTATTAGAAAAACAATACAATAACTTAACAATTGTATTAACAAAATTAGCAATAATTATATTTTTTAAATATAATGACATGTAATTATTTAGTATAAAGTTTCGAAAAAGGAAAATTTAATGATAAATTCAGTCGTATTAGTTGGCAGAGCAGGACAGGATCCTGAGATGAAATATTTTGAATCCGGCAAAGTTAAAACAACATTTTCTATTGCCGTAAACAGATGGGATTCAAAAACAAAAGCCGAAGTAACAGACTGGTTTAATATAGAATTATGGGATAAACTTGCTGAAATTGCAGGTGAATATGTAAAAAAAGGCAAGCTTGTTGCAATAGATGGCAGATTGGCTTCCAGCAAATGGAATGATGCCTCAGGTGCACAAAAAGAAAGATTTTTTGTAAGAGCATCTAATCTGAGATTGTTATCAGCAGGAAAAGCCGACCAGCAATAAAATTATTTCTATATAGTCAGGGATAGAATATGTTTATATCAAACAATATAGGTATTATAGCTGATGATTTAACGGGAGCTGATGATACTGCATTGCAGTTTCATTTGAGAGGTGCAAATACACAGATTCTTCTTGATTATTCGTATATGCCTGAAAATAAAGTAAGTACTCAGGTATGGGCGATACCGACAGAAACAAGAAACACTGATGCACACACTGCTTACGAAAAAGTGAAACAGGCAGCCAAAATCCTTTCTGAAGATTTAAATGTTGAATACTTTTATAAAAAAATAGACTCTACTATAAGGGGACATATTGCAGTAGAAGCACTGGGTGTTCTTGATGCATTGGAATGGGATGCTGCTGTTATCATTCCTGCATTCCCTCAAGAAGGAAGAACAACAATAGGCGGTTACCATCTTTTAAAAGGTATACCTATTGAAAGGACTGAATATGCAAGAGACCCGAGATTTCCTATTTATGAATCTCATATACCTACTGTACTGCGCTCAGAACTTCAAAATGAGCAAGATGAGCTTGTTGATTTGATTGAGCTAAGAACAGTAATAAAAGGCGCAGGGCCTATTCTAAAAAAAATGAATGAAATGATAGAGCGCGGCGTAAAACTGATTGTTGTGGACGCAATATCTGTAACAGATATAGAGCAGGCAGTGCTTGCTATGGAAAAAAGTTCCTATAAAATACTTCCATGCGGTTCTGCAGGATGTGCACAGGTTCTGGGCAATATATGGCTGCCGGAGCTTGAAAATCATCAGGTAGAAAAAACAATTTCAACTATGCCAAAGCTGATTGTTTCAGGCAGTGCAACTCAGTGTACTGCAGCACAGATTCAAAAACTACAGGATGATGATGATATTGAAAATACTTACTTTATTGACTTGAAGATGGAAGATATTTTAGAAGGTGTTAATGACGATATTATAAAAAGAGTATCCGAAAATCTTGTAAAAGATAATGTTGTTGTAGTCCATACATCAAATCTGATAGTTGATTCTCCTGTGATTTCCCAAATCCTTTTTGAAAATGAACTGTCAAAAAATCAATTTATTTCAAAAATCGGAGAATACCTTGCTTGTCTTACAAAAAAAGTTCTGTTTAACAGAGATGCTATTTTGATTACTATAGGCGGAGAAACATCTTTTAAATGTTGTAAAGCGATAAACAGCAACAGTTTGCAAATGATAGATGCAATTTGTCCGGCAATACCGCTTTGTATGGATACAAAAGCCCAATGGATAGTTACAAAATCGGGAAATCTCGGTAATTCCAATACTTTAATAGATATAATAAAATATTTTGAGCAGCATGAATAAAAAAATTGCAATCACAACAGGTGATTTTAACGGAATAGGACCGGAAATTATAACAAAAGCGCTAAATAAATTAATGCTCCCCAAAAACAGAGTTGTTATAATAGGGTCTAAAAAACTTTTTAACAACCTGAAGAAAGATTATGAATTTGTTGAAATCCCTTATAATGATTCAATGCTTTCTACCGGTAATGAAACAGCGGAGGCTGGCGAATTTTCTTTCCAATGCCTTATAAAAGCCTGTGAAATGGTTCAAAATGGCGATGTGCAGTCAATTGTCACAGCTCCTGTATCGAAAAATGCAATGCATCTTGCAGGGCACAATTTCTCCGGGCAAACTGAAGTATTAGAAAAACTGCTTGCAAACCCGAACAAAGATGAAAAGGCAGAAATGCTCTTTGTTTCAAAGGATTTTAGGGTACTGCTTTTGACAAGACATTTGCCTTTAAAAGATGTAAAAATCACAAAAGAACTGCTTATTGAAAAAATACAGAGGATAAACAGAGTATTGATTCATGATTTTGGAATTAATAAACCCCAAATTGCACTTTGTTCTCTTAACCCTCATGCCGGCGAAAACGGAATACTTGGCAGAGAAGAAACAGAAGAATTTTATCCCGCAATAGAGATTTTAAGACAAAAAAATATAGATGTAAGCGACCCGAAACCTTCGGATACTCTATTTGCAAAAGCAGCAAAAGCATATACAAAAGGTGAAAAGCAGCCATATGATGTGTACTGTGCCTGCTACCATGATCAGGGTCTTATCCCGATAAAGGTTCTGGCAATAGATAATACAGTAAACATGACAGCAGGACTCAGCATTATAAGGACTTCGCCGGCTCATGGCACTGCTTATGATATTGCGGGGAAAAATATTGCAGATGAAAGCAGCATGATTTGTGCAATAGAACAGGCAATAATGATTTAAAATTATTACCTGGCGTAAATATCTTCTTTTTTTACAGAAAAATCTTGCGCATTGTAGTCTTTTAAATACTCCAACACTGCTTCCGGTGTGTCTGCAACATAGTATAAATTTTGTGCTTTTTTATTTGCAAATTTTTGTTCAATTATGTCATCAAAAAACTTCAAAAGGTTATTATAAAATCCATTTGTATTAAGTATTACAATTGCTTTTTGGTTATACCCGAGCTGTTTTTGAACAATCATTTCGCTTAATTCTTCAAGCGTTCCAAAACCGCCCGGTAAAGCTATCAAAGCGTCTGACATTTCATCCATTTTGGCTTTTCTGCTTCTCATACAGGGAGTTACATAAAATTCATCACAATAATCAGAGTAAACATCAAGCTCTCGTAATTTTTCGGGCATAATGCCAATAAGTCTTTTCCCTCCTGCTTTTACTTCTTTTGCACACGCCCACATAAGCCCCAGACAGCTTCCTCCGTAAACCATATTCATGTCATTTTGTGAAAGTAGTTGCCCGAGTTTTTCAGCTTCTTTGTAATATGATTTATCTAAAAAATCGCAGGAAGAAGCAAATACACATACATTGTCAATCATTAATATTCCCTTTAAAATATTTTATATAATCATATCATAAATGGATGTCCGCAATGGATAAAAAGCTTCAAAAGAATATTTATTATTTTGCAGTTTTCATAATCATTATTTGTGCAGTATTATTAAGAATTTTGTTTTATTCTTACGAAAGACCTTTCTGGAATGATGAATCCGCACTGGCTATAAATCTTATAAATCGTACTTTTAGCGGGTTATGGCTGCCTCTTGACCATGAACAAATTACACCGCCTTTATACTCGTGTTTTTGCAAATTGTGTTCATTTTTTATACAGAATAAAGAATACGCTTTTCGCCTTCCCTCTTTATTATTTGGATTGACGTCCGTACCTTTATTTTTCTTGCTTGTTGTTAAGGTTATAAAAAACTATGCCGGCAGATTGTTCGCTTTAATGCTTTTTGCTTTTAATTATCAGCTTATATATTATTCTCAGGAGCTTAAACAGTACAGCTGTGATGTATTTATGTTTCTGGCAATATTGTTTTCTTATTTTTATATTAATAAAGAAAATAATGATATCAAAAAGATTTTAGCTCTCAGTGTGTTTTATTCAGTTTCGTTCTGGTTTTCTTATACAGCAGTCTTCGCTGTGTTTGTACTGGGGCTACTGTGCTTAAAACATGCCAGAAAAACGATTATTTCTTTATTTTCACTGCCGTTTATTTCCGGATTAATGCTTATTTTTTACACACATAAACTGCATACTGATTCTGCACTGAATGAATTCTGGTCGCAAGGATACATTGCGTTTAATTTTTCTAATTTGAAAAATATAGTCGATACAAATTTTTTGTTTTATTTTGAAAATTTTCCTTCTAAATTTTTAATAATTACTCTTTTTATAATCGGGCTTTTGTGCTTTTTTAAAAATTTAAAAAATAAAGAATCTTTGATTATTCTAAGTCCGTTTGCCTTTGCTATATTACTTTCTTACACCAGTATTTATCCGCTGTATTTAAGAGCGGCAATACACATTTTACCTTTATTTTTTATAATTATGGCAAAAGCTTTTGACTGTTTAAAAATTAAAAATATAGCTTTACTTTATTTTATCTCGGCGTTTATATTTGCACACTTTTGGGTATGCACTTTTAAAACGGATTATACAAAGATAGTAAAAAAACAGTATTATGCGGAAAATACAAAAGAGATTTTAGAAATTTTTGTAAAACAATCAAATGTAAATGATATACTGATTGTGCCTTATTTGACCGCAATAAACTTTGAATATTATAAACGATTTGTTGATATAGCCAATCAAGAGATTTATATATTGAAAAAGCCTTTGTATGAATTTGAAGAAATAAAAAAAGTATATGATATGCTTCCTGAAAAACACACATATTACATTTTATTTACACACAGCGCTGACAAACCTCTTGTGTTCAAAAATCTCTATATGTACGCACAAGAACATAACGGAGCTACAATTTATTCTGATAAAAATTATAATGCTTTAATCAGATTTGAAAAATAGTTGTCTGAGGCGGCCTCACTTGTACCCGAGGGCATCCTGATGCGTACGGCGCACCTGCGGTTTGCCTGCGCCTCAAGCTAGGAGTGGTACACACTCTGCCGAATAAATATGCCAGTGGCATATTTGCGAGAGGTAGCAAGTGACGCCACCAGGTAGGGGCATAACATCAGGCTTCGCTCTAGCTCAGCCGATGTTGCAGCCAGTCTAGCATTTTACGACTCTGCCGAATAAAATATGACTAAATGTCATATTTTATGAGAGGTAGACCCCATGCACCGTCTTGAAATCTGACGTTCGGGAAAAGCGTGGTTTCCCC
>CASFNW010000009.1 GCA_949296245.1 uncultured bacterium
TTTTGAGAGTTTAGCAAAAATCAAAGGAGTAAAAATTCCGGAATATACCGGAAAGGCTTTTGCTAAGGCACTTAGAGCCAAAGAAAAAATATCTAAAGAAACTCGAACCTCTGAAACCCCAGATGATTAAAGGCTTTAGCCTGTTTTTAAAAATTTTGGGTTTTATTCTTTTTTTGTCACAAACAGTGTAAACATGCATTAAGAGAGCCTATTTGGCTCTCTTTTAGAAAAAATGGGCCCGGAGGGATTCGAACCCACGACCAAGGGATTATGAGTCCCCTGCGCTACCGCTGCGCCACAGGCCCGTGGCTGTATATTCAATTTTATTACGGGACTGCTTGTGGTAGCTGTGCTACCTTCCTCTCCTCTGATGTGACATTTAGTCACATACCCGTTAGCAGAGTGCCACAGACCCGTGGCAATGATTATTTAGTTTATACCCAGCCAGCATGCTATTTTATACGGCTCACAAAAACTTCGTTTTGACTTAGCCTGCCTCAATCCAAAACGATTATCAATCGTTTTGTACAGAGGCTGTCTTCCTCTCCTCTGATGTGATATTTAGCCACATACTCGTCGGCAGAGCGCCACTGGGCATTGGTTTATATTGAGTTTTAAGATTATGCGAAACATGTTTTCTCATAAAGAGCTATATGTATAAATTAAATACATAACAACAAATCGCTACTTAAATAAAGTATCATCAACATATAGCATGGTCAAGCTTATATTTCTTCAGAACCAAAATTATCCTGAGGCAATAATTCATTCACATTTTTTAAAAACTTGTAGTTATCAGCACAAGCTTTATCATGTTTTTTTGCCTCATGAATATATCTCAAAAC
Organism: uncultured bacterium; assembly: GCA_949296245.1. GTDB lineage: Bacteria > Cyanobacteriota > Vampirovibrionia > Gastranaerophilales > Gastranaerophilaceae > Limenecus. The sequence goes on from CASFNW010000009.1 coordinate 846, forward strand.
GACACCTGAAAAGATTGCGGGAACTAAAAGCGATGCAAACAGCTTGTTAGTTCTTGCAATTTGCGGATTTTTATTCAAATATGTTTCTGCCGGAAGAATAACTTTTTTATTCAAAAAAGATTTGTTCAAAAAGTTCTTAACAGGTTCTTTGATACCGGTCTCTATTTTTTTCGAAATTTTTGGAAATTTTGAAAAAAGAATATTATTTATCGAACTTGCGGAATTCAATATCCCTGTAAACACAGCAAATAATGCTGCAAAATCAATAGCACTGCTTGCAAATACATGTTTTTTGTCAAAATTATCAAAAAATTCAGAGTGTGAATTTACAGCGTTTTTAATACCTGAAACAAGAGAGCCTGCAGCAAAAGCGCCTGCCCACATTGCAGTGGATTTTACTCCTTTTTGCAGTTTTGAAGAAAGATTACCGCGCATAGTTAAAGTACTTGCTGCTATGTCAATTGCCGGCACTGCAATTAATAATGTTTTCATGACTTTTTTTGAAACATTAAAAAATCTCTTGTCGGGTTCCAGAGAAGAAAAAAATCTTAGTTCATCATCAGATATTTTTTTTAATTCTTGTATATCAGAAGCAGCCTGATTTTCTTTTTGTGTTTCAAAAGGCTTTTCGCTCAAGCCTGTAAAGCGCTGCGAATGGTTGTTTGATAAATTAAAATTATGATGTATTTTTAAAACAGCCATGCCAAATTTTCCTACAAAAAAATTATACTACAAATATAAATTTTGTTTAAAAATTAATTTTATGTTAAGTATTGTTTATTATGAAAAAATATATTTTAAAGACTCAAGGCTGCAAATCAAATCACTTGGAATCAATAGTTATTAAAGAAAAACTGAACGATGCAGGATATGTACAATGCAATGATATAAATGATGCTGATATCTTTATTTTAAACTCTTGTTCAGTAACACAAAATGCAGATATTGAAGCACTGAGATTTTTACGTAATGCCAAAAGTAGAAAACCGTCAATTATAACAGTAATAACTGGCTGCAGTGCACAGCTTCACGATAGAGAACTGAACAATCTGGACTATATAGACTATATTCTAGGTAATGATGATAAATTTCGTATTGTAAATGTACTAAATAGCGGAAAAAGTTCAGTTTCAGATATTTTTGAAATTAAAAATTTTAATAATCAATTTATAAAATTTTATAATAACACGCGGGGATATTTAAAAATCCAGGACGGCTGCAACAATTATTGCAGCTATTGTACAATTCCTCTTGCAAGGGGCAGAAGCAGAAGCAACAGTATAAAAAACATAATAGAACAGATAGAAATATTTACTGATATTGGAATAAAGGAAGTTGTGCTGACCGGCATACATATTGGACAATGGGGCGAAGATTTTACAGAACAGCAAAATCTTATAAATTTATTAGAAGCAATTGAAAATACAAATATATTAAGATACAGACTGGGCTCATTAAACCCACTGGAAATTAATGATGAAATGATTGAATTCTTGAGTAAATCAGAAAAATTTTGTCCGCACTTCCATATTTCACTGCAATCTCTGACTGACAAAACCCTTAATGCAATGAACAGACACTATACAGCCTACAACTGCATTAAACTTATTGACAAAATAAACACAATATTTAAACTTCCTTTTGTAGGAAGCGACATTATAGCCGGCTTTCCCGGTGAAACAGATGAGGATTTTGAAATTACCATGAGTAATGCTGAAAAGTCAGGTTTATCCAATATTCATGTCTTTCCATATTCAATACGTGAAAACACAAAAGCTGCACAAATGGATATGCAGATTCCAGACTCCGTAAAACACAAAAGGGCAGAGGCTTTGAAAAAGATTGCAGAAGGTAAACTCAAAACATTTATCGAAAATAATATAAATACAACAGCACAGGTATTAATTGAAAAAAGACCTGACAAAAAGACAGGATTGCTTAAGGGAGTAACTAAAAATTATCTTAATGTATACATTGATTCAAAAGATAAAGCGCTTCATAATACAGTTCAAAACGTTAAAATTCTTAACAGAAAAGATGAAAAATTATTTTGTACTATAATCAAAGAATGAAGCTAAAAGTACTAGTAATACAGAACAATGCAATTACAGGCAATAAAAAAGCTACCCTGAATAACATAGAAACACTTCTTGAAAGATATGAAAATCAAAAATTTGACATCATAGTCTTTCCCGAAGTTTTTGCTATAGGATGGTGCTGCGAAAATTTTGTACGTGAAGCCGAAGCTATAAACGACAGTGAAACTATCAGATTTTTACAAAACATTGCTCTAAATTTTAATTCCCTTGTAATAGGAGGCAGCTTTATACAAAAATTAAAAAACGGCACTTATAGAAATACCTGCCCAGTGATACAAAGAAATGGCAAACTTGTTACTACATACGACAAAATGCATTTGTTTTCACATAAAGGCTCTGAAGAAAATAAGTTTGTAAACATGGGTGATGAGTTAAAAATATTAGATTTAGGCAATACAAAAATCGGTCTTTCTATATGCTATGATATAAGATTTCCTGAAATATACAGAACATACTCACGAGCTGGTGCAGAAATACTTATAAATACGGCAGCATGGTCTGTTACAAAACCGGAGCACTGGGATATAATGCATAAAGCAAGAGCAATAGAAAACCAGTGTTTTATGATAGTTGCCGATCAAACCGGTAAAATATCGGGGAATGAATATAATCTTGGACACTCTATGATAATAGGCCCCTGGGGTAACGTCTTGGCAGAGCTGGAGGAAGAAGAGGCCTGTATAACGTATGAACTGGATACACAGGAAGTAAAAACGCTAAGAAGCAGTTTCCCTTTGTTATCTGACAGAAGAGACAATAATTTTGATATGTTTAAATATAAGGAGATAAAAGTTTATGAATAAACAAAATATATTTATATATTTACTGACAAGCTTTATTTTAACCTGTAACTGTACATTTGCAGCCAATTTAGATTCAATTATCAAAAAATCCGAATTAAACAGAACCTCTACAATTGCTGTTTCTGTCAAAGATGCAAAATCAGGAAGAACCATTTATGAATACAACGAACATAAACTTATGAATCCTGCATCCATACTCAAAATATTTACAATGAAAAGCGCATATAATGAACTCGGAAAAGATTATATGTTTCAGACAACTGTATATGCGGATAAGAATAATAATTTGTACATAAAACTGGGCGCAGACCCTTCATTATCCACAACATCACTAAAGACACTTATGTCAAACGTTAAAGAAAACTATAAAAAAACTGTAAAAGATATTATTATTGATTCAACAATAATTGATGACATGCAGTGGGGAACAGGCTGGATGTGGGATGATGACACAAATGCATTGCTGCCGAAATACTCACCATATTCTGTGAATGAAAATAAAATAGATGTCTCAATAACACCCGGTTCAAACGGACGTATGCCTGAAATAAAAACTAAAGGCAACTACCAGATGACAATGGTTAACTTGCTTAAAAACGGAAGCAGCAATTCAATTAACTTTGAAAGAAAACCTTGGACAAGCGGTGATATGACATATGTTTCAGGCACAATAAAAACACAGGCATCATATAAACTTCCCGTATCATCACCGCAAAGGCATTTTATTAATACCTTAAACTCCGTACTTTCTTCTTCCGGAATAAAATATACAGGTACAATAAAAACAGCACCGACCCCTTCCGGACTTAATAAAATTGCATCTGTATCCAGTGAACCGCTGGAACAGCTTTTGGCAAATACATTAAAAAACAGTAATAACTTCTACTCAGAAATGATTTTTAAAACAGCAGGAGGTCATTACACGAAAACGCAAGGAACAACGCAAAGCGGAATAAATATGTTTAATCACTACTTTTCAGATATAAAATCAGTCACACCTATCATAGCTGACGCGTGCGGAATATCGAGAAATGATCTAATATCAGCAGACTGGGTTACATCAGCATTGAACAAAATATACAATGAAAAAAATTCAGAAGAATTTATATCGCTTTTGCCAAAACCGATTGAAGGTACATTATCAGACAGATTATTAAATATAAGTTTAAAGCTTCGTGCAAAAACAGGCACGGCAAGCGGTATAAGTTCAATTGCAGGATATATTGATACAAAATCAAATAAAAAATACAGCTTTGCAATTCTTATACAAAATCATGCAATGTCTGTACTTGATGTAAAGAAATTTGAAGACGAATTAATAAATGAAATTTATAAAATGTAATTAGACTAAATATATTAGGTCTTTTTAACGAAAGTATTATATAATTAAAATGTAAATAATTGACTTAGAATAAAAAATTATTAAAAGATTAACAAAAGGATATAGAGGTATGAAATTGAAAAAATTTATTATTGGATTAGCAATATTATCGTTTTTAGGTGCAAATGCAGCATTTTCGCAGCAGGCATCAGATTCCGCCATCAAAGGGATTATAAATCAATATAAAGCCCAAAATTATCTTGGATGCATCAACTCATCCGACAAGATTATTCAAAATGATCCTTCAAATATTTTTGCTTATTATTACAAAGGACTTGCATATATACAATTAGGCAAAAAAGAAGAAGCAACAACAGCATTTGAGCAGGTAATAAATCTAAACAGCAACCAGACACTGGTAGAATATGCACAAAAAGCAACAGCTTGCCTGAATAATCCGGAAGATTGTTCAAAATACGGTAAAGAAGCAAACGAACTTGATGCATTTATAAAATCCGGTAAATTCTACGCTCAATCTGTACAGTCTGAAGTAAACAAAAAGAAACTGGACAGAATAAAAGAAAATATAAATGATGAACTAGGCCCTAAAAAAGGGGAAATGCCTTCTAATGATGAAATAGCAAATGCTGTAAAAACTCTTGCAAAATTGGGCATAAATCCTCTTGCCGGTATAGGAACAAATTACTCAAACCCGCAGATGATGGAAATGAGCATGCTGCTTGGCAATAATCCTTATTACGGCAATAATTCAGCAAATATGCTTCCGATGCTGTGGATGAATCAAAATAACAACCAGCAAATGTCGCCGGAATTAATACAAACAATGATGATGTCACAAATGCCGTCATTATAATTGCTGCAACGGGGTGGAGAAATGAATATAAATACTGAAAAATTTGGCGAAATCAGTATAGATGACAATCTTATATTTGATTTTGTAGAGCCTATTATAGGATATGATGGATTGAGAAAGTATGTTCTTGTAGAACATTCTGAAAATTCTGCTTTTAAATGGCTGCAGTCTGTAGAAAGATCTGACCTTGCATTTCCTGTAACATCACCGGCTTTTTTTGATATAGATTATCAGTTTGAAATACCAACTGAAAAAGCAGAAAAAATCGATTTACATTCAGTTGAATCATTAATTTCTTTGAATATAGTTACAATCCCTTCACAGAACCCTAAAAAATCGACTATTAACCTGCTTGCGCCAATTATTATAAATGCCGCAAATAAACAGGGTATGCAGATAATTTTATCAAATTCCAATTATCCCGTACGTTGTCCTCTGTTTAAAGATGAGAACGTATAAAGTTAGAATTTCAGGGACAGGAGAAACAAATGTTAGTACTTGCCAGAAAAGTAGGCGAAAAGATAATATTAAACGACAATATAGAAATTATAGTGCTTGATTCCAATCAAAATACGGTCAGAATAGGTGTTAATGCACCAAAAGATGTATCTGTATACAGAGAAGAGCTATACAAAGAAATAAAAAATGCTAATATAAGCAGCAATAGTGTGTCAGCAAACTCAATGACTGCGCTTCATGATTTGATAAAAGAAAGAAAGCAATCTTTTTCAAATTCAAATTACGAAAATCTTACTAATAAATTGCATCATTAATAAATGCATATCTAATTAAATATGAACAGAAAAGACCTGCTTAATGATTTTTATGTCACTAAAAATTATGACAAATTAAAAGATATATTAAATAATGCTCAACTGCCTTCTGAAAAAGAAATACTGGCACGTATATATTTAGAAGAAAAAAACTATAAAGCAGCATCAGAAATTTATAAAAATCTCGGCATGATATATGAATATGGGCGCTGTGAACTTTTAATGGGGCATTATGATGCTGCATCAGAGCTGTGGAACAGCATAAAAGAAGACAGTCCGCCTGTAATGTGGGGAAAATCTCTTTTAGAATTTATAAATTTATACGTAATTCATATACCTACTTTTTTCCAGATACGTGCATTTCTGGAAGTTGATTTTGATGCACTTTTAAATGCAAAAATGATTTCATACTGTGAAAATATTGCAAACGGTGCGCATTTATTTGCGCAAAATAATCAGGAAAGTTATAAATTTATAGGCAGAGTTTTTGTAAATAACGGGTATTTTGATTTAGCCGAATTGTTTCTGAAAAAAGCAAAAGAAATATGCTATGTTGACCCTGAAGTGCATTTTTTACTTGCAAGGTGTTATATAAATGCTAATGACAAAAAAATGGCAAAAGAATCCCTGTTGACAAGTATAGAAAAAGGATATGGCTATTATCCGGCAAAAAAACTGCTTGAAAAGTTAAAATTAAGTTGAAACATAGGTATGTTATGAGGTAAAATAATGAGAGAAAAGCAGAATAGATTTTATGCTATATGCTTTTTTAATATATACGGACAGGAGTTAATAAATGTTTGAACGTTTTACTGAAAAAGCGATAAAAGTAATCATGCTCGCACAAGAAGAAGCGAGAAGATTGGGTCATAACTTCGTCGGCACAGAGCAGGTACTGCTGGGGCTAATTGGCGAAGGAACTGGTGTTGCTTCAAAAACACTTAAATCAATGGGTATAACGCTTAAAGATGCCAGAGCAGAAGTTGAAAAGATTATAGGCAGAGGCTCAGGCTTTGTTGCTGTAGAAATTCCTTTTACACCAAGAGCAAAAAGAGTGCTTGAATTATCATGGGATGAAGCAAGACAACTCGGTCATAACTACATAGGTACGGAGCATCTTCTTCTGGGACTTATAAGAGAAGGAGAAGGTGTTGCCGCAAGAGTTTTGGAAAACCTTGGAGTCGATTTAAACAAACTGAGAAGCAATGTAATAAAAATGCTAGGTGAATCAAAACCCGCTGCACAAACAGCTACTGCAGGGACAGCATCGGGCGGCAAGACTAAAACACCGTCTTTAGATGAGTTTGGTACCGACTTGACACTTGCAGCTCAGGAGCAGAGACTTGACCCTGTTGTAGGCAGAGAAAAAGAAATCGAACGTGTTATTCAGATTCTTGCAAGAAGAACAAAAAATAATCCTGTCTTAATCGGTGAACCAGGTGTTGGTAAAACAGCAGTTGCGGAAGGATTGGCAATAAGAATCGTTAACTCTGACGTACCTGACATACTTGAAGGCAAGAAAATCATCCAGCTCGATATGGGGCTTCTTGTTGCAGGTACAAAATACAGAGGCGAATTTGAAGAACGCCTCAAAAAAATCATGGATGAAATCAGACAGGCCGGAAATGTAATTCTTGTAATTGATGAAATGCACACGCTTATCGGTGCAGGTGCCGCAGAAGGCGCAATCGATGCGGCAAATATTTTAAAACCTGCTTTATCAAGAGGAGAAATACAGGTTATAGGCGCAACAACACTAGATGAATATAGAAAATATGTTGAAAAAGATGCAGCTCTTGAAAGAAGATTCCAGCCTGTAATTATTGACGAACCATCTATTGATGAATCTATAGAAATCATAAGAGGCTTGAAATCTAAATATGAAGAACACCATAGATTGAAAATTTCGGATGAAGCAATAATTGCGGCTGTTTCCTTGTCTGATAAATATATTACAGACAGATTTCTTCCGGATAAAGCTATTGATATTATTGATGAAGCAAGCTCAAAAGTTCGCCTGAACGTAAGTTCTCTGCCGCCTGAGGGTAAAGAACTTGAAAAAGAGCTCAAAAGCATCATAAAGCAAAAAGAAGATGCAATCAGAAATCAGGAATTTGAGCATGCTTCTAACCTCAGAGATAAAGAAGCTGATTTGAAAGAAAAAATCAGAGAAATGTCCCAGCAATGGAAAGAAGAACATGATGCAAATAAACCTGTTGTAACAGCTGAACACGTTGCAGAAGTAGTAAGTACAATGACAGGTATTCCAACTACAAAAATTACGGAAAAAGAATCCGAAAGACTGTTGAAACTTGAAGATACCCTTCATCAAAGAGTAATCGGTCAGGATCAGGCTGTTGTATCTCTTGCAAAAGCTATCAGACGAGCAAGGGTCGGTTTAAAATCGCCCAACAGACCTATCGGAAGTTTTATTTTTGCAGGGCCTACCGGTGTAGGTAAAACAGAACTTGCAAAAGCGCTGGCTGAAGCTGTATTTGGATCTGAAGACAATATGATAAGAGTAGATATGTCAGAATTTATGGAAAAACATTCTACAGCAAAACTTATCGGTTCTCCCCCGGGCTATGTCGGCTACGATGACGGCGGACACCTTACTGAAACAATCAGAAAGAAACCGTATTCTGTTATTCTTTTTGATGAAATTGAAAAAGCACACCCTGATGTATTTAACATAATGCTTCAAATACTTGATGACGGACGTCTGACAGATGCAAAAGGCAGACATGTTAACTTCAAAAATACTATTATCATCATGACAAGTAATGTCGGTGCAAGTATGATTACAACTACATCAAGATTGGGCTTCTCAGTTGCAGATGATGAATCAAAAGATAAATACGAACACCTTAAAGATACTGTTATGGAAGAAATGAAAAAGGCATTCAGACCGGAATTCCTTAACAGAATTGATGATATTATAGTATTCTCTCACCTCAGCAAGCCTGAAATCAGAGAAATCGTTGACCTTATGTTTAAAGACCTTGTTAAACGTATTCAGTCACACGATTTCACTATTGAGGTTTCTGATGAGGTTAAAGATTATCTGGCGGATGAAGGATACTCTGAAGCATACGGAGCCAGACCTCTCAGAAGAGTTATTCAAAAGAAAATCGAAGATACTCTTGCTGAAGAAATTCTTAACGGCAAATACAAAGCAGGTGATATAATTTCTGCAAAACTTGAGGACAAAAAGATTGTTTTCGAGAAAGTAGGGGAATCTAACACACAAAAGCAGGAAGAAGCTGAAACTGCTAAATAAAAATAATAAATTAAATAACAATAAAAAAGACTCTGTAGATATTACAGAGTCTTTTTTATATAAATTGTATGGTTCTGGAACATAGATAAATAAAGTATTTTAAAGATATAACATATGCTTTATATTTAAGATTTATGTAAACATTTGTAAATTTGATTCAATATTTCCTAAAGAAAAAAAAAAAAACACGAAATTAATAATATACAAAAAAATCTATAGGAAAGGAGTTATTTTATGACAATATTCAGAGGCGAATTTAAACAGGTAAAACAAATTAATTTGAATTATAGATTAGGGACTAAAGGTGCACAATCTGGAGATAAACTTGAACAAGAAAGTGAAAATCTATTTGGTGAGCAAAATACACAAAAAAATAATAATTTAAATATCGATAACGGTATTGAATTGTTATTAAATGAAGCAAATTGGATTAGCACGAAGAATTTAATAAACATTAATAAACCTATAATATACAATTCAACAACAGAACACGTTACAAAACAACAGGAAGAAGAGAATACCCAAAGTCCGTCTGATGAACTTTTGCAAATTTTAATCGACTGGGGCAAAGAAGTAGATGGCGCAGGTAATATGAAATCTAAAATTAATAGTATCACTAATACTGATGAATACCTTGAACAAAGAGAAAAAACAATAACCAAAAACGAATTGTTTGATAATATCCTAAAAATGACTCAATCAGATAATTCCGAAATTGCAGGAATTGGAGAAGTAATCAAATATGTCTTTGATGCGCTTGGAATGGATTTGCCAGAAGAAGGTACAAATTATAATAACTTGCTTAGTTTGATTACATCTAAAAACTCAAAAGACTGGCGATTATTAGTTGCAAATGAAATATATAATGCAATTTTTAATGCGCTTTATCCTGAAGATAATGATAATCCAATTAAATCAATAAAATCTGAGGATCTGGACGGTTTAAATGTTGAAGATCTTGTAAAACTTGATAAAAACGGAGACGGAAGTATTGTAGATGAGTTAAAAGCCCTGTTAAACAGTCCTGATTTTATAAAATCCTGCGAATACAAGATTAATACAGCCATAATGCAGGCAAATATAGCAGCACTTGATACAGATTTTGACGGTAAAATTTCACAAAGTGAACTGACAAAATTAAAATCAGAAGGGTACAGCAACAGTATACTGGACTTGTTATTCATTCAAGAATCCAATAAACTTGATGCTCTTGACACAACATTGCTATTTCTTCTTGGTGCAGAATACGATGAAAAAAGTCAAGAATATGTAATATCACAGGATGATTTGTATAATGCGCTTTTAAAATTAGATAAAAATGGTGACGGCAAAGTAACACAAGAAGAAGTAGAACAATTCAGGCAAGAAAATAAAGCATGTTATGAATCAAATAAGTCTAAAAGTACAGAAATTACGCCTAAGGCGAAAAAATCTTTTTTAGATGATTATGAAAAATAATTATCCAAATGTAATAATTATGCGTAACAGTTTGTTGTAAACAACAAAGTAATCACTGACAGAATATGCAACAAAAAAGAACAGGTTTTAAACTTTCTCTTTTTTGTTGCTTTTGCTATATTCAAATACTGAAACTTAAAAGCTAAATAACATATTAAGTCTAAACCAATTTTAAAGCCATCAGCAGGCCGTCAGGCAGGTCTAAAACCTGAGACTGATATCTTGTATCATTTTTTATTGTTTCTAAGAAATCAGCCACTTTAACGGCGTGAGAAACTACATTGTCTGCAAGTATGATTGCGCCTTTAGGAAGTTTATCCTTTAATAAATCAAAGTATTGAATATATTCTGATTTATTTGCATCTATAAACACCATATCAGGCACGAAATCCAAATCCGCCAAAATTTCAAGTGCTCTGCCCTGCCTAAAAGTGACATAATCAGATAGTCCGCATTTTTCTATATTTGCTTTTGCTATAGACTGTCTTTTTTCGTAAAATTCAATTGTCGTAAGATACCCGTTATTACCGGCATCTTTCAATGCATCTGCAATCCATAATGTAGAATAGCCATTAGATGTACCAATTTCAAGAACATTTTTAACACCGGATATTTTTATTAACATGCTTATAAACTCAGCCGTCTGGTGTGATATGTTCCAAAATTCGTGCTGCGTAAGTTCCAGTTCATCTGATAGTTTTTGTGCAACTGAATTCATCTAGTCTAACCTTTTATTTAACAACTGCAAGTCATTGATATACACAGAAGTATTTACAGCCTGCAATACAGAATTCTTTACAAAATCATATACATAATATTTCTTCTCAGTAACATTTGTAACTAAAAGAATATTAGAGCCTTCTACTCTAATCAGCTTTTTTGAAAAGCCTGATTCAGGAAGTTTTAGCAGTGTTATGCAAGAAAAATCATCCAGATTAAACACATCTATTTCGCCTACCGCACAAAGAATATAAAGCTTGTTGTCAATTAACATCATATCAACAGGCTTTTTAGCCAATGGCTGTTTGAATATCAGGTCTTTAATCTCTGTATCTATAACCTGCAATTCATTTTCGGTTCTTGATAAAATATAGATATTTTTATCTATGACCACCATTTTAGACACATTAGAGGCATTATATGCATAGCTGTTTAAATATGTACCGTCAAGATTCAATGTATAAATATCACCGGTATTTTTATCTGAATAAACAATTATCTTATCATCACTTGATATTGCTATATTTTTAGGGTAGCCCTTAACTTTGATTTTTTCAGCAAGAGTCATGGTTTTTAAATCAATAACAAATAAAGCCTGAGCATCAGCAGCTGCCACAAATGCTTTCGATTTATCGCTATTTAAAATAATTTCCGTCGGTTGATAACCCAGATCAATTTTTTTTGCCAGTACTTCCTGTCTCACATCAGCAACATCAATATAAGTTTTTCCTGCTGATGCGACAAGAATGTAATCATCATTACAAACAGGCTGTATAAATTTGGGCAAATTATCAAGAGTCAAAGCAAATTTTGGAACAAGCGAATCTGAGGGAATAACATTAACCACCTTTGAATCTAACGTAGTAACGAGTAGCGTTTTTCCCGACATATACGGAACAGGAACAAATTTTGATGGTTTATCCGATTTAACAGCCTGGACATGTCCTTTAAAAATATCATTAACAGAAGAATTTGAAGTAGCAATTTTTAAATCACCCATCATAATTTTCATATCTTCAGGTATTATCAAACCCGGCGGAACAAGCATATCTTGCGGGAAAATACCGGTTTTAACTACAAATGGTATATTCTTTGAATCAGTAACTGTTATATGACCGTTTTTATTTTTAATAACTTTTAAAAGTGCAAAATTAGAATCAAATAATACAACATCAGGCTTTTGAGAAAGTTTTTTGTTTGCAGGATAAGTGCTTACCACTTTACCAGCAGGATTTTTTTTAGGGTTTGAGGGCAATACAGGAAGATATACCGTACCATCAGGTAATGAAACAAGTCCGTCAAAACGGATTGCGGCATTTGGTAATTCTGATTTTAAAGTGTTTATAATATAATCAGGAAGTTTTGTCGCAAAAGCAGAAACTGTTGTTAAAAAGTAAACACAAACAACTAAGATTATATTTTTAATATTGAAATATTTATTTTTCATACTTACCCGACTTAATTATGAATTGCGCTTTTAAATTTATCAATCAGTTTCTCATTAGGCTTTTTATTTTCAGAAAGTTCAAAAAGCTTTCTGTATAAACGTTTTTCTTCATCGTTAAGTGATTTTGGTGTTTTATACTTAACAACAACTATGTGGTCGCCTCTCTTTTCAGGATGTCCGAGATATGGTATGCCCGCATTTTTTATAGTAATCATTTTACCATATTCTATACCTGATGGTATAGCAAGTTCTTTTTCACCATGTATAGTTTCAACCTGAATAGAATCTCCTAATACAGCCTGAGGGATATTTATATACAACTCTGAATATACATTAAAGCCTTCTCTTTTGAATTTAGCATGCGGTTTTACATACATTACTATATAAAGATCACCGCTTGCACCGCCATTTTTACCTGCATCACCTTCTTTTGCAACACGAATTTTTGCATTATTGTCAACACCTGCAGGAATTTTTACTTTTATAGTCTTTTCTACCTCAAGACGTCCTTCGCCATGACATTTTTTACAGGGAGAACCTATTATATGACCTGTGCCGCCGCATTTTGGACAAACTGTAACTTGTTGTATACTTCCTAAAATAGTACGCGTAACATGAGCGACTCTGCCCTTACCGTTACATTCCGGACAGACTGTAGGTTTTGTACCCGGCTCAGCTCCTGTGCCGTAGCAGTCTTTGCACATCTCCAGATGATCAATTTTTATTTCTTTTTCTACTCCAAAAGCTGCTTCTTCAAAATCAAGTTCTATATCCAGCCTTAAATCATGACCTCTTTGCGGTGCACTCGGGTCAACAGAACCAGATGAAAAGCCGCCCATGCCTCCAAAAAATGACTCGAAAATATCATTTATATTACCAAAACCAAAATCAAACGGCCCTTCTGTGCTGTAACCCGCATTTGATAATCCTTCTTCACCATACCTGTCGTACAAAGAACGCTTCTCTTCATTTGACAGTGTCTCATAGGCTTTACCAAGTTCTTTAAACCTTTCCTCAGCATCCGGAGCTTTATTGACATCAGGATGAAGTTCTCTTGCCTTTTTTCTGAAAGCTGACTTAATTTCGGCTTGTGTAGCATCCTTGCTTACACCTAATATCTCATAATAATTGCTCATATTCCCCACTATTCACTAACTGCAACATTTACAAGAGAAGGACGTAAAACTTTATCTCCTAGCTTATAACCCTTTTGCATTTCAGCAATAATTGTATTTTCAGGATACTCACTGGTAGGAGTCTGCATTACAGCTTCATGGAAATTAGGGTCAAACTCTTTACCGGCGGTGTCAATAACTTCCAGCCCCATCTTGGAAAGTACATCGTATATCTGTTTAAATACAAGATTATAGCTTTCTTTAACTGTATTTACATCTTCAACATTTTCTACAGAGGCTTTTGCCCTGTCAATATTATCAAGTGCTTCAATCATTTTTTTAAGAGCTTCTTCAGCACCATATTTTAATAAAGATTCTCTTTCCTGAGCCTGTCTCTTTCTGTAATTATCAAAATCAGCAGCAAGTCGGATATACTGATTATTAATCTTTTCTATCTCTTCCTTCAAAGAAGAAATTGCGTCTATACATTCTGTATCATCCGAAGCTGACTCATTAGAGTCTTGCTCATTTTGTAAATCAGAATTTTGTGCAAAAGGATTATTTTCGCTTTTTAATTCTTCTTTTTGTTCCTTATCTTTATGTTCATTCCCCATAATATAGCCCTTTTTAAAGATTATAAATTCAATAATATTATTATAGTTTATGAAAACTCATACTCAAGGAAATTTAATGTTTTCTTAACTTTTATTCTTACAATATGACGAAAAATCATAGAATTCAGTTTCAATTGTTAAGAAATGTAATGAAAAATCTTAAAATTGAATTTCGAACTTATAAATTGTTTTTATATATGTACGAGGTATATAAAAAATATTGAAGAAGTAAATATTTAGAAGAAGGAGTAAATCTATGAACGTATCAGCAATTGGAAACTTTTTTGCAGCAAAACCGGAAACAGCAGGCACATTAGCACATAAGCCGGTAGAAACAGCAGGGATACTTGCATTTGGCGGTGCAGAAACAGCAGGTTCACTTGCTAACAATTCTGGCGGTTCATTCTGTGCAATGGCATAGGCAAAGTTAACATCAATAGAGAAAAACGGCTACTATTCAAACGGAGTGGACAATGAATGAAGTAAAACTTGCAAATTACACAATGATGGCAGTAATGTTGATTACAATGGCAACTTTTTGCCTGTCATTAAACACTTTCAATAAAGCAATAAATTTGACAAATGTACCAACATTTTCAAGTATAACCGGCTATAGCTACTAGACAAAAGAAATAAAGAGATAAAAAAGACACCGTTCGGTGTCTTTTTTATTGTTATGATTCTTTTTGATGCATTTGCGCATAGCAATCTTTGCAAAATACCTCTTTTCCCATTATTGGTTTAAAAGGAACTTTTGTTTGGGCGCCGCACTTAGAACAAACAACATCATACATTTTTTTACGGTTATTTTGTCTTCTTTTTTTTCTGCACTCAGGGCACCTTTTTGGCTTATTTACCAATCCTTTTTCTGCATAAAATTCCTGCTCACCTGCTGTAAAAACAAACTCTGCGCCGCAGTCCTCACAGATGAGTTTTTCGTCTTGATACATTTGTGTCTCCTTGTCTAATCGGTAAATAATTACCATAATGTTTATCCTATTATATTACTATTTTTTTAGTAAATACGCAACTTTCTAATATTGTCCAAAAATTCATAATAACATTCTGCCTCCAGCATAACTATTGGAGGAAAGGAAAGTTGAGGGCAGAAACAGAGACACAAAATTAGATGATAAAAAGCTCTTTGTAATTATACAAAGAGCTTTTATATTCATTTCACACACACGAGGAATATATATACTTACTTATTCATTATGCATATTTAGGAGCTGTTCTTTCTATATTCTTGCTTTCCTGTTCTTCAACTTTCTGCAGTTCGGTTTCTGCAGCTTTTAGTTGTGTTTCAATCATTAACTTTTGATTTGTAATATCAGTTTCAAGTCTCTTGACCTTAGCAGCTTCTGCTTTACCTGCAGCATCCAAGGCCTGTTTAAAGAATGCATTGAAGACGAAGAATTGATTAGCATAGATAGAAGATGGGTTAGATGGGTCAATAGCCATACCGTACTGACCACCGGATGCAGCGTTCATATTCATAATGTTGGCATTATATATTTGCGAAGATCTTGAAGCTTCAAACAATGCTTTTGGAACACTGTTGTTAAAGAAGTTCATATTAACTCCGAAAATACTTGCCGGAGAGCTCATAAACTCACCGGGTGAAATAACCCCATCCGCTACATTGCCTGCATAAACAGACAAATCTTGAAGCCTTTGAGACAACTCCATCAATCTATATTGAAGCTGGTTGATTCTCTGGGTCAATTGTAGCTTTCGCATTGTGAAAATTGCGTACACTGTTCTAATCTCCTACCATAACCAATTTTTCTAACCTTACATATATATAAAAACAAATTGAAATCAAAAATTGCTTAAACAAAAATAAAAAGATTCAAAAGCAACATTTCACCCAAAAGCATTGAAAATAAAGGATTACAAAACAATAAACGGTTTTTAAGTATAGAATAAATATATACAAATGAAAGATAATTTGTATAAAAAACAAAGAAAAATTAAATACAAAATTCTAAAAATATATTAAGAAATATTAAGAGGCCCTTGTAATAACTTTATCAATCAAACCGTACTCAACAGCCTGTTGTGCAGACATATAATAATCTCTCTCCGTATCTTTTTTAATCTTTTCTAAGGGCTGCGAGCAATTAGACGCAAGAATGCCATTTAACATATTTTTCATTCTCAATATTTCTTTTGCTTCAATTTCAATATCTGTAGCCTGGCCTTTTGCACCGCCCAACGGTTGATGAATCATTATTCTTGAACTTGGAAGAGAGAGTCTTTTACCTTTAGCACCTGAAGAAAGCAAAAAAGAGCCCATACTTGCAGCTTCACCAATACATATAGTACTTACATCTGCTCTGATATGCTGCATAGTATCATATATAGCCATTCCTGCAGTAATTACGCCGCCAGGGCTGTTAATATAAAGCATTATATCCTTTTCAGGATTTTCAGAATCCAGAAGAAGAAGCTGTGCAACTATAACATTAGCCAACTCATCATCAATTTCTTCTCCTAAAAAAATTATTCTTTCTCTTAACAAACGGGAAAAAATATCAAAAGATTTTTCACCGCGTGATGATGACTCAATAACTACAGGTACATAGCTCAAAACTTTATATAAATCAAAATCCGACATTATCTCTCCTTAATATAATTTCATATAAATTATACTTTCGCATAAAAATATTTTCAAGTTACCATGGATATTTTGCATCTATATTCCAATTTTTTGTATACAACAGCCCGCTGCAAAACATAGGAAGCTGCGCTTTTTTATTACATCCGTATTTTGTATCTTCTGTCAAAGCCTCTGAACTAACAGCAAGGTTATACGGAAGAAAAGCTGCAGCATTAGAATTAACTATAGTAAAAATAAACAAATCTTTGCCAAACATATTAGGTGCAGCCTGTCCATTCAAATCCGTATATACAAGCACACAAATTTTGCCCTTAAATTTGCAAGAGCTTATTGTTTCGAATGCTATTGTAACACCGTTTTGTAGTTTTAATGATGGCAGTTTTGAAAGATTTATACCTGTATCTTGATTGCTTAAATTTTTGTAACTTACATCTGCAAAGCAACTGCCGGACTTATCCACACAATTTTCAGAGACCCTTAAATAATTTGCAAGGTAGTTATTTATAGTATCTGCATTTTTATAACCGCCGTACCAGCCCCATTCTCCCGGCGGTCCATTTATATTCATAGAATACTGCAATGTTTGTGTCATATCTGAAAAAAAGAGCCTGAGTTTCATAGCAGTATTCTTTTTTTCACGCTGCTGGTAAAAAATAAAAAAGATAACAAAAATCGCAATAACTAAAACTGCGATTGCACCAACTGCACGAAACTTATTCCTTGAAAATTCATCCAATTCAACTACCATAAAAAATATATTATCATATTTTTTCAAATATAGATACAAAAACAAAAATAGAGAAACTAATACAGCAAACTTACAGATAATATAAAAAGCAAGTCATTCTTGTATATGTTAATAAAGATTCTCAGCTAACGCACTATGACACAGTTTTGAAATTATCAGCGGAATTTACTATATTAGTCTTCAAATAAATTAAAAATTGCATAAAAATTATATTTATCTAATAATTAAAGAACAAGTACAATAGAGGGGAAGAGATTGACATGAACATTGCTCAAATGATGAAACAAGCTCAACAAATGCAAAAAAAGCTTCAAGATGCACAAACAGAGCTTGCAAATACTGAATTTAGCGCACAAACCGGTAATGGAGCTGTATCTGTAACCTGTGACGGACAAGGCAAATTTAAGTCAATAAAGCTTACTGCAGCAGCGCTTAATCCTGAAAATCCGGAATCAGTTGATCAAGATACAATAGAAATGCTTGAAGATTTAATCACTACTGCTATGAATCAGGCAACAACACAGGCAACCGGTGAAATGCAGTCAAAGATGAAAGCTCTTACAGGCGGAATCAATATTCCCGGATTATTCTAATGCAATATACAAAACCACTTGCAAATTTAATAGAATATTTTCAGCGTCTACCTGGCATAGGACCAAAGTCTGCACAAAGGATAGCATTTTATCTTTTGAAATTGCCCAAACATGATGTAGAAAAGTTTGCACAAGCAATGATAACTGCAAAAGAAACAATACACTATTGTGATATTTGTTTCAATATGTCTGCCAGCAATCCTTGTGAAATTTGTTCTGCAACAAATAGAGACAACTCAATTATCTGTGTTTGCGCGGAGACAAAGGATCTTATTGCCATAGAAAATACAAATGAATACAAGGGAAAATATCATGTATTACAAGGACTCATCTCTCCAATCGACGGCATTGGAGCTGAAGACATAAGAATAAAAGAATTATTAACAAGAATAGCAAACAACGACATAAAAGAGGTTATTTTAGCGCTTAATCCATCTGTTGAAGGCGAAGCAACAAGTTTATATCTAACAAAGCTTTTAAAGCCATTCAATATAAAAATCAGCAGAATAGCATTCGGATTACCTATTGGCTCCGATTTGGAATACGCAGATGAAATTACACTGGCAAAAGCGATAGAATGCCGAAGAGAAATTAATTAATTTCTCTATTCATTATGATGACGATGAACCAACATTAACACCTATTGAAGCAAGCTGCTGCTGCATAGCAGAAAACTGTGAATTCATCTGGGCAATCATCTGATCCATATAATTAAATTGATTAGTTAATTTTTCCTGATAAGAATAGACATATTCCTGTTTTCTGTCAATTTTATCATTCATGCTTGAAATTTGCGATGCCAATGAATCACCTCTGGCGGCAAAATAGCCGGAAGTATTGTCAGTTGCAGCTTTTAATTCCGTTTGCAATTTCTGCATTAAACCATCCTGAGTAGTACCTGAGGAATTATCACCAATTAATAATGCCTTAACTGATGCAGGATCTTTTTCATATGCTTCAAGAAATTTGTCTTCATCAATAATTAATTGTGTTGTGTCAGCTGATACATCAAGACCGGGAGCACCAGTAGTAATGCCGATATCAGCGAGAGACTTATACTGCCCTGAATTTTCAACTTGAGCGGTGACCAAAGTTCTTAAACTGTTTTTAATACGAACCAGGTTGTTTTCACCGGATAGTATCCCCCCATTTTCTGCAGTAGATTGAGAATCAGTATATAAGTTTGTATCAGAAACAATTTTATTGAATGCTTCTACAAATGTTTGCAAAGCAGTTAAAGGCTCCTCAGAATCATAATCTCTTTCAATTTCGATTGTAATAGGATCTCCGTCAGTAGTCGTCAATAAATCCAGAGAAAGACCCAAAACGCCTGTAATTTCGCTGGAAACAGAATTTGTTGTAGATTCTTTTCGGTCACCGTTTAGATAGAAAACAGCATTTGTGCCTGTATCGTTATAAGAAGTAAATCCCATTAATTCCGCAAAATTTCTGCTGCCTGCAACACTTGAACCATTCATCTCAATCGGGTCATTACTGCCATCTGTATTTTCCAAAACAAGAATGCCGTTTTCCACAGACGCCGTAACTCCTGCAGCGGAAGAATTGACCGCACTGATAAACTCATCAACAGTCATATCAGTTGTTAAATTAATAGCTGCACCGTTTATATTAATATTACCATCCTGTTCAACACCCAATTCAGCCAGAGTAGTTGTACCGGTATTTAACAAATCATTTTTCTTTGAATTTTGTGCAGAAGAAGTATTGTCCAGACCTAACAGCTCTGCAAAATTATGAGCACCATCAACAAGGTCAGTACCTGTTACTTCAACAGGTTTGTTCCCGGCTTCTCTGTTTTCAAGAACTAAACGTCCGTTTTTCAAAGAAGCTTTTACATTAGCAGAAGTAGAACTGTTAATTTGATAAATCAAAGAGTCAATAGTCATATCAGCGGTAACATTAATAGTAGCACCATTAATTTGGAAATTACCGGATGTAGTAACACCGAGCTCAGAAAGTTTTTTAGAAGAATCTTTAAAAGCTTCGTTATATTCAGAAGTTTTTACGGATGATGTTGCAAGAGATTCAATTTCAAGCTCAATAGAAGCAGGAGTGGAAAACTGCGTAACAGTAGCTGTTACGACACTTGTATCTGAAGCTGAAACAGAAACTTTAGAAAAAATATCAGATCCCGCACCCAGAAGCGAATCCGTAAAAGTCAAAGTAGCACTTTGCACTGCGCTGTACTCTGATTTTAAACTGTTTAATATATTTTGCTTATCAGTAAGAGCATCTCTCTCTTCTTCCAAAGCATCAACCTTATTTTGCTCAACTTCAACAAGAGCAGTAACCCATTCATTAATCGGTAATCCCGACCCTACACCTGAAAATGATATTGACATATTATTTCACCTCAAGGTTATCTTACTAGATATCTATATAAGGGTAATCATACATTTAGCTTATTTTATACAAAAATTGCAGCTATATACATGATAATACCCGTTTTTAATCATTATGAAACAATCGGATTAAACGAAGCATTGTTTTTATTCAATACAAGTCTTGTAATAGAAGAGCTGTACTGGCTGTTTAATGCAATAATAGCTTCATTTATTAATTGATATTGCTGCTCAAGCTGGAGCAGATATTCACTGAGACCTTGCAATCCGTTGTCACCGGAAGCAGTATTTTTCAATTCATTCAAATCGAAAGTTGTTTTTGTAATTTCGCGTTTTAAAGCTTTTTGCTGTGCTTCCATAGAACGCGGAGTAACTTTGAAATACCCGCCTCTGTTATTTTCAAGAGCGTAATGCAAAGTATCTGACAGTCTTGTAAATGAGCCTGCAACACTGTAATCAAGCGGGTTTGAGTCATCACCTATTAATAAATCCATTACTTTTTGAGGGTCATCATAGAAAGCTTCTACATAGTCATACTGACCGTTTGTTTTTGACAGAGACATCTCGACTGTTCCCATGTTAGAGTTTGTGCCGCCTGTTATTTTTACAATAATGCCGATATCAGCTAATTTTTGAGTAATTTTATTCATAGATCCGATATTACTTGTTAATGCTGATTTAATCTGGTTTATAAATGTTGCAAATTCGGTATCATCAGACATAATCGGGTTAGCAGCAGCATTCATTGCAGTGTTGAATCTGTTTACAAAGCTTTGGAGTTTTTCAACACTGTCATTGAGAAGGTTTCTGCCTATATCAATAGTCGTATTGCCGGTTTGTTTAACCTCAATTGTGATAGAAGCGTCATCCGCACTTGTTACAACATTACCGTCTTCATCAAGATAGATGAGGTTGTTGCCGTTATATACATTGTCATCAGTAATATCATTCAAATCAAGCGCCATATCGTATTCTTTACCGTTAATTGTAAAGTGCGCATTATGACCTTCATCCATGATTCCCAAATCAGACGAATTTTGATAAGCATTTGTAAAATTGGCAACATCAGTAAAATTAGATGTACCGCGTTCTACAGTAATACGTGCGGTAGAAGAGGCTTCTTTTGAGCGCAGAACCATCTCGCCGTTTTCATAAGAAGCAGTTACCGCTATTCCTTCATATTTAGGATCAGAGAATACAGAATTAATTCTTGAAACAAGGTCGTAAATTGTATCGCTTGTCTTAACATTGATGTCTACACCGTTAATTCTGAATGTACCGGTTTTAACACCTATAGAGCCGAGCGTCATAGAGTCGCTGACGAGTTT
This sequence comes from uncultured bacterium, assembly GCA_949296245.1. Taxonomy (GTDB): domain Bacteria; phylum Cyanobacteriota; class Vampirovibrionia; order Gastranaerophilales; family Gastranaerophilaceae; genus Limenecus. Next base: position 23,005 of record CASFNW010000009.1, read on the forward strand.
TTTGCCTAAATCCTGGCTTGTCAAAACAGTATGGGTAGCAGCATTACCTGATTCATATACACCGGTTTCAAGATTACCGCCTGTTGTAAGTCCGATTACGTTAGTAAAATCTGATGTACCTTTAAGTACTACAAATGAACCGGCATCCAGTGATTCATCCCGTGTCAATACGAGCTTGCCGTTTTCTATGGATGCAGTTATACCTGCATTTTTGGCGTTAATATTGTTTATAATTGTATTTATGTCATCTACTGTATTACCGGATTGATTTATATCAATTTGAATCAGCCCGTTTGCTTCCGGATTACCGTTTTTATCAAGCATTTGTATAAAGAAGTTGCCTGCTGTGTAAGAGCCTTGCGCAGTAGAAACATCCTGTTTGCTTACAATTTTAGCTGTTTCGCCTGCATCATGAATACCGGAGTACTCGTCACCGCCGGTAGTCAAACCTATATCCGTCGTAAAGGAGCTTGAGCCTTTTACAATTTCTATACCGCCTGCACCTGTATCAGCATCGCGTTTTATAACAAGCTTGTTATCGTCATTCAGATAAGCGCTTACCCCTGCGTCAGCTGCATTAATTTTATCAATGATTGATTGAATAGTGTCATTGGCAGTAACATCAATAGTAATGCCGGAAGCATTATCACCGGTCAGCCTGATGGTAAAATCGCCTGCACCAAAATGCTGGTTGGCTGCTGCAGATTTTTGTGCGGTAATTTCAGCGTATTCACCATCATTGAAAGATGCATTTGATGAACCGCCCTGAGTAAATCCGACAACATTAGTAAAGTTGGAAGAACCTTTGACAATTTCTATAGCACCATCGCCGGTTTCAGCATCACGGGAGATTGTAATAAGCCCTGTCGTATTGTCATAGCTTGCTGTTACACCCGCATTCAGAGCGTTAATTTTGTCGACGATTGAAACAATAGTATCATTAGAGTCTACATCAACTTTAATAGAAGCAGCATTCTCACCTGTGAGGTTAATAGTGAAGTCACCCTGTGTAAATTTCTGTGAATCATTGACAGAATTTGTAGAAGTAATTGAAGCTTTGCTGCCTTTTATTGCGGAAGAAGACTGCGTGCCTCCTGTAGTAAATCCGGCAACAGTTGTAAAGTTGCTTGTGCCTTTTATTATTTCAAAATTACCTTCACCGCTGTCACCGTCTCTTGTGATAGTAATTTTCTTGGTTGTATCGTCATAAACAGCAGTCAAACCGTCGATTTGATTAATTTTATCAATAACCGATTCTATAGTCGTATCATCAGTAAGCTCAATAACATGATCGTTACCGTTGAATCTGATTATAAAGTTGCCTTTTGATACAGCGGTATCAGGGCCGACCTGATTTGATGAGGTAATGGAAGCTGTATTTCCGTTTACCGTAGCAGGGTCTTGCTGACCGCCTGAAGTAAATCCTACAAGGTTTGTAAAATCTGATGTGCCTTTTATAACATTAATACCGCCCTCGCCTGTTTCGGCATCGCGTGTCAAAACTATTTTGTTTGCTGAGCTGTCCCAGGAAGCAGTGATGCCTATATCCATGGCATTTATCTTGTCAATTATTGTACCGACAGTGTCGCCTTCGTCTACCGTAACTTTGATAGCGTCAGTTGCATTATCGCCGGTAAGCTGCAGATAAAAATCACCTGCGGATACTTTGGTGTTGTATGAAGTAAGACCGGATGTAATTGTAGCAGTAGTGCCGTTAGTAACAGTTGCATTCTGATAGCCGCCTGAAGTAAAGCCGAATTTTGTAGTAAAATCAGAAGTACCTTTGACGACTTCTATTTCGCCTTCACCTGCAGAAGCTTTTTTAGTAAGAACAATTCTGTTCTGGTTATCCAGAGTAGCAATAACATCCGTTAACTCTGTAATCCTGTCAAGAATAGTCTGTATCTTGTCAGAAGAATTCAAATCCGCTTCGGTAATAGTTATTTCCGTACCGTTTATATAGAATGTACCTGCAGTAAAGTTTCCTGCTGATGCAACATTGTAGAGGGAAGTTATAGAAGCAGTTTCACCGTCATCTTTAACACCGATTTCATATCCGCCTGATGTAAAATTCATAACGGTAGTAAAATCAGATGTGCCTTTTTGTATAATGAAGCCGCCTTCACCGGAATCAGTGTTGCGTTTTATAACCATTTTGTCAGTAGCATTGTCAACATATGCAGTCAAACCGATACCTGCATCTGTAATCATCTGCGCGATTTTTTGAGCTGTATCACCTGCAGACACTTCAAAGACATGTTCTGATGTAACATTACCGTCTTTGTCTGTCATCTGGATAATAAAGTTGCCGTCTGTGAATTTTGCATTTGTAGCAGTATTTTGAGAGATAAGTTCTGCCGTAGAACCTGCATTGGTTACAACATTCTGTTCACCGCCTGATGTAAATCCTATTTTGTTAGTAAAGTCGCTTGTACCTTTTGTTACGAGCACACCGCCTGCCTCGGCCGAAGGGTCGCGTTTTATGGCAAGTTTTCCTGTTGTTTCATCGATATAAGCCGTAACGCCGAGCCCTGAATCATTGATTTTTGAGATAATATCCTGAATGGAATCCGAAGCTGAAATATCAATTTCTGCAGTGCTTGTAATATCTCCGTCAGTATCGGTCAAATGGACAAAGAAATTGCCGTCAGAGTAAGCACCCTGTGCGCTGAGCGCTGTATTAGCCGACATATAAACCGTATCAGAACCCTGTGCAGTAGTACCGGATTGCGCACCTTCCGATGTAAATCCTGCCATTTCAGAGAAGTTGCTTGTACCGTCAGTTATATAGATTCTGCCGGAATTAGCCTCATTTGCAGTGATAACTATTTTTCCGTTTTGAATAGTGGCGGTTACACCGAGTGAGGAATTAGTGATTTTGTCCATAACAGATTGGATGGTTTCATTCTCACCGACTGTGAATTTTTGCGAATTACCGTTGTAATTGATGTAGAAATCACCGCTTGATACATCACTGTTGACATTGACATTTTTTGTACCGGTAAGAGTGGAGAATGCTTCATCTGCCCCGAGCTGAAGTTCAGCATTATTGGCAGCTGTACCTGCTTCAAAACCGATAAATTTTTCAATATTACCGGTAAAGGAGACCTCACCGTCTGTCTTGATAAAGAATCTGCCCTGTTCGTCCAATCCTGCAGTAAATTTTTGTGATATGTAAGGATCCCAAATAGTATTGTTTGATTTACCGCCGGTAGCAGAGTTTATGGCATCGATAATCTGACCGACAGTCATATCAGATCTGTAGTATATGGTTGTACCGTCAATAGTAATAGAACCGTCTGATAGGCCGTCAAATTTTGTATCTTCAGTAAGTTTTACAGAGCCTGTTGTTTTTGTAACAGAGTTAGATATTGATGTAGCTGAAGAACTAACAGCTTTATAAAAATCACTTGTTCCTTTAGTAATAGTTACACCTTTGCCGGAACCCTCTATTGCTTCAAAGACAAGTTTGTTAGATGCATTTATATAAGCTTTTACACCTGTTTTATCGGAATATTCATTTATAGTACCCAGAGCCTGAGACAAAGATGCTTCATCAAGCATTATGGACACGCCGTTTATAATTACAGTGCCGGCAGAAGCATGGCTATAAGTGTCTTGATAAATAACTTTAGAGGCAGTCAGGCTATTTAGAGAAGAGCTTGAATAAGATTTGTTGCCTGAGGACATTGTACTACCGTTGCCATAGTTATATAGAGCAGTAACACCTGATGAAGAAACAGAATAAGAATTGAAAATACGCCCGCTAAAGCAGTTTGCAAAAACAGCTGCACCGTTATAATCCATACTTGTATCAGTAACCAGTGATAATTTTGTAGAAGTATAAACATTATTTATGTAATTATCCTGCTGATAATAACCAAAACCAAAGACACTACCGATAGATCTGCCGGAGATAGAACCTCCGGTCTGCACATTTTGCACCAGCGTAGCTGCAGAGTTCATACCGGCAACCTGACCGGCATTTCTTGCATTAGAAATAATCGCATTAGATACTGAATTTTTAACAATCAGAATTGATGATGATGATGCAACCTGACCTATCATACCGCCGGCATTTACATTATCAGCTGCAACATTATTACCGGAGACTTCAACTGTAGAATCAATGTATACATTGTCGATGTTTATACTGATTCCTGTTAATGATTGGCCGATAAGAGCACCTACGGTACCACCGCCTGTTATTTCGGAATTTTTAACGGTAACATTTTCTATGGTCGTATCACCTTGTGCATAAGCAATAAGAGCAGCGTTAGCTTCGCCAGAAGAACTGTTGAATACGCTAAATCCGTCCAGAGTGAGATTTTTAATTACAGCTCCGTCAGAAGTAGAAAAGAACAGAGCAGCACTTGAGCTACCGCCGTATGTATAATTTTTAATACTGAATCCGTTGCCGTCTAAAGTACCTTTAAAGTTCGAAATAGAAGTATAAGAAACAGTGCTGAGGTCAATATTGTCCATCAGGATAAACTTGCCGTCAAGGTCGGCTTTTATCTTGTCCACGAACTCCTGCGCATTGTGAATAACAGTATAACCCTGTGCGGCAGCCTTTGTTTCAGACAGAACCGCAGATTTTACAGTCCAGCTGCCATCAAAACCCGCATCATAAGGGGTTAAATAAACGCTTAGACCAGTGCCGATCTCACCTCCATCCGTACCGCCATAGCCAGCGCTAACGCTATCATCACGCCGGTAGTGTGCAGTATCAAGATTATATGTAGTATTAGATATGTTGCTATTATAACCCACATACTGGTTAACAGTGTCATAATTGGATATAGATGGTGTTGCACCTTTTGTCATTTTTACACTTGCAAATGTGTCTTTAAAAATAATATTATTTTGTTTTGTGGAATTCAGAAATCCGATAAAACCGCCCATATACAGAGTGCCACTACCTGTATATGTTGTGTTAATTGAACCCTCTGATTTTACATTTTCAAAAGTTGCATCAGAATATGCATACCCTATTATACCGCCGAGTCCCAGATATGAAGATGCTTGAATTTGCGCTGCTGCAGTAACATTTGTCACTACAGATTTTGTATTTGACAATACCATACCTGCAAGACCGCCTACCTGTTGGCTGCCGGAAACAGTAACATCATAGCCGATATAGATATTGTCAGCTAAAAATACTGAATTTGCAGCTACCGACCCTACCAGTGCACCGACTCTTGTTGTACCTGTCAGAGCAGAATTTGTAATCTCTATGTTTTCAAAAGTTATTGAACCTTTAGCCTGTCCGACAAGGAAACCTGTATATACAGTATTATTTGAAACATTTGCACCGTCGATTTTTAGGTTTTTGATAACAGCACCATCAGTTGTAGAGGTTATCAGCGTTTGTTTGAGGCCTGATATAGTATAGCCGTTGCCGTCTAAAACACCGTCAAAACCGTCTATTGTCCAGGAACCGGAATAAGAAGCAAAATTAATATTGCCGACAAGCATGATTTTATCTGTATTCGACCCAATAGCTGTTATCAGCTGCTGAGCTGTTTTTACAACCGTATAGCCCAGGGCTTGGGCTTCTGCTTCTGTATAATTAGTAGAAGAAGAAATCCAACTACTACCTTCAACACGTCCGCCTTCTACCGTAGTAGTCGGAGCTGCTATTGCATAGCCTGCAGTACCTGTTACCTGTACAAAGTCGCTGGTGCCGGCTGTGATACTGATGCCGTTTGAGCCGTACTGAGTGTTTTTAAATACAACTTTGCCGTCTTCTACAGAGGCTGTTACTCCGGTTTTAGAAGAGTATTCATTGATTTCATTGATTGCGGTGCCTATATTGCCGCCGGAGAGCATGATATTCTGACCGTTTATCTGGATAGTGCCTGCTGATATCTGAGTATAATTGTTAGAAACAAATGTGTATTTATCGTATCCTGCAGCGATTTCAGCGGACGTCAGGCTGTCATTTGTTCCCGCAGCATCTACAGAGCTTCCGGCTTTGTCAGCGTTATAGAAAATCCATTCACCTGACAAAGAGGCATTGCTTAGAATATTTGCGTGAAATGTTCCTGTTGCAGAATCTGCATCTTTGTGCGCTACAAGAAAATCACTGTTTATAATGACATTTGATATATCTGTCAACAGAGAAGAGGATTTAGTAAATTTGCCAATAAGACCGGCGGAGTATCCGGACGTGCTGGAAACATTGATTGTTCCTTCGATAAATACATCTTTTACAGTCAATCCTATAAGATTAGAACCAACCTGACCGACAAGTCCTCCTGCTTCATCCAAGCAGTCAATTTGAGCAGCTGAATATACATTATTGATAGAAAGTGTATGACCGCTCATAGAGCCTATGAGTGCTCCTCCATAGTGAGAGCTTGCTTTAATCAGTGTATTTTCGTCAATGCTTACGTTATTTATACTTACCGCACCTGAAGAATAGCCTATAAGCGCCCCGCTATGCTGGAGTCCGTTTACCTGAGAATTTGTAATATTTACGGAATCGACAGTCACGGAATAAGAAGTATTATCAATCAGCAATGAGTGATAATCGCTTGACGACGAACCTGAAACATTGAAGTTGTCTATATTGAGGTTTTTGATTGTAACAGAACCTTTGGTTGTTTTAATAAGCCCGTCTGTATTTGTATAGTTTTTGAGAGTATAACCGTTACCGTCTATAGTACCGGCAAAGCTTGATATAGAAGCACCGAATCCTGACATATCAATGTCATTCATAAGGACAATTGTCTTTGACGTACTGCTGTTGAGCATTGCTGTTCTTAGTTCTTGAGCCGTAGAAACAGTGACATAGCCTTTGGCTTCGGCTTCTGCTTTGGTCAGGGGCGCAGAGACTTTATTTGAACCTGTGAGAGTAGTATAAGAGCCCTCATGTCCAACAACAGACTCTCCGCCGTAGTTTGTGATAGTGGTCAGACCGCTCACTGTACCAAAGTTGCCTGATACTTCTTTAAGCGCAATATTATCAGGAGTCTGCTCGTCTGTAATCAGCACAATTTTATTGTTTTCAATATATGCGCTTATTCCGACAGAAGAAGCATTTATTTTATCAAGTATGGAATTTATGGTTTCACCCTGATTTACGGTAAAGTTCTGGCTCTTATCGCCCAGCATCAGTGTAAATGTGCCGGATTCAAGAGTTTCATTGCCTGTTACAGAAGACGAACCGGTTAAAGTCTTCAATGTTGTGGATTCTGATTTATCTTCATAAGTTGTTGTATAAGACCCGAGGCCAAGCAGATTTTCAAAATTTGTATCAGAATTATCAACATTAAATTCCGGTCTTACGATTATATTAGAATTATAATAGTGATTTAAATCCTCTATATAGAAGCGTCCCTCACTGTCAATACCGGCTCTAAACCCGTCTGTATCATTTATCCTGTCTATGATATCGCCGAGAGTATCACCTGCATTTATTGTAATATTTGTATTATAGCTTGATTGCATAGAATTAAGCTTCAATGTTCCTGATGTAAGACCGTCGAGAATGGTGTCTCTGTTCAAGCCGCTTACGGAACTTGTAAGAACACCGGCTCCGTACATATCACCTTCTACACCTAAATATTTCATTAATAAAGATGCTCCATAAGGGTTATTCAAACCTGAAGAAGCAGAACTACCGCCGCTGAGAGAAAACTTTTCTTCCGATGAGAACTGTATATGTCCGTTTACTATTTCTGCTGTAACTCCTGTAGAAGAAGTCTTTTCATTTATTTTACCGATGATAGTATTTATATTATCACCGTTTGATAAGGATATATCAACACCGGCAATTTCCAAGCCTTTTGTAAATAGAGGAATACTTGGCAGATTGGAAGACTGAGTATTAGGATTGTATTTCCAGTATGTAAAATACTGAGAAGCAAAGAATTCTCTGTCTTGTGCCAGAGTCGCTGTTGATGAATTGTATGTTCCTCCGAACATATCAGTGTATGAGCTGTTGGAATAATAAGAGTTGCTAATATTGTATGTATTGCCGGTTACTTTCTGCTGGAGGCCAATAATAGCACCTATTGAACCATCTGTATTGCTGTTAGTAATAGTAGAGGTAACATAAGCGTTATTAACATTAATAGTCGCATTGTGTTGTTGGCTATAGTAGCTATAACCGCCTATAACACCGCCTGAATTTGAAACGCTTGTTACAGATCCACCGACACGTACATTGGAAATATCCGTGCTTACGCCTGTAGCCCCTACTATACCGCCTGCAGATATAGCACCGTGTGATCCTGATACTGTAGATTTTACTTTTGCAAAGGAAGAAACATTGCTTATATACAAATGAGAGCCGATATTGTCCTGGTTGTACCATGTAAATGCTGCAATGACACCGCCTGCAGAGCCGACATTGCTTGTAAGTTCAACATCATTAGCGATATAAACATTGTTTATTGTTACGATTACGGGATTTGTTGCAGAATATTTGACATTACCAACAAGCCCGCCTGCAGCATAGCCTTCAACAGAAGAATTTCTAACAACTACATTATCTATAGTCAAGTCGCCGTATGCCTGGCCGACAAGGACACCGCTCTCAACACTGCCGTCTTCTATATGAATGTTATCAAGAGTAAGATTTTTAAAAGTTGCACCGTCTTGTGTTGAAGTAAACAGACCAAGAGAGGAAGAACTTGTGAAATTCTTTATTGTATATCCGTTGCCGTCAAGAGTACCGCTAAAATTTCCTATGTCACTATACGAAACTGTGCTCAGGTCAATGTCGCCCACCAGCATAAACTTGCCGTCAAGGTCGGATGTGATTGCAGAACGAAACTCGCTTGCATTGTGTATAACAGTATATCCGAGAGCAACAGCCTCGTCTTCTGTGAACGAAATTTTTCGTGAAGACCAGTTTTCGTCATAGGAGTCTACAGTTTTTTCTGTTGTAGTTGCTGTTCCCTGCTCACCCGCATCAGTAAATGCGTTGCTGCTAAGGTAATATGAATTTCTGAATGTTGTAGATGATTGACCAACCTTGCCCACAAACTGGTTTATATATGACGAATTTGTTGTACTTTCATCTATCTGCATATATACATCAGCATAAGAATCCGTAAATGTTAACCTTGAGCTTTCCCCGGATTTATAGCCTACAAAGCCGCCAGCATAGAGCTCTGATGTGTTATTATCAGAGGTAATAATACCGTTTGACACTACATTATCAAAAGTAACATCACTACTCACTACACCGAAAATACCGCCCAGATAATTGCTTCCGTCAATATGAGCACTTACCTTCACATTCTGGACAAGAGCATTTGAACTGCGCAAACCTCCGGCCATGCCGCCAACGTAACTAGTACCTGTAACAGAGACCGTATCCGCTATTTTTATATTCTTAAAGTTTAATACATCCGAAACAGAAGCATAGCCAAGCAAAATACCGGCGTAGGTAGTGGTAGCTGTTAAGGTAGAATTTGTAACTTCTATGTTTTCAAAAGTGAGCGGACCAGATGAGCGTTTAACCAATAGAGATCCGTAGGAAGCAGTCGTATTGACATTTGCGCCGTCGATTTTCAGGTTTTTGATAATAGTGCCGCTCGACGTAGTATTAATCAATGCATTTGTTAAATTTTTGATTGTATAGCCGTTGCCGTTTAATATGCCGGAATATGTAGAAATAGTTGCAGCACCCGACATATCAATATCATTCATCAGCATAACATTTTCGTTCGCCTGCAATGCGGAAATAAGCTCGGATTTTGTTGTTACAACAGTATAGCCGAGGTCTTCAGCTTCTTCGGCAGAAATTTTGTTAAGGTCCTGAGTACCTGTGACAACGTCGCCTCTTGTGCTTTCTGTTACGCTGTTTACTGTATATCCTGCAGTGCCTGTTTTCTGAACAAAGTCGCTTGTACCCTCCGCAACAGTAAAGGAAGAATCGCTCATAAACACAACTTTGTTGTCTTTTATGGCTGCAGTTACGCCTGTCTGGGAGGATTTTGCGTTTATCTGCCCGATAGCGTCATCTATTGTACCTGCCGTGAGGGTAATTGTTGTGCCGTTGACTTCTACAGTTCCCGCTGATATCTGTGTATAAGGTGAACTATAGAACTGTCTGCTGCCTGTTATATTGTCAAACATCTCTGTGTTGAGGATTTTATATTCCTCATAAGAATCAAAACCGAAATCAATATAACCAGCATTATAGTTAAAATTTATAAACTCAAAATCTTGATAATTTGTATCAGAAAAACCAGTTCCGAAAATATTTACTTTTTTTATTTCAGAACCATATGGGACAAGAGGATTCGACATATCATGATACTTTGCGGATACATAGATATTATGCAGTCTGTTTTGCTGGTCTTCATTACTAACATATCCAATAAGCGCACCGGCTTCTAATGAAGTGTGAGAAGAAGACAAATCGCCGTCAAACAGGATATTATCAAATTCAATTGCACCTGAGTTAAAGGATCCGACTATGCCTCCAAGATATTTGTCTGAAGTAATCTGTGCATGGCTTTCAATATTTGAAAAATACAAATTTGATCTAGCTGCAGAACCTGTAATAGAGCCGGCTGAAACAGTTCCATTAAATACTACATCCTGGTCAATAAATATATTGCTAACATTTAATGGAGTATAGCCTGTGCCCTGAAATCCGCCTATAAGACCGACTAAGCCGCCCTGTACAGAAGAATCAGAAACATTAATATTTTCGACTGTCAAAGTACCTGCAGCTTGACCAACAAGTATACCTGCTATTGATGATGAAGATGTATTTTTTACAATAAAGTTTTCGATATTTAAATTTTTAATAACAGCATTTGCGCCAGTACTGCTAAAAAGACCGTTTGTTGCAGGAGAAGAAGAGGTGCCGAGATTTTTTATAGTATATCCGTTGCCGTCCAATGTGCCTGCAAAGTTGGTTATTGATGTATATGATATCGTACTCAAGTCTATATCGCCCATCAGCATGAATTTGCCTGATTTGTTGGCATTGATTTTGTCCACAAATTCCTGTGCGTTATGGATGACAGTATAGCCCTGTGCTTCTGCTTCCGCTTCCGTAAGCTTATGTATTACGTCTTTTGAGCCGGTTATTGTTTGTTTTACGCCTTCAGTACCCAGCGCTGCACCGCCGCCCACAGACTGTGTGGTCAATCCGGCGACTACGCCGAAGTTTGACGTACCGCCTTCTACGTATATAGATGTACCTGTACCGGTTTTTTCAGCTCTCAGCACTACGTTATATTTGCCGGTGTCATTTTTTACAAGTTCGGCGATTACACCTGTTTTATCAGTATAGTTGTTTATCTGGCTTAGTGCGTCTTCTATAGTGCCGGATACATTTATTGTCACGCCGTTTATTTTGAATGAACCTGATGTAATCTCAGTATCTGCCGTTACATTTGCAGAACCTGTCAAAGTTGTGAACTGGTTTACATCACTGCCCTGAATGAGCACGCCTGTATTTTGCACATCACTAGCCATGCCGACATAAGATAAGAAGTCAGAAGAGCCTGATTCTACCTTTATACGGAAATCCGGATCAGCAGAGTTTGACGTAATGGTAAATTTGCCGTCAGCGGTGATTGAGGCTGTAACGCCCAGACCTGCCGAGTTGATTTTATTTATTATATCGTCGATTGTATCCTCGTCATCAACGGTTATTTCAGCAGTGACCTCGCTGCCCTGTACACCGGCTGTTATTTTAAAATTACCTGTAGAAAAATCGCCTTTTTCTATGATATTTGTTGTATAAGACTCTTCTGCGCCGTTTTTCTCGACATAAGCCTGACCTGCGAGATGATCCTGCCAGCCGGTGCCGAAAATCTGCTCAATGGAACCTACTACATAAAATGATCCGTCAGGCGTTTTGAGCCCATCAGATTCCCAGTGTTCGCAAATAGTATCTGCTAGTGAGCTGCCTATTACGTCAACATTATGGATTGTAGAATTTGAATTTATACCTGCAATTTGCCGTGAGCCAGTATACACAACACCGCTTACTTCAGAATCGTAAAGAGTTCCAGCAACCTCGCCGATTTGGCTGCTGCTTCCTGATGCTGAATGTACTACGTTGACAAAAACATCGGAAATACTAACGTAATGACCACTCCCGACAATACCCCCTGATTGAACTCCGTCATATCTGGAACCAAAATATGAGTTTGTAATAGTAACGTTTGTAATATGATTAGTTATTTCATTATGGCCGGTACCCAGCGAGAAAGAGGAAGCTGTACCGGCAACCCCGCCCATAACTAAACTCATAGAGCCGTTGATGAAAGGGTTTACGTTATTGAGGTTTACGTTATTTATATCGACATCCAAGATAGAACCTGCAATAGTTCCGAAAGATTTCATACTAATGGAGGAGGTCATTACATTGTCTATAACGATATTTTCCACAGTAGAATCGGATATCTGTCCTGCAAGTACACCGCCAAAAGTGGTGCTGCCGCTAAGTTTTATGTCTTTTATGCCGAGATTTTTTATTACAGCATTTTTGACATTGTTAAAAAGCCCCATATAAGTGTTGTTGCTACCCGAAAGCCAGAGATTGTCAATAAAATATCCGTTGCCGTCAAATGTACCCTCGAAATTTGCAAATCCGCCCCACGCACCGACAGAAGAAAAATTGATATTATTCATCAGCACAAAAGTTTTGCCTGCTGTGTCAGAACCGTCGCCTATTGCATCAATAAGCTCCTGAGCCGAGTGAATAGCTATATATCCGTTTTGTGCAGCTTCTTCTTCTGTTATTCTGTCAGGTTTTACAACTTTGCCAAGTCCTGCGTAATCAACGAAATTGCTTGTTCCGTCCGTAAATTTGATTGTACGGTCACCCTCAGCATCTCCGCCTTTTATAGTAACTTTGCCGTCAACAAGCTCTGCACTCATGCCGTAGGCAGAGAGTTCATTGTTTAGTTTTTCGACGATGGAGTCTACTGTTTCGCCCTGCTGGATAGTTATTGTAAATTTGCCGTTAGCTGAACCTGTAGTAGCGTCCTTAATCTCTACATCGAATGTTCCTGCATTGAAACTGCCCTCTATTGTCACTGAAGCACCTGATGCGGGATTTGGCTTGTATGTGTCATAGTCTGCACCGAGTGCAGATTCTAGAGATATATTGGAAAGCTTGTATCCGGATTCTTTAGAAGAGTCCTGTGTAATTTTCAAATATGACAGACTGAATGAAGAGGAAGAACCTAATAATTCTGAAAAATCATTATAACCGAACGATTGCAGCGGACCGGAGGAACTTTCTGTATATTCACCAAAACCGACAGCATCTAAGTTGCTGAAAGAAACCTGATACGCAATATTAAATTCGGTTCCAGTTTCAGCTTTATAACCCAAAATACTGCCTGCATATTGCGCATCGCCTGTGTATTCAAAATTTACAATATTATTTCTTATCGCACTCGGATCGCCATTGTCCTGAATGCCGCCGATGAGACCGCCGATGGCGCCTAAAGTACCGTCAATCGGAGACGGGTCAAAGTGTATATTATTTACTATAGAGTTGCCTATAGTCAAGCCCCCGTAAGAACAACCGACAAGCCCGCCTAAACAAATAGCAACACCTCCGACTGTTGTATCTTCAACCATTACATTAGATATAGCTGTGCTGTCAGCAGCAAAACCCACCAGAGCACCGGCGCCGAAGGCTAATGAATCTGCATGGACAGAAGAATCTTTTACATAAACACCTGATATAACTGTATTATTTGTTGTTTCACCGGCAAGGATACCAGCAGCGTCTGATGTAGTAACATTTGCATTTATGAAGCCTACGTTACGGATAACAGCACCGTCCAGGCTACCAAACATACCTCCGTATGTGCTGGTATTTTCAACCGTAAGGTTAGAGATAAAGTATCCGTTGCCGTCGAATGTTCCGCTGAAAGTTCCTACAGTCTCAAAGTCAATGCCCTGCATGTTGATGTCGTTCATCAGCATTATTTTTTCAGCGCCTGATTTAAAGGCAGCAATAAGTTCCTGTGCTGTAGACACTGTTGTATAGCCCTGACTTTCCGCAGTTGCTTTATCGGTATGGTTTACTCCTGTCGGTCCTGAGGTAACTGCATTCCAGCCGTATGAAGTTGCAAAGTCAAAGCCGTCAATTTTATTTCCGCCTGTATATGTATAGTCAAAGCCGGTTTTATCTGCGCTGTCAGGGCCTGTGACGTTGTTTGTGCCAGTAATATTAGTATAAGAACCGCCAGTGGACACGCCTGCCGAAACAGATGAAGTAAGTCCGACTTTTTCCGTAAAGTTTGTAGAACCGGCCGTAACGGATATAGTGAAACCGCTTCCGCCGTTCAACTGTGAAAGCTGAATCTTGCCATCCGATGTCAAAGAAGCGGAAATACCTATGGACGCACACTGCTGATTGATTTTATCAATAACATCCTGAAGGGTGTCGCCCTTTGCCACTGATATTGTTGTTGAAAGGAATTTATTCGGGTCGGCAAAGTATCCCTCTTGTGTTCCGTGGGTAACGTCGTTTGTTGTAATGACAAACTCACCCTCCGTGAAGGTCATACCTGTATCAAGGCTGCCTATTGCACCTGTCAGGGTAGCGTTTTGAGCTTCGTTTGACACGCCTGTTGTGACGTTTGATGTAATGCCTACAACCTGTGTAAAGTTTGTATTGCCTGCCTCTACCGTAATAAAGTAGTCAGGGCCTGCGTTGTTTTGTTCGATTACAAGATTGCCAAACATGCCTTCCGGATACGGATATGAAGGGTCATAATTGGCTTCATGCAGGTAAGCGGTAATATCTAAACCTGAATTATTAATTTTATTTATTACATCTCCTACACTGTCACCGGCTTCTACATGGATAGTAGCGCTGACACCTTCGCCGACTTTACCGGATGTAATAGTGAAATAGCCTTCTGTTAAGCCATACTGATATCTGTCAGTAAAAGCACTGCCTGTAATTTTTGCAGATGTGCCCTCTGTGGATGTTGCAGCAGAGGTGCTTTTTGTCAGGCCTGCAAGCTCTGTAAAGTTTGTGCTTCCGCCTTCGATTTTTATATCAAATCCAGCACCTGCATTTGTCTGGGAAATCTTTATCATTCCGCCTTCGGCTGTCATAGACAGACCGATTGCAGCAAGCTGATTGTTCATTGCTACAATATTATCCTCAAGTGACATGCTGCTGTCATAATGAACGGTAACAGACTGCATTTCATCCAGAGGGTTGCCCTCTGCATCAACTTTATTTGTTGTTACCGTAAAGTCACCCGTTGTAACACCTGCAGGGTTATCAACATCAAGACCGGTTTTTTCAAGAAAGTCGCCTGTTGCTGTGATACTGAACTGATCCATTTCAGAATCGCCATATGCCCAGATTGTCACACGCCCATTAGGGTCAGTATAGAATGAAAACTGAAACTTAGAACCTATTGCGGATTCAATTTTATTATTGATATCCTCGAGAGTATCATCCTCAGTGATTTCAATATCAAAGGAATCACCAGTAGCCATGTAATTTAAAGTAATAGTCTGGTATTCAAAACCGGATGACTGCATATCAAACCCTGACACGCTTCCTCGTACATATACATCCTGTTCGCTTAAGAACCATTCATCTACTATGTATTCTTTACCCAGAACATATGCATAAGTACCGTCGTTGGATACGCCTGTTGAGACCTGTGTTGTCAGTCCGAGTTTTTCCGTAAAATCTGTGCTGCCTGCTTCTATTTTAATATCAAAGCCTGCACCGGAATTTAATTGTTCTATTTTAATTTTACCTGCGTCTGCGCCGTCAGCAATAACAGAAGCTGAAAGTCCGATTGTATTCAGCTGTGCATTTATAGAATCAAGCTGTTCAGCCAGTGTTTTGCCGGCTTCTATATTTACATCAACTGAAATCATTTCAGAAGAAGCCTTGCCGTCGTCACCGACTTTGTTTGTTGTTATTTTAAAAGAGCCTTCCGTAAATGTACCGTCATAGACTTTTGTACCCGTGATATATGTGGATGTAGAGCCTGACGACACGCCGACAGAAACATCTTTTGTTAGTCCTGCTGCCTGTGTAAAGTCAGTATCGCCGGCCTCAACTTTTATATCAAAGCCCTCGCCGCCGTGTATCTGTGATATTTGGATTCTGCCGTCTGAAGTAAGAGAAGCTCTTAGTCCTAAATCGACATCATTGCCGGAAGCATCCTTATATGTTGCAGAATTAATCTTATCCATTATATCCTGCAGGCTCATTGAAGAATCTACCTCGATTATTGCCGATGCCATCTCGGATGATGCGGTTTTGCCGTCAGAAGAAAGTTTATTTGTCGAAATTACAAATGAACCTTCTTTATAACCTGTTGTATTTTTGTCTAATCCGGTCACAACGCCTGTCAGAGTAGAGTTTGTACCGTCATTCGAGACGCCTGTAGATACGGATGTTGTAAACCCTACTACATTTGTAAAGTTTGTATCTCCTGCCTCGACAGATATCTGATACCCGCTGCCGTAATTGTTGTGAACAAGCTGTAATCTCTGAGTTCCGTCAGAACCGGTAACAAGCTGGGCTCTTATTGCAAGTCCGGAATTATTGATTTTGTCCATTACAGACTGCAATGTTTCATTTGCGCCTACTTCTATTGTCACAGTCTCTGTTTTGGTAGGATTATTAGCCAATGAAGCCGTGATTTTAAAACTGCCCTCTGTAAATTTTGTCGAGTCAGTAACAGCATTTACACCGGTATAAGTTGTTGCGCTTCCGCTTGTAGATACGCCCGTGCCGACATCTTTTGTCAGTCCGACATAGTTAGTAAATGTAGATGACCCTGCTGAGACAGCTATATCAAAATCTGCGCCTTTGGCAGTCTGTCTAATCTGGAAATGTCCGTCAACTATCTCTGCCTGCAGGTAGTTTGTTCTTTCCACGCCATCAGAGTCTGTGTACTTCTGTGTTGTCTGGTTTTTAATCCTTTGGATTATATCATCGATTGTATCGCCGTCTTCTACATTTATTTCGGTAGTAAGCATTTCGTCCGTAGCATTGCCAAGGTCGTCAATTTTGCTGTATGAAATAAGGAAGTTACCGGACGTGAACTTGCCGCTGCCGTCAGCTTTTGCAATATCTGAGCCTTTTATACCGCTGTTTAAGCCCTTTAACGTTACATAAGACCCGTCGCTGCCCATTACAAGGTTGCCGGTATTCATTACACCGCCTGTTGTAAAGCCAACGGCATTCGTAAAGTTTGAAGAGCCTTTTTCAACATTGATTTCTACAGCACCGGTTTTACTTGCTGTAAGAATTATTTGCCCGTCTTTAAGAATAGCACCTACTCCGTCGTCAGTAGCCTTATTTATCTGGTAGAGCAAGTCATCTATTGTAGTGTCAGAGCCTATTGTAAAAGTTTCGCCGTTTATGCTGAATGTACCTTCCGAAACAGTAAATCCCGCAGCGGAAGCAAAGTTTGTACCTTCCGTGCTGACTTTATTTCCGTTTGAATCAGTGATATTCAGTACTTTTGAAGACGGATTGTTAGTATCTGTCTGGACAGAAGCATTAAAACCCTCTGCCTCGAGTTTGTCTATAAGCACACCGACAGTATCTCCGTCAGCAACATCAATCTGCACGCCGCCGACAAAATATGCACCGCTTTTTATCCCCAAATCTTCCAGTTTAGTTGTTGTAGTAAGATTTCCGGTTACATTTAAATCTCCGACTGCATTTGTAATAGCTACAGAGCTTCCGGATTTTGCCGAGATAGTAAACGCTCCCGTAGCTTTGTCTATTTTTGCAGTGTAGTTAGAATCAGCGTTGATTTTATTGATTAAATCTCCGACTGTTTCATCTGACTTTACGTTTATAACACGGGAACCAAGCTTGAAGCTGCCGCTTTTTACTCCGAGTTCAGACAACTTCATAGATTCTGAAATATCAGTACGCAGTGAAGTAATTGTATTTGAAGCGCTGTCAAACTTACCCGCAAACAAATCAGTAATCTTTGTACTTCCGGAAATTGATGTTCCGCTTATTACAGCGCTCTTTAGAACAGAGCAGGTAGCCAGCTGTGATACGGAAAGCTCAATTCTCTGAGGATTGGCCGAGTTATCCACAGTAACACCGGCAACATTACCGTTGGAGCTTGAGCCGGAAACAATAGAATCGTTAGGGTTAGGATTTTTTAAGCTCTGAATATAATCATCCAGAGTAGATACTGTTTTGTTGTAGCTGTTATTAAGACTGTTGATAGTGTTTAATTTATTAGCGTTAATAGTGTACTGTTCTTTCATTGCATCTATAGAATCCTGCAATGAAGCAATCTGTGAGCTGTAAGAATTGTTAATTGAGCCGATACCGAGTGAAGAATTTTGCAATGTAGCCAGAGCATTTTCGATAGAAGTTCTCTGATCCAACAAAGAATTCATCGAAGAAGTTTTTTTCGCAATCAATTGCGAAATCATACTGCTTATATTGGCATTAGTGCCGCCTAAATTACCTATTGAAAAATCCATTTCGGCTCACATTGACTATCCACTACAACATATCAATAGTATATCACATTGACATAAAGTCTTCAATCCTGTAATAACTATATATTAACAATTGTAATAATTACGACTGATACTAAACTATTTTAAAATATAATTTATTAAGGCAGTGTCCTCAATACACTAAATGTATGAAAAATTTACCAAACTTAATGTGGTACTTTTTTATTTTATGGTTATAATTTTTATATAGGAAGTATTAGAGATAGGAATACGACAATTTCTGTTGTAAAAAATATATTTTTAACAATATTTTTATCTTTGGGGTTGATGGTTGTACAGGCATACCCTTCTTATGCTGCTGTTAAATGGAAATTCTGGGAAAAAGACAAGAGCAACACGGAACAAACTCTGCCGGAAAATAACAGTGAAACAGATGAAGATTCTCTATGGAACAAGATCCATTCAGACACACAAAAACTGCAGGCTGAAAAGACTCAAACTTCTGATGTAAAATTTCATTCTGTTGAAATTGTCGGAAACAATCTTGTCAGTACAGATGAAATTATGCAGAATATTACTATTCAGCCCGGAGACCCGTACAGTGTGGAAGCTGTCCAGCAGAATCTTAAGGCTGTATATGATATGGGTTATTTCAGCGACAAGATGAGAGCAATTCCTGTCAAAATAGATGATAAAAATATTAAAATAAGAATAATTGTACAGGAAAACGTCCCTATCACTGACTTCAACATTACAGGCAACAATTCTGTTGCCACAGGAGATCTTCTTCAAATACTCGATTCTCTCTTAAACAAGCCGCAGAATATTCTTAAACTGAATGATGCTATTACGGAAATACAAGAATACTATGCCAGTCAGGGTTATATTCTTGCAAGGGTAACAAGTATTACAGACGACCCTGACGGAATGGTTAATATTGCAATAGACGAAGGTAAAATCGGCTCTATTGTTATTGAAGGCAACAAAAAGACAAAAGAATTTGTCGTAAGAAGAAACATTCTCACTCAGCCCGGTACAATCTACAATGAAAATCTTATCAAACAGGATTTGATGAGGTTGTACGGCACTCAGGCATTTAAGGATGTAAAAAGAACAATTGAAAGAAGTGAAGATAATCCCGAAGCCTATGACGTAACAATCCATCTTGAAGAACAAAGAACAGGAACAATATCTATAGGCGGCGGTCTTGATACGGCAACCGGTCTGTTTGGTACAGGCGGCTTTACAGATAACAACTTCAGGGGATTAGGTCAAAGAGTATCTTTAAACCTGTTAGCCGGTACAGGTATTGTTATGGCTGACAGTTCAATGCTGAACAGAGCTAATTTACAGGCAGAATTAAGCTGGTTTGAACCCAAGTTCAGAGGTACAGACAATGCCTTGATGGTGAAATTATTCGGACGTGATTATGCCAGCTACCAGATTCCTCTGGCAGTTGAACAAAGATTTGGTATAGAATCCACCATATCCAGAGCATTTACTTCATTTCCTCATTTGACGGGAGCCTTCACAGTAGGTTTAGAAAATGTTCATGTTAAAGAAGGCGACGGAAACCAGATTGCAGGGCTTTATGCGGCACACAATATTCCTATCTCAGAACGTGCAAAACAACTGCAAGGCGGCTTGTTCCTTACACTGTCGCCAAGTCTTGTATACGATACAAGGGACAGCAGCACTCTGCCAAGACAGGGTGTATTTGCAAATGTCAGATTTGATGAATCTTTTGCACTTGATGAATTTGAAAATACATTCGGGAAACTATCAGGCGGTATCAAAAGGTATTACCCTGTCGGCAAAAAATCATCAGTTTCACTTGCATTCAGAGCAGGAGGAAAAATCCACGGAGATATGCCCGAGGTTATGGCTTACCGTTTAGGCGGACCTTACACGGTTAGAGGTTTCAGAATGAGCGGTATAGGTACCGGTACAGGATTTATGATGGGTCAGGCAGAATTTCAAACGCCAATCCCCTTCTTAGACAGAATTACAGACGCAAAATTTTTGGATAACATAAGAATTGCGGCGTTTGTTGATGCAGGTCAGATATATGGCTCTACAGTAACAAACGAAATATACAACAGACCTATTCATGCAATTACCGCAGGTGTGGGTGTAAGAGTATTTGTACCGGGTGTCGGACCTTTGAGCATAGACTGGGGTTATCCGCTTACAGGTGTACCTGAAGGAACATCAAAAGGTGCATTTACGTTCGGCGTAGGCGAATTCTACTAGTATACAACTGTCTACTTTGACAGAATTAAAATGAACAATATAATTAAATAATCGTTAGAAAAAATAACAAACAAAAATAAACTACGGAGGATAGGCAATGATTAACTTGAAAGCCCAAAAAGCAGTTTCAATACTTCTTTTAGCATCATTAATCACTATAGGAGCAGGCTCCTTTGATTTATATTCATATTCTGCACAAGCAGAAACGCAGCAATTCACTCCTCTGCAGGGGAAAGTTGTATATGTACCGTCAGGTACCAGTTTCCCTGCTACCGCAACAATGGAACTGTCATCAGAAAGCTTATCGCTGGGGCAAAGCGTTTGTATAGCGTTATCAAACGACTTTTATTATAACAACACATTAATTGCTCCTATCGGCAGCTCTGTAAACGGTACTGTAATCCAGGTAAAGAAAGCGGGACGTGCCGGTATTAACGGTCAATTGATGGTAAAATTTACAAATATTGTTACACCCTACGGACAGATGATTCCTATTTCCGGAAAGATTAAAACAGATGACGGCACAGGATTAATAAAAGGAGGAACCAAAACAGAATCCGCAACCGAATATGCAAAAGATATAGCCATAGGTACAGCAGCAGGCGCTGTTGCCGGTGTAATATTCGGGCCTTTATCAGGAGGTGAAGTTGGTAAAGGAGCCGCATACGGAACTGCAGTAGGCGCCGGGGCAGGACTTGCAAAATCAATATGGGACAAAGGAACACCGGCCACCATACCTGCAGGCAGTGTAATAAATATAGTACTTGATCAGCAGGTTACATTTACACCGCAGCAAGGTTACCAATATTAATAGGTAAACCGGGTGATTTGTTTTAGTGTTTTACTTTTGCTAAACTAAAACAAAAGAGATTTGGGGACAAAATGACATTACTAGGCAACATTAATCTATACGAAGACGAAGAGGAAGATCAAATAGATACCAAGTATACTTATGGTATCTATAAAAAAGAAGACGAAAATGATATTTCGTTAAAAAAATGTTTTCTCTTTTCATTTGCATTACATCCTATTGCTGTAGGACTTGTATGGATAGGCATTTTTATACTCGCTCTTATAGGTATAAGCCTTCCGGTATTTGAAAAGCCTGAACAAAAGCCTAAGGATATTGAATTTGTGCTGGTCAATAAAGAAGGCACACCTATAAATAAAAATACAAAGTTCAGAGCTGACAGAAATTCAAGAGCAGGCGGCATACATGATCCCAAAAGGCCGGTATCACAGCCACAGGCAGCTACGCAGGCAAGCAGGCCTCAGCAGGCAGCATCAGCACCCGCTAAAAAAGCACAAACTAAAAATGTGCAACAACCTGCACAAAGCAAGCCAAAACAACAAAAGTCAGCACCTAAACAGCAGCAAAAACAAAGCATGCAAATGCCCTGGGCACCTAAAAAGCCTACACAGGCACCAACCCCAAAAGGTACAACGACAAAAGCGCCGACTGCTGCACCAAGACCGGCAATTAAGCCAAGTGCACCCAAAGTAAGTAAACCAAACAACAGTTTTAATATACCTATGCCTAAAGTCGCAGCACCAAAAGTTTCAGGTCCTACAGGCGGTCCTATATCAGGGTCAAAAACAGGGTCGGGTTCTAAAAGCGGGAGCGCAGCTTCAGGCAGCAGAACTCCTGCTCCGAGTTTTTCACCAAGCGGCGGCTCTTCCGGCGGCAGATTTTCTCCCGGCAGTGCAGGCAGAGGGGGCAATGTCGGCAATCCCGGGCCAGGCAATCCTAAAGGTGCCCCCGGAATAGATGCAATCAAAGAGCCGGATTTTGGTCCTTATATGAGAGAACTCCAGAGAAGAATAAAAATGAACTGGGAACCCCCAAAAGGCAATGAGAGCAAAAGAGTTGTTTTGTTATTTAAAATAGCAAGAGACGGCAGACTTATATCACACAGAGTGTACAAATCATCAGGTCTTCCTGCGGCAGACAGAGCAGCTATGCATGCTGTTGAACTAACAGCTCCATTCAAGCCGCTTCCTCCTGAATACAAAGGTGACAGCGTAGATATACAATTTACATTTGATTACAATGTATTTGGAGCTACAACTTATTAAAAAACTACTATCAAATAGAAAGAGGATACAAAAATGGAATTATTACTAAAAGCAGCTATCGAAGATTTATGGATTATTGCTCCGATTCTTTTATGCTCTGTTCTGACAATTGCAGTAGCAATCAACAGATTTTATTATTACAATAAAAACAAAAGAGATGTTGTGCAGTTTATTCCAAAACTTCAAAAAGAACTGGCAAGAAACAATCTGGATTCCGCACAGAATTTAAGTGTACAGCTGGGCGGCATTATCGGAGAAGTTTCGGAAGAAGCAGTAAGAATTTTCTCCGAGCAGAAAAACGGCTTTTCCCGTTCATTTGATATCGCATCGAGCCTTGCAACAAGAAAACTCGAATCACATCTAACAATACTTGGTACAATAGGCGGTGTTTGTCCATTTTTAGGTTTATTCGGTACAGTTGTAAGAATTTTATACACATTTCAGGATTTGGCTGTACAGGGAAATCAATCGGCAGCAGTTGCGTCAGGTATTGCATCAGCGTTGATAGCAACAGCATTAGGTCTTGGAGTTGCTATCATAGCAGTTGTTCTATACAACTATTTTCAATCAATGGTTAAAAGATTCGAAGATGATTTTCAGCTTATTAAACTGCTCTTCTTGAGCTTTGTTGACAGCAACGAAGAAGTTGTAGTGAATCAACCTACAAATATAGCATTATAATAAGAAAACCGAAATAATTCCAGAAAAAGGATAAAAAGAAATGGCTTTTAAAACTACAAAAGGAAAAGAGGCGCTTTTTACAGAAATAAACATAACTCCGTTAACGGATATTTTTCTGGTACTTCTGATTATTATGATGGTTATTGCTCCGACATTTCAATCAAATGACAGCAGCATAAAAATGCCTGAAATTAACAGCGGATTAAGCGTAGAGCAGAAAAATGCAACAATTTCCGTGACAAAAGACGGTAAATTTTATATAAACGGAACAGCTATTCAGGAAAATGATATTTACAGTCAGCTTGTTGCACTAAAGCCAAAGCTTGAAAAAAAAGAAGTTGTAGTAAAGGCTGATGAAAGTGTAAAAAGCAGAGAAATAATGAAAATAATGAAAGCAGCACAGGATGCTGAGTTTGACAAGCTTATAGTAGCAGGTGAACCGCTTTCTAAAAAAGAGCAGAATAAGTTACAGGAAAAAAGCTCAATGAAAAACCAGAAGACTACGACTGTTCCGGTAACTGCGCCGGAAGAACAATACAGAAGAACTGTCGGAGAAATTCCGGCTGAAGAATGAGGACACAACAGTGGCAAGCAGAGAACGAAATACATTTAATGAAATAAATATAACTCCATTAACAGATATTTTTCTGGTGCTTCTGATTATTATGATGGTTATTGCTCCATTATTGGATCAACAGGGATTAAACCTTGCTGTACCTAACAATGTTGAAGTACAGGACGTAAAACAGGAAAATAAGCTCATTTCCGTAACAGTAACTGATGATGATAGATACTACATTGATGAAAACGAAGTTGCTGTATCACAGTTAGAAGAAACAATAAAGCAAAAATCAAAAGAATTTCCGGAAGGTGTGTTGATACTTGCACAACCTGAGGCTTCACATGGTGCTGTGGTAAAATTAATGGATAAAGCAAGAGATGCAGGAGTAGCAAATATTTCTATTTCGGAATCATAGACTTAAAGTATATTTAATCAAAATACTTTACGCAGTCAGGAATTAACAATATAATGAATGTATGAGTGACGGGTTAACAGCAAAATTTTTAAAGCAGGCTTTTCAATTTCAAGAAGAAAAGCACTATAAACAAGCTATAGAAGCCTTGTACAAGGCTCTTTGCCTGGATAGTGATAATATTGAAATATTATCACAGATATCGCAGTTATACTTTTTAATGAATAACTTTGAGCGTTCACTTGAATATGCGGAAAAAATTCTTGAAATTGACACTGAACACATAGATACTCTCAAAATAGTAGTAAACATCAACAAAATTAACAAAAAATATGCCAGGGCACTTGAATACGCCCAAAAGCTTTATAAACTTTCACCTGAAATAGAAAATTTTGTATTATATTTGGAAATGCTCAATGAATGCAATCAATATAATACAATTATTGAAGAAATTGAAGCTTCTAAATTCAATTATGAACAGAGAAAAAATGAAAAGCTTTTATTGATTGAAGGCTATGCAAGACTAAAGATAAACCAAATTTTTAAAGCAATAGGTATATTCCAGGAAATTATAAAACTTTATCCGCAAAACACAGATGCAAGATTTTATCTGGGTGTTATATATTATCAAAAGCATCAGGATGCAGATGCCGAAAAATTGTTTAACAGCATACTTGATGAAATACAATGTGACAGAACATACAATTATCTTGGGCTTTTAAAACTTGACCAGCACAAAATCGGTGATGCCATAAATTATTTCCAATTTGCAATAAAAATTGAACAAAACAATGCTTTTTATCACTATAATCTTGGTACTGCTTATTCGCTTAACGGCTGGTTGATGGAAGCTGAACAATCATTCAGAAAAGCAGTATCGCTGGAACCGTCAAATCTTGTTTATAACTATGCTCTTGCATATCTGTATTATGAAAGACATGATTATAAAAAAGCCATGGAAAGCACAGATCATATACTTGAGCTTGATGCAAACTATACAGATGCAATTATCCTGAAAGCAATGATTAACGCGAAAAACGGAAATATCATTGATGCAAAAAACTCACTGCAGAAATTGTCCCAAACTGTAACAAATAATGACTTTTTATATTATGCAATGGCAAAAATATATAAAGAATTCCCTCTATATAAAGAAGCAGTTGAATGCTTACAAAATGCACTTAATATTAAACCTGAATCTCTTGAGTATCTAAGCGAGCTTGCCGATTGCTATTGTGAACTGGAACAATATCAAATTGCACAGGATATAATTACAAAAGTTTTATATTTAAACAAACATTTTATCTTTGCCCACCTTATGCAGGCAAAATTATATATAAGGCAGCGTAAATATGCTGAAGCATTAAAGATATCTGATAATGCAATAAAGCTTGATAACAGCTGTGCGGAAGCTTATAGATATAAAGCAGAAATATACGCAGCACAGGGGCTTAAAAATCGTTCGATAGAAAGCGCAAAGGTTGCAGTATCACTACAACCATCAAATCATGCCTATTATGCATTTCTTGCAAAGCTATATTTTGATGCACAGGAATATGATACAGCATTTTTATATTATAAAGAAGCCTCTATGCTTGATGAACTAAATGTGGACTACTTGTACAGTGCGGCACAGTCGGCAGATAAGGCCGGCGACTATTTCAATGCGGCAAATTACTATTCATACGCATTGAGACAGGAACCTTTTAACAACCTGATAATATATGAATATGTAGATTTTCTGAAAAGAAATAACAAGCTGAAACAAGCATTAAATTTGTTAAAGAATAAAATTGATACAGTAGACTCACCTAATATAGCAAAAGTCCTGCAGCAGAAATATGACGAACTGAAAGCAGAAGACGCTCAGCCGTTTATGCAAAAAGTTGAAAATTTTATAAAAAATTTAAAAAAATAAAAGATTGTCATATTGATAATATGTATTATGTAATTTATTATTTATAAACTTTTAGTTAATAAGCAATAACTCAAATACTTAAAATACCTGATGCTCCATTCAAACAGAATATAATTTGAACCCGTCTCGGCAACTCGGCACGTAAAAATTGCTAAAGAACAAAGATCGTTAGTGATACAAATAATTTCCCGTGCCTCGGACATTACCTCGTTTGCAGTTGTTCAAATAATATTCTGTAATTCATTTCGCAAAAGGTATTTTAAATATTTGAGTTATTGCTTTACATAAGAAACTTTCCTGTGTTCAATTTGTTTTAAAAATAATATGCAGGGGGTACGGGAGCGGCACGCCCCTGTTGTAACCTTTATTAGAAACAGTTGTGTTTTGAGGCAATTTTTACAGCAGCCTGTCGCTGAAAAATTGCCGCTAAAATACTTACTGTTTCTTTTGATAAGCGTGTTTCTTT
>CASFNW010000010.1 GCA_949296245.1 uncultured bacterium
TATTTAATGTCGTTACCGCTTGCGCTACCTACCTCTCCTCGAAATAACATTTAGTTATTTCTCGTCGGCAGAGTGCCACTCACCCATGCACTATTTAATTGTCATCACCGCTTGCGCTACCTACCTCTCCTCGAAATGACATTTAGTCATTTCTCGTCGGCAGAGTGCCACTCACCCGGATTTATTGTATTCTTTTGTCAAATATCCTACCTACTATAGTAGCTTATTAAAGCATCAAGTCAAGTCTAAAAATCTTCCCAGTCCTGAAAAATTCTCTGCCCCAGCGTGCGTTTAAAAAGCGGAGTATATTTAAATTTGTGTCCTGTCTGCTGAAAAATATTTTCACATATATCTTTTTCCACAAAATAATCATCCTGCACGCACAACAATACTATATCAGGCTTTAATGTATAAATCAGCATAGGAGCAATAACATTATATCCAACTCCCTCGTCAAAAACAGGTTCATTTATTTCCGAAAACTTTTTATCCGAAACAGCTATAACATTAAGCCCCGACAGGTCGTATTCTTCTTTCAGCACATTATAAAATTTTCCTGCACCGTAAATTACTATCCTTTTGCCGGAATACTTTTTCTCAAGAAATTTGATTTGTTTTTGTGCATTTAACTTCTTCAAAATCTCAGGAATTTCCATATCCTATCCCCTTAATCACTTATATTATCAAGTTTAACAATCTTGTATTCATAAGGCATTGTTTTATAAAATTCATCGTTTAAAATCGTATAATTTTCATCAAAAACTTCATTAAATAAATATCTAAAAAGATTCACCAGTGTACAATTTTGAGGAATACAAGATGAATTATATTTCTCAGGCAAATATGCGCAAAGCAATATATGATATGCCGTATTAATTTTATCTTCTCTGCTAATACTATGGTCAGAATGAATAAGAATTATGGAATCTTTTTTCATATTCTGCTTGATTGAGTCAATCAAATCAAGATATTTTTTGTTAATATACTTCTGATATGTCGCATAATGTTTATGGTTCTTATATTCAGCAGGCGGCAAATCCTTGCCGTTTTCATCCTTAAAATAAGGAGGATGAGGTGCAAGAATATGCATATAATTATAAAGCGGCTGCTCTGTTTTTATTTTGCTTAACTTTTTATATCTGTCTAACAGTTTCTCTATATCATGCTTATAATTCAAATCCTTTGTCATCGTTATAAACAACCTGAATATCGAAGAAAAAAGCATCATCACTATGATTGTATTTATACTGGCCTTATAAGTATTTATTGTGTCATTTTTGCCGATATAATTATACTGATGCATATTTATAAAACACTTATGAAAAACAAAATTAAACAAATATCCTCTCCTTTTTAAAGAGTCAAAAACTTTATTTTTTGCATAAAAAGGCCAGCATTTTACAGGAAAAACCCCATCTTTTGAATCAGGAACAATATTGTATACATAATCCATATTTAACAAAGAAGGAAGAGACAAATGCGTAAAATTGTAATTGCTCTTAGCAAGTTTGTATATTTGAAATCCCCTTTGCTCTAATCCTTTTTTAAATTCTTCATCACAATATTCTGAATCAAAAAATCCGCAGTGAGCATCAGCAAGTATATGATAAATATCAGGAAAATTTCCTCCCGAAAGGCTGTTATCAATCTCTACACACTTAATTCTTAAATGTGACAGCTTGGCAGCAATATCTGCCGCCACAAAAAATGTAATCAACAAAGCTGCATAAAATATTATTTTAGCAGCAGCACTAAATATTGATACGGGATTAATAATGTATAAAACAGCAGAAATCAATGCGCATAACAAAATATAACAAATACTGAAAGAAATTTTTACTGATTTCAACGAACGTTTATATGTGCTGAATATTCCTACAAAAACGTAATTTGCGTACAATATCATAAAAAAGTTTACACAAAATAATGCCTCGGCGGTATAAATACTTTGTACAAAAATATTCAGCCCCAAACATCCGGAAACTACCAGAAATCCCACAAGACAAAGAGCCAGCAAATAAGATTTAAACGAAATTTCTCCTATATTTTGTGCAAATAACGTATGCACAGGGATTAAACAAAGCAAAAGCGGATAAAAAAAATACAGAAAATCCATCATTTTCTCCTCATCAGATACAAAACTCTCTGCGAATTTTTTATATTAAATTTTTCAAGAATTTCAAAATAAGTTCCGAAAATTGATTCAAAGTTTTCCGTATCATATTTGTCAAAAATATCCTCTCTTGAAGACAGCAAAATCTGCACTTTTGAATCTTCTTTGGGAACAAACTCTATTACCAGATATTTGCCCAATGTGCTGAAAAATCTTGCAATATTATCAAACGGCAAATTGTTTGAAATAGCCAGATGGTGTATCAAAGCAAGAGCCATCACCATATCACATTCAAATCTCGAACAAAAATCAGCACGCTCATCATTCATAAATCCTATAGCAGGGCTCGGATTGTTAAAATCCTGCAAAAGAGGCAGTATATTTGTTTCTTTGTGTTTTTTTACATGCCTGTAATTATCTTCAATTGCTACAGGGTCAATATCAAAAGCGATAGTTTTTATATTTCTTTCAGATGCAATCCTTGCAAAATCTCCTCTGTTGGAGCCAAGGTCGCAAAGCGAGCTTGGCTCCACTTTATTAATAAAGTGCGAAATTATTGTTTTTTTCTCGCTGAAAGATTCATCGGAGTAATTTGTATTCTCATAATAATTTCCCCACTCTGTATATATATCAGGAAATTTTAAGCCCCTGACCGTATTTTCCAGAGAATTAAGCAAAGATTCCAATTCAAACATGCTCATTTTCGCACTTTTAGCACAAGATTGCTTTTTATCTTCAAAAGTTTTTTGAGACAACGAATGTAAAACAATATGGGTTAAAACGCCAAAATTCAGCTTTGCCATTGCAGGAAGAAGCTTTTGCGCCAGGTCCAAAGGTATACCGTCAATATTTGTTATCAAAAGCTTATTCAGGTTAATGTCCGTATAACTCATCAATGCAAGAGGTGCCAAAAAATGCCTGCAAAACTGTCCGTATGCCTTCCATGGTGTATTTTGTTCATATTCTTCAAAAGAAAGAGTATCTATAAAAACGGGTTTCCCTTCCAAAAACTGAATGTTATATGCCGATGCATCTTTTAGAGTCATACCGTATTTTAGAGCAGTCTTTTGAATCTTTAGCGTTAAAAGAGCAGCGTCCTTTAACGCAGAAAAAGCCCATTCATAAGGATAAGAAATGTATTTAATCTGCTCCGGTTTTATGTATTTATAAGCATTGGCATCCGGTTCTTTTTCAATACAAACTTCCTCGTGGCTAATAAGCATTTTATTTTCAGCCAGCTTTTTATACAAACCGCTGTTAATTAACAGGTCATAATCCTTCTTTGCACAATTATTAATCTGTCTGTACACAACACCGTCCAGACAGAAAACAAAACCCGCAGGATCTTTGTAAGATGTATTATTCATCTTCCTGCTCATCCTCTGCAGAAGATTTTTTTATCCCGAACAAATTAAGTAAAGACATAAAAAGCTTTTTAAACAATGCAATTATTCCCAGAATACCGCCTATAATTGTCTGAAAAATATAGCTTCCGGAACCCGGATTTATATATGCCTGTGCTTCCTGATTATTTACTAATATCAAGCATAAAAATATGATTAGAATAATATTTAATAATTTTCTCATAAAATTATTATAACGCTAAAAAAACATAAAACAAAATTGTTAAAAAACTTATTTTTTGTCATAATTGAAGAATGGATAGTAAAAATATTACATTAAACATTGCTCATCTTTACCCGAAACTTCTTAATATATACGGTGATTGGGGGAATGTTTTGACCGTAAAAAAACGCTGCGAATGGCGCAATATTGATGTAAACATTGATTCCATAGGCTTAAACGACACTATTGATATAAAAAAATATGACTTTTATTTTATAGGCGGAGGGCAGGATAAACAGCAAATTGCAGTATCAAAAGAACTGCAAAAACACAAAGCCGCACTGCAGGATGCAGCAGATGAAAATGCCGTGTTTCTGGCTATATGCGGAGGGTATCAGCTTCTCGGGCATTACTATCAGCCGCACAATGCAGAAAAACTTCTCGGCATAGGACTTTTGGATGCCTATACAGAAGCCGGAAACAAAAGATTTATAGGCAATGTAACCGCAACTTGCGATTATGTCACACCCAATACCCTTGTAGGTTTTGAAAATCACAGCGGGCTGACATATCTGCAGGGGGATACAGAGCCAATGGCACATATTGTTATAGGCAACGGCAATAATGCAAAAGACAAAACAGAAGGTGCAAGATACAAAAATATTTTCGGAACCTACCTTCACGGCTCTTTTCTACCTAAAAATCCACACTTTGCGGATTATCTGATTACACTTGCACTGCACAAAAGATACAAAGAAGAATTTGAACTCTCCCCATTAAATGACGATTTTGAAAAAAGTGCTCATAAATCACTTTTGAATAAAAAATATTAAGTAATGTATCAATTTTATATATTTTTTATAACTTTTGCAGTATTTTCTCATACAAAAGTATAAAATGAGAATATGGATATCGTCAAAAATATAAGGGATTTAAACCTCAACGAGGATCAGCAGTTTTTTGCCGAAATTATCAAAGATGAATTCGGCTGCAATACCTGCATTGAAGAAGTCAAAAATGTTGACTTCAAACAGGCATACGCACGTCCCTTGAATGATTTTAATATTTACACAACAGCGCAGCCTTCTGCAGAAGGTATGCGAATGGTTGCCTGGAAACGAAGATAAATTTCCGAGCAAAAATTAAAAGTTTATACAAAAAACCGCTTAAATATTGATTAAGCGGTTTTTTGTATCTAATATTGAGATTCTGATTAATCCATCGGAATTATCAAAGACTGACCTATTGATAACTGGTTTGGATTGGACAAATTATTTGCTTCCATAATTTTGCTTACTTTAGCAGGAGAATATTTGCCGTAGAATCTGATAACAATACCTTCTAAAGTATCGCCTGATTTTACAGAATATGTTTCAGGAGCTGCGGGTTTTGCTTCTTCCACTACCTGATCAGCAGGGATAATAGACAATTTTGCAGCTTTTGCCGGTTTTACTTTTTTAACAAGCTTTGGTGATGCAGGATTATTAGCTTCGTTAATAGCATTTGAGCTGAAGCTTAACAATGCAGTCATCAAAAACATGCATAAAGCACCTGCAATAAAACCTGTAATCAGATAAACACCCGGAGATTTTTCTTCTTTCTGGTTTACTTTGAAATTCTGCCACAGAACATCAAGTTCTTTTTCTTTGGCAGGTCTGATGTAAACATCAGGTGTTCTTGTTTCGTTAGAAGTATGATTTGATTTTGCTCTCAATTCTTCCAACAAGACCATTTTCTCTTTAGAAAGATTTGATCTGGATAATGTTGAACTTTTCATGTAACCTCACTTATTCTTTATAATATATATTAATAGGCTGATAAAATGAAAGTCAAGAAATCTTGTATTATATATTACATTCCTCAATACTTTTTATATTTTTTCTTTTAAATTAAAACACTAATAAAATTTTTTTTGTCAATATTTATAATATTAAAACAGGATTGTCCTGAAAGACCAACCCTGTTCAATGTTTTGTTTGTTTCGGCTATATATATTTTAGAGAAACTAAGCTGCAATTTCGCCTTTGATTTCAGAGATTAAATATTTAGCAACCCATTCAAAGTCTTTGTTGTTTTCTGCAACTTTTTTAAGACAATCAACAGAAGCTTCACCGATTCTGATTAAGCTCATAGCAACAACACCTCTTACAGCACCTTTAACTGTTTGTAACTGTTCAACCAGTACAGGAACTGCTGCTGAACCCACATTTACAAGCATATTTTCTATTTCAGCTTTACTTTTGTTATCTGCTGTTTCTAATTGAGTTAAAAAATATTTAATAGAATCTGCGTGCATTTTATTTCTCCATGTCTTTTCTTATCGTTGTACACATTATAAAGCAAATATTTATTAAACTTTGATTTCTTTATCTAATCTTTATATCTGTGTAAAGATAGGATGAAATGCAGATATAACAAGAAAATAATATTTATTACTGACAGTACGCAAAATATCTTCGGCATACTTAGTTATTAAGTTTAACAAGTATGCTGCATAATAAATATTGTCAATATACAAACTGCTGAAAATAAAATGTTTTATTATTTCAAGATTGAATATTCAACAAGCTTTGAAACATCTTTGTTCCAAATGTTCTCCCATTTATCGATAATAACATCCGCAGGTGTAATGCCCTTATAAACCAGCTCTTTTAACGGTTCAAGCAGAGTTTCTTCGGATTTGGCATACATTTTTAAACTGTTATATGAAATTTTTACAATTTCTTTTGCAATATCTTTTAAAGAACAATTTTTAATTTCCATATCCAGCGCATACTTGGGAGTTTCACTTCTTAAATATTCAAAATCCTGATATGTAAAATCTTTTAGCAGATTTTGAGCAGCCTCCATAGCTTCATTGTTATATATAAGCCCCTTCCACAAAGCAGGAACAGCACATATAAATTCAGGGCGCTGATTGTCATGGTTTCTTATTTCAATATAACTTTTGAATCTTACATCAGGAAAATAAAGACTAATGTGAGTTTCCCAGTCTTGTTTATTTGCAATAAATCCCTGACAGCCGTGTTTTAAAAACTGTCTAAAAGTAATATTATTAGTTTTTAGAGTAGTTTTCTTTCCGTTTATTAATCTTTCTATAAAAATCATCGGTACATCAAGCAAAATCTCTACATAATCGTCAAAGGAAAATCCTTCTGTGAAGACTTTTTCACTTACAAGTCCGCAGCGGTCATTGTCGGTTTCAAGCCAGCTTGCGGCTCTGTTTGACTTATAGTTTGTAAGTCTGCCGTTTCTGACAGGAGAATTTGCAAATATAGCGCTTACAATCGGAGACAGTTTTATGGCAAAAGAAAATTTCCTCATTGCATCCTGTTCTGATGTGTAATCAAAGCTTGCCTGTATTCCTGCGGTTTCTCTCATCATAATTAGCGGTTTTTTAGCAACCGTCGGCAGATATTTTGTCATATATTCGTATCTTTTTTTGGGGATAATGTTTATTTCCTCATAAGTTGAAACAGGCTGAATACCGTATCCGAGCCAGCAAATACCTGCTTTTTGTGCAAGCTTTGCTGTATTTTTATTGTAGTTGTCGATATAATTTTTTACCTCAATCAAATTATCTTTAGGAACAAGACTTAGTTCAGTCTGAGACCCCGGTTCAAGAGAAATTACACCGTCTTTATCCGATAAGCCAAGAAGAGCATTATTTTCGTATACAGGCTGTTTGTCATTGTTATTATAAAGCTGCAGAAATTTTGCAACATCATAATAAGAAGCAGCTTTATAATCATGTATTTTTACAGGCAGTTTTTCAAACTCAACGCCGGTTTGTTTTTTAGCCGCAGTTTCAGATGATTTTATGCCTGCAAAAAATATTTCCGCAAGCTGTTTTTTATCTGTAAGGATATTTTCCTGTAATTTTAAATCAGCGTGATTGAGCATAAAAATCTAACACAATTGAGGTATATCAATTTTTCCCTGTTTTAGTTCAATAAGATTGATTAATTTATCCATTAAGATATCCTGAAAATGTTCATCATTATGAGAATTTATCTCCCTTATAAAATAGCAGGGACTTGTAATGTTTATTTCCATTATCTTTCCGTCAGCAACATCCAGACCTGCCATATAAAGTTCTACAGCATTCAAGTGTTTTGCAATATGCTGTGCCATTTTTTTTTCTTCATCTGTGAGTTTTGCAGTTTTAAAGTATTTGTCTGAATGAGTATTAAACTTAAAATCGTCTTTACCTGGAAGCTTTATTATACATTCGTCAAAAACATGTTCTCCCACAATAAGAATACGCTTGTCTCCGTATTTTGCACCTTCCAGGTATTCCTGCACCATTACCATGGTTTTGCCGTTATTTGTAAGATTTTTTATAATCGCATTTATGTTCCTTTCATCAGTATCAAGATAATATACCCCGCCGCCAAAACACTGATTCAGGGGTTTTATAATAGCTTTTTTATGTTCTCTTACAAAATCTTTTATATCGTCAGCATTTGCAGTTGCAATATTTTTTGGTGCGTATTCTTCAAAATAATTCAGGTGGAATTTTTCATTAAAATTTTTAACAGCAACCGGATTATTTATTACAACCGTTCTTTCAGAATCCACATAATCAAAAACATTGCAGGCATTTATATAATCAATATCCACGGGCGGATCCGGACGGAAAAATACAACATCAAAATGTTCTATGATATGTCTTTTAGGTTCTTCTTTTTTATAAAAAATATTATTGTCCTTTAAATAAGCTTCATAGCAGAGAGATTTTGCAATTTTGCCTTCTGTATATAAACCGCTTTTTATACCGACAAAAACCTCATAATCCCTTTGCAAAAATTCTTTTATCAGCCAGAAATTTGTAACAAGGTCATTAAACTCAAAATATTTGAGTTCCAAATCATCTATAATAAAAAGAATAGATTGTTTTAACGGCATAAATTTGCTCCCTATAAAAATATACCAGTTAAAGTAAAAATTACAATGATATAATATGATTAAGTCACAGGATTGTTATATCTATCCAACCGTCTGTTTTAATTTTAAAATATTTATAGAAATTGTTGTAATGTTAATAAAAAGGAGAAATAATGAAAATTTTACACGCAATGATTAGAGTAGCGGACATAGACAAGTCCATGAAATTTTATACAGAACTTTTGGGACTCAAAAAAACTCATGAAATAAAACTCGAAGACTGCATTTTGCACTTTTTAAAAGGAGAAGATTCTGATTTTGAAATAGAATTAACCCAGAATTTTGAAAATCCTGAAAACGGATACACAAACGGTAATGCATTCGGACATTTTGCCATTGAAACAAAGAATATGGACGAGTTTGATAAAAAAATAAAAGACTTTGGGTGGGAATATCTTTATGAACCGTTTGTTATGAACGAAGCACAATCTAAAATAGCTTTCATAAAAGACCCTGACGGAAATGAAATTGAGATTATTCAGAAATTATAATTTACAGGCATTTAAGTTTTTTTTTGAGCAAGGATAATATAATTAACCGAAACAATAAAAGGAGATAAAAAATGGCAGACAATAAAAGAGTGCTGTTATGTATTATGGACGGATGGGGAATAAATACAGCGTGTCCTAAAGATGCAACAAAAACAGCAAATACACCTAATTTTGATAAATTAAAAGAAACAGAAAAATATACACAGATAAATGCTTCAGGCGAATATGTCGGTCTGCCTGACGGTCAGATGGGCAACTCCGAAGTAGGCCACCTCAACCTAGGTGCAGGCCGTGTTGTTTATCAGGATTTAACAAGAATAAACAAAGAAATAAGAGAAGGCAAATTCTTTGAAAACAAAGAGTTTAAAGCTGCTATTGAACATGCAAAGAAAAATAATTCTTCTCTCCACCTGTATGGACTTGTCTCTACAGGCGGTGTACACAGCTCATTTGACCACGTTAAAGCATTAATAAAAATGGCTGCTGATAACGGACTCAAAAAGGTTTATGTACACGCATTTTTAGACGGAAGAGACACTCCTCCTAAGAGTGCTGTAGAATTTCTTGCAGAATTAGAAGAAGAACTCAAAAAATATAACTTGCCTCAAATTGCAACAATATCAGGCAGATACTGGGCAATGGACAGAGACAACCGCTGGGATAGAGTAGAAAAAGCATACAATGCATTGCTTTTAGGCGAAGGTGAAAAAGCCGCAAACTCTGATGAAGCAATCAAAGCATCTTACCAAAAAGATGTAACAGATGAGTTTGTAGAACCTACTATTACAAATTCGGATGCAGATTCCCGTATAAAAGACAATGATTCTATTATTTTCTTCAACTACAGGCCGGACAGAGCAAGAGAAATTACTCGTGCAATGACTTTTGAAAACTTTGACGGATTTCAAAGGAAAGCAGTAAGAAAAAATCTCTACTATGTCTGCATGGCACAGTATGACGAAACTTTCCCGCTTCCGATTGCCTATCCGCCGGAAAAATTGACTAATATATTAGGCGATGTACTGGATGCAAACGGTATTAAACAGTTCAGAACAGCAGAAACAGAAAAATATGCACATATCACTTTCTTCTTTAACGGCGGAGAAGAAAAATCAGGCAAACTGGAAACAAGAGCGCTTGTTGCATCTCCCAAAGTTGCAACTTATGACCTGCAGCCGGAGATGAGCGCACCAGAGGTTTGCGAAAATGTATTAAAAGCTCTGGATAATCCTGAATACGGATTTATTCTCGTAAACTTTGCAAATCCTGATATGGTCGGTCACACAGGTGTGTTTGAAGCAGCCGTGAAAGCCTGTGAAACTGTTGATACGTGTGTAGGAAAAATTGCACAAAAAGCAAAAGAAAATAATGTTATTATGCTTCTAACTGCAGATCACGGCAATTCAGAATGCATGGAAGATCCGGATACTCACGCTCCGTTCACCGCTCATACAACAAATCCTGTGCCGTTTATATTGATAAACGGAAACGGTAAATATGAGCTGAAAGAAACAGGTGCACTCTGTGATGTAGCGCCTACTGTACTGCAGCTTCTCGGCATAAAACAGCCCGTAGAAATGACAGGTCACAGTTTAATAAAATAATTAACTTTTGTTAAAAAAATAAAATAAAATGACAATTTGCATTATTCACAAACTTAATTTTTATTGAAGACTAAAGGACTGTGAATAATGCAAATTTCTTATTTAATAACAAATTATCAAAATACAACACCGGCACAACCTAAAAATACCCACAATACAAATTTCTCTTTAAAAGCAACTCCTGCTCAAACAGAACAAAAATTTTATGCAAAAAATCTTGCTGCATTAGGGGTAAACTTTAAAGCTTCGGGGGATAACAATAAAACACTTGAACAGCTGAAAAATGAATATACCTGGTATGTTAATGCAGATAAAACAAAGCCTTTAGATGCTTTTTTGAAAATAAAAACAGATAAAGAAAATATGAATAAACTTTTCTGCAGCATATTGAAAGATACAGATTTAAGTTACAATCTAATTAACGATATAGCAGGCAGGGCAAGAGATTCTAAAAAAAATTATAAAATATTGAAAGAGCTTCTCGGCGATAACTCAGATAATTTGAAATTCTTTCTTCCAAATAATCCATATGGAAAAGCTTTTGAATCTTATATGGAGAAAAGATATAATGATGCGAAATGTATTGAATCTTTATTAAAATTGAGGCCTGATTGGAGAGAAGAAGTACTGATAGACAAATACAAACAATTGTATGGAACCGAGCCTCTTAAAATAGGTAATTTACCGGAAGAATTTAAAAACGGAGTTTTTGAACAAATTCATGATTACCTGAAGTCATACTGCCAGTACAGTGGTTTCAAAACAAGAGAAGAAATAGCACCTTTAAAAATTGGCAACAAAGAATATCGTTTTGAATATTTTACGGAAGGCAAAACAGACAAAAATGTTTTCGGTGTTTATACTCCCGAAAAGAAATATGTATTTAAAATAGCAGATGAGAACAAAAAAAGTTTGAATAAACCATTTTCATTGGGTGCACTTGCGTTAATAGATTCTTATCTGACATTAAATAATTGCAGAAATATTGCACCATTATACTATTATGACCATGATAAAAACACCTGTATATACAAATATCAGGATCATAATACAGTACATCATAAATTAATGTCTCCTAGAGAAGTAAACAGTTTTATGCCTGATTTTGAGGCGCTTGGTATGTGTTACAACGATACAATAGGACATGACAACTATTTTCTTTCTGATCGAGACTGTGAATTGTCACCGGATATGAAATTATCTTTGTCAGCTCTCCCATCAAAAGAACTGATATCAGTAGATAATGATCATGTGACATTTTCTTCACCTTTTATGCTGTTAATAACCAAATACAATGCACCGTTACCTAACGCTATGCAAACTGCTTTTTAAAAAATATATGTTAATCAAAGATAAATATTTGTAAAAAAAAAGATTTAAATAGGCAATTTCGCATATTGACAGTGCTTTAAAAGATACTAACTAATATTTTATTTATAAAATAAAAGGAGTTTACTATGGTAAAATTTAACACTGCAGCATTTTTTGTACCATCCGGAAAAGAGCTTGAAAGAGCAACATTAGCCGCTATAGAAAACATTGACAGACAATTATCAAAAATGCCGAGCGTCAAAAAAACGCCTTGTGCAACAGACAATTTCCCTTGGATTTATAATGATCTTGTACAATTTAGACCCCACAGAATCGGCAATAGCGAAAATAAATTAGAAAAATTTATTTGAGTTTATTAAATTGACAATAATTTTTCTAGTCTTTAATATAAGTTTATGCATAATACTGACTCTTATATCGTAAACTTTAATATTAAAGAACAGAACAGAACAACATCTCTGTCAGGTACTAAAATTGGCGGTGCTTCATCATTTCCTTTTATGAAAGAAAATGAGAATTCTGCTAAACCTCTTATTGCACTTGAAATCCCTTATAATTTTGCCAACGGATATCCGGATATAATAAAAGAAAAATGGCAGGGAAAATCGCTACCTCAAATATTGCATGAAGCTGACTGTTCAAATGCTGATATCATTTCGATAAAATTCAATGTTTCGAATGATTTGTCCGAAAAAGAAATATCCGGCATAAAAGATTTTTTAAAAAATACGGTTTCAAAGATTGAAAAGCCGTTGATTCTTCGCGGTGCAAACAATAACAGCATTGATATAAAACTGCTGCCTATTCTGGCGGAGAATGCGCCGAAAGAATGCATAATAGCTTTTGCTGATGAAGAGACTTATGAATATATTGTTCCTTATGCTGCAAAATATAATCATATATTGGTTTTAAGAACTCCTATTGATATAAATTTGGCAAAGGAATTGAATATACTTTCAATAGACAAAGGAATAAATCCTGACAGGATATTAATTGACCCTGATATGGGCGGGCTTGGTTACGGACTTGACTATGGCTACAGTATTATAGAAAAAATTAAGCAGGCTGCTTTTGACGGAGATACAATGCTCAATATGCCGATAATTGCTTTTATAGGAGAAGAATCATACCGTGCCAAAGAGGCAAAAACAGATGCTTTTTCTAAAGACTGGGGCGATTTTGAACAAAGAACCGTAATGTGGGAAATTTCCGGAGCATCGGCAATTATTAGTGCAGGTGCTGATATCGTTGTATTATGGAATCCGGAAAGTGTAAAAGTGCTAAAAGGAATAATATAGTGGAACTAACAGGTTTGCAAATTTTTAAATACCTTCCGGGCGCAAAAAAAGCAGAAGGCACCAACTGCAAAAAATGCGGCTGTCCTACCTGCATGGCTTATGCACTGAAACTTGCCAAAAAACAGATAGGTATAGAAAAATGTCCTCATATTCCTGATGAGTTAAAAGAAAAATTTTCAGAAGCATCAAAAATACAGCAGTACGAAATAAAACTTTCCAATGAGCTTGTTACAGGCGGCGAAACCGTAATGTTTCGCCATGATAAAACTTTTGTTAACAAAACCGTCATTGCTATTCATCTGGATTCTGATGATGCGGATTTTGATACAAAGTTAGAAAAAATAAAAAATTATCATATCGAGAGAATCGGCGAAACTTTTAAAGTCGATGCAATTTATTTAACCGGCACCAATAAAGACCTTGCCCGTAAAAAAATACAAAACGAAAATATTGCAGTTATACCTGATGACAGTTTGTATTCCATTGCAAAAGGCAATAATATAGAAGAGCTTGAACAAGAATCAAAAAGACTTCTTGAGCAAGGCCAAAAAAGTATAATACTCGAGCTGGCATACGACAATAAATCAACAGCAGAAATAGCAGAACAGCTTACATACATAAGGCGTGCTGCCATTATAAAGAGATATGAACCACTGACTTATCCTGTTATGGTAAAATTACCGCAGAATATGGATAACTTGCAGGCATGCGCCGTTGCTTCACTTTTGGTATGCAGGTATGCAAATATAGTTGTGCTGAATGATTTTAACGAAGCACTCTTAACAACACTGTTTACGCTGAGACAAAATATTTATACAAATCCGCAAAAACCATTGCAGGTAGAAGCAAAAATATACGAATTTAATGAACCCGACAGAAACGCACCGGTACTGTTAACAACAAACTTTGCTCTTACATACTTTGCAGTAGCCGGAGAATTAGAGTCACTGCCATGCGGTTCATACCTCGTTGTAACGCCGTCGGATGGCATGAGCGTGCTTACGGCCTGGTCTGCAGACAAATTTACGGCAGATCTGGTTGCAAAGTCTGTAAAAGATTTTGAACTTGCAAAAAAGGTGGATACGCGCTCTATTATTATTCCGGGTCTGCTTTCTCATATGAAAGATGAACTTCAAGAAGCAATGCCGGAATGGAATATCGTTACGGGTACAATCGAGGCGTGTCAGATTCCGGAATTTTTGAAAAGCAGAGAATCATTGTAAAAACAGCGGTATATGACCCGAATACATCAGGATGTTCCAGCCTTTGTAATATTTTATCTGGGTTGCGCTGCCTGTCGGGATAAATACTCTGTTCTGGTTTTCGACAGGTATTTCCAGTGCATTACGTATGGCCGCTCTTATAAAATTAGAATGCGTAACAACAACAATTCTTTTTGTAAGATTTTCTTCAATGAGATTATTAACAGTGTCTTCTACTCTTGCATCAAATTCAAGAAGAGTTTCTCCGCCTTCAGGTGCATAGCTGGAGGTAAGTTCATGGTATTTTTGCAGCTGTTCGGGGTATCTTTCTTCTATTTCCATATAGCTAAGCCCCTTCCAAATACCAAATTCCTGATTTTTCAGCTCAGGACGGATTTCAAAATCCTGTCCGTACTCTTTTGCAACAAACTGGGCTGTTTGTATACAGCTTAAAGAAGAGCCTGTGTATATCTTGTCTACCTGCGGTGAACGATGGATTATCCATTTTGCAATACGTTCCGCTTCTTCCTGACCTTCTTCATTTAACGGCGGGTGGCTTTCTTTGTCGCATATACGGTTTTCTTCCGTATAAAGAGTTGCCCCGTGAGCTATAAAGGTAATTTTGCATTTACGTTTAAACAGCATAATGTCTCTCCGTTATTTTTTGTATGATTTTTGTCGGAACAAAAAGCAAAAACTTTAATATCTGCGGCAAAAATAAATTAAAAGACCGAGATTTTTTTAATCCCGGTCTTTATTATAACTTTTAACTCTTATTCAAGAATCATTCCGTTAGTCAGGTCGATTCTGACAGGTTTTGTCAATTTCAGATTAAGGATATCGCCTTCTTTAATCTGGATTTTGTGACCTTTAATGATTTTCAGATACAAAGTTTTCCAGAAACCTTCAGGTCTGTATCCGCCTAAAGCTTCACCGCAGAAAGCAGCAGTCTGATTTCTGTCAGTAGTGATTGTATGAGTTTCCATAGTTACTTCACCGTTTCTTACAAATAATCTGCCGATTTTTACGTTTGATATTTTTCCGCTTAGTGCATCATTTTCAACAAGAAGCAGGTATTTTTCCGGAGTTACAAGATTTTTAGGAAGCTTAGAAAGGAACTGATCCCCTGCTTTTGACTTTTTGCAGGTAATTTCTTTGTTAACAACCATTATAGGAATAACAGTACCGGCAGGAATAGTTGCAATATAACCTTCCAGAGTAGTTGTCGGGATAATAATACCTTCTGCTGTTCTGGGGCTCATTGCTTCTTTCAGTTTTTCGTTAGGATTCAATTTTGCCTGTTCTAGCATTTTTACCAAGAATGCAGCCAGCTCAGCTCTTGTTGCAGGTCTTTCTGCATTAATTACATTTTCTTCGCCGGGTTCTTTAACTACCATACCCAAGATTTCAGCTTTACCTGCTGCAATGATGAGCCAATCCGGAATCTGCTGATAGTCTGTATAGCTGTTTTCCAGAATTTCTAAAGCTTTTTGGTTTGATATAGTTTCTGTTGTCAAAGCATTAACTGTTGTAGAAATAACATGTCCTCTTGATACGGTTCCGTAAGGGTCAAAGTGTCCGTCAGGATAACCTTTTAAAAGATCAAACATAACAGCTCTTTGTACCATTCCGTAGAACCAGTCTTTTTCACTTACATCAGTGAACTTTGCAGGTTGTTTAATCTCAGCCTTTTGCTGGTCGAAAGCCTTAACTACCATAGTAGCAAATTCTGCTCTTGTGACATTTTGATCAGGACGATAATTGCCGTCAGGATATCCGACAACAACATTAAAATCAGTTAAAATTTGAATCTGTTTGTAAGCCCAGTGGTCTTTTGGCAAATCAGCATAATCTTTGGCAAAAGATATTGCAGAGGTAAAGCCGAAAACCATTGCAAGCATCAGAGCTTTTGTTAAAAGTTTCTTCATAAAGTTCTCCTTAATACCTAAACACTTTGTGTTATTATGCTAGATTTTACCAGTATAAAGAATCAGTTGCAAGGAATCGTTATATATCTTTACCATAGTTGTGAATATCTTTTTACATAAAAGTTTTCATCATTTTTTAAATTCTTTTTTATACTTTCTAATACCTGGCTTGTTTCTTCCAGATATGACAGCACCATTGCAGTCTTTTCTCGAATTGTATAATCTCTGAATACGGAAGTTTTTTCCAAAACTTTTTCCAATCTTGCATCAGCCGGTGCTTTTATGACAGCCAGCGCCTCAAGACACCAGTAAAGGTTAAAAAGTTTTTTTGTGTACCAGTTGCTTCTTTTTAGCTTTTCCAGCTCCTCAAAAACATAATCAATCCTATGGTATAAATTTTCAAGAAAATATTCTTTTTCATTTATATAAGGCAAAACTTCGATAATCATACGGCAGATATTTGGATTTATGTCATTTACAGCTTTTAGCAGGCTATCGAGAATAGTCCTTGTCTGAAAAAATGCCGCATAACTTTCTTCTTTCATAAACTCATTAACTTTATGAGCACACGCCTCACGTATCAGTGCAGCATGATTTGTTAGGTGAAAAATCAGTATATCTGCTTCTTGCTGTGATAGAATCAAATCCAGTTTTAATATACAAATCTGTTTTTCTATATCCGTTTGAGGAAATTTGGAAGAATCTATGTTCAAAATATCAAAAACTTCTTCTCTTGTATAAGT
Organism: uncultured bacterium; assembly: GCA_949296245.1. Lineage (GTDB taxonomy): Bacteria > Cyanobacteriota > Vampirovibrionia > Gastranaerophilales > Gastranaerophilaceae > Limenecus. Next base: position 17,225 of record CASFNW010000010.1, read on the forward strand.
TTTTTCACAAAAATCTGCAGCCCTTTCTATTTCCGCTTCGGTATCAGTTACGATTTGATTTTGTATATTATTTGAAATTTGAACCTCTTTATTCATAGACACAAATATATCATAACCGGAGCTTAAAAAAATCTGCAGAGCATTTTAAATTATTAATGCACAATCAAGAAAGGATTTAAAAAGTGAGAGAAATTGTAGATTTAATGAAAGAACTTTTTTTAATTAAAGAAGAGAAAGCCGCAATAGTAGGATTAAGCGGATTTAAAAAAACAAGAAAATCCGGTGTAAAAAGAACAAAAAAGAAAGTAAACAAAGAGGTCAAATTATCCGACCTTATGAGAAGAGCCTAAAATAACATATAGAGATGGCTATATTTCACAAACATGCAAAATCTTTTTGTTTGTTGTATTATAGACCTATGTTTAAAAATATAGACAAGCGGAAACTGGTTTCATTTTTATCTTTTGTACTAAAGCATTTTTATGCTTTTGAAAGTCTTTTTTATAATTGTAAAAATATAAACTATCCAAAACAGAAACCCGTAATTTTTGCTCTGTGGCATGCCCATCAGTGTGCACTGTATGCAAACGAAGACAGAGGAAATCTGAATGTAATGATATCAAAGTCCAATGACGGTGATATCATTGCAGCTGCAACAGAACATGTAGGAATAAAAGTCGTCAGAGGTTCTTCAAAACGTTCCGGTGCCTCGGCATCGTTAGCACTTTTAGAAAAACTTGAGCAGGGTGAGTGTGCGGCCATTACTATAGACGGTCCCAGAGGTCCTTTCGGTGTTGTAAAAGAAGGCATTATAAATATTGCAAAATTATCACAGGTTCCGATTGTTCCGATGATATGGTATTCACCGTCAAAATGGCTGTTAGAATTTGATACCTGGGACAAATTCCGTTTTCCGTTTCTTGGTGTAAAAACTATTGCCGTATATGGTGAGCCTATATATGTAAAATCGGATTGTTCTCCGGAAGAAGCCGAAGAATACAGGCTAAATGTCGAAAATAAACTCAAAGATTTATACAAGTACGCTCAGGAAAATTTTGATGAACTTTTAAAAAGCTAATCATACATATATCTTAATATTTTTTTAAACTGGTTAAACTTGTGCCGCTTTTCTGCCGATAATTATATTGTAGTGTTTATGCAGGTATTTTGAGGGTTAAATATGACTTCAATTATGAAAAAAGAAATTTTTGAAGAACCGGGAGTTGTTAAACATTTGTTAGACAGTTATGTCACTGATGAGAACAAAATTTCTATAGACTTGCCCGAAAAAATTGACAATATTGTTATAGTTGCAAGCGGCTCTTCTTACAACTGTGCGGCAATAGCAGCACCTTTGTTTATAGAATACGTACAGATACCCTGTGAATATGAATATTCCAGCGAATTTATACTGCAGAAAAAACACTTTATAACACCGGATTCATTATACATATTTGTTTCGCAATCAGGTGAAACTTCTGATACCCTGAAAGCCTTAAACATAATAAAAGAACAGGGCGTTAAAACAATGTGTATCACAAACTCCAAAGATTCCACAATGTGGAAATTATGCGATTACAAAATATTATCCGATGCTGGAGAAGAAAAAAGTATTGCATCTACTAAAGCTCTAACCGCACAAATATTTTGTTCAATTCTAGTTATGCTGAAACTCGTATCACAAAATGGTGTGGATATTTCAGGATATTTGAACACTATGCGCAGATTACCCGCATATCTGGAAAGAATAAAAATAGATGCACAGAAAATAGAGCAGGCAGCCAGTTTGACATCTGAATTCCAAAATATATCAATACTCGGAAATAAAAACTACTATCCGATTGCTAAAGAAGGCGCTCTGAAAATGAAAGAGACATGCTATCTCAATGTTATGGCATATCCATTTGGAGAATTTATGCACGGACATGTTGCAGTTTTGAACCAAAAATCAATTGTGATAGCAATTATAGATGAAGAAAATGCAGAATTTGCCGTAAGAAATCTGAAAAAAATTAAAGATGAATACAATCCGAAAGTTATATGTATTACCTCGGTTCAGGACGTAAAATCAGGTGACATAAACATCTATATAAAAACAAAACGTAAATTAAAAGCTATTTTTGGCTCTTTACTTACGCTTCAATTAATGGCGTGTGAAATGGCAAACATTTTGGATAAAAATCCGGATTCCCCCAAAGGTCTTCATAAAGTTGTAAAAGATTGATATAAAATGCTTTTGAGTCAGAGCTTTTGGCAAAATAACATATTAAAATACAGCAAACATATGATGAAGATAAATCTCTCAATCAGTAAGATTATTATTGGGAAAGTTGTATAAAAATACTTCTTTACCGATTAGGGGAAGAGATTAAATTGCTTACAAGGGAAGATAACGACAATATTTTATCAGAGTTTTCCAGGGATTTAAACCTCACTTATGAGTGGTTTAATGAACATTTTACGCAAACTGTGTGCGAAACTTTTTGTGAATTCTGGGAAGAAGCTGCAGAAGTAAAACTTATAAGTGTAAGTGAAAATACAAATATTCTTGCTCAAAGAGAAGAATTTTTTGTTACACAAATAAGACTAAACAAAGAACTGTCAGTATTTATAAGACTTTCCAAATCTCTTGTAAAAAATCTCCTTGAAAATACACTTGGGCCAAATGGCAAAACCTTTAATATTGAAAAATTAACAGATCTTGAAGCCAAAATTCTGACCGGATTTGATGACTTTTTGTATAGAAATCTCAGCCAAAACATAAAGCAGGGCAGTGATTTGCCCGAAAATAACAGAAATTATAATGAATGCAACTTAACATTCTTTTTAAGAACAAACGGGGTGACTCTCGGAAAAATTGTTATAAAAATACCTGTTGTGGCAATAACACCCGAACGCTTAACTCTAAACGAAGAAGCTTTTTCAATAGCGGACTTTAAGAAACAAAGCGCAGAAGTGAACTTAAATGTCGGACATACACGTTTGAGGCTTAATGAGCTTAAACATTTAGAAGTTGGGGATTTGGTTGTCTTGGAACACAGTAAATCTTCAAAAATGCTTTTAAAATACAAAGACTTTACAAAAGAAATAAAAGTAGCACCAAACCCTTACATTATGGTGGAAGGTGACTTTGATAATAACGGACAAAACCCGAAAGGAGAAAACATGCCGGGCTCTGATATATACAATATGTGGGATACAATTCAAGTTGATATTAATGCTGAGTTTGAAAAAGTAAAGCTTACACTCGGCGAATTAAAACAGATTTCAGAAGGGCTTGTTATTGATATAGGCTCTGTATATGACAATAAAATTGATTTAAAGGTCGAAGACAAAATAGTTGCCTCGGGAGAATTGGTCATTATAAATGATAGGTATGGTGTAAAAATAAATGAAATTTTTACTGAAGAAAAAGACCGGGCATCTCAAAATGCAGAGTATTCAGAAGTGCAGGATTATGAAAGTGAAGAAATAGACCCTGATGAACAGATGGCAGAAGACCAGTTTGAAGAAGAACATCAGCCTCAAGAATCTGACATTCAGGAATCGGAAGAGTCAAATGAAGAAGAAGACTTTGATTATTCGGATTTTGATGTAGATGACGAAGACATATAGGAACAATAATATGGGAATATATCTTGTAAATTTTTTAGTTTATTCAATGGCAATGGTCGGCCTATTGTTTGTATGTCTTTTGGTATACAAAAAAACAATGGGAAGTAATTACAGCAAGAAAAACAGTGAGGATTTAACCGTTGAAAATGCAATGAATCTTTCTGCAAGAAAGACCCTGTATATAGTTAAAGCAGGTGATGAAAAATTTCTTATTGCTTCAGATGCGGAAAGAACAACATTTCTTGCAAAACTAAATGATACTCAAAACACTATTACACAACAAATATCGGATTCCCGGAACTTTAGCTCTTTTAGTGTTAACCAAAAGAAATTTAATATTGAAAAATCAAGTGAAGAGCAAAATAAAGAAAAAGGCGTTGATTACACAGAGGTTATGAATGCAATAAAAAGTACAACGCACAAACAACCTGTTATGAAAGAAATTTTAAGAAAACTGGATCAACAAACAAAAGCTGTTCAATCTGCAAAAGAATAAAGGATAAAATAATGGAAAGCGTATTAAAAGATTTAAATCCTATATTACAAATGCTGCTGGTTATGACGGTATTTTCAATGCTGCCGTTCTTTTTTACTTGTATGACGAGCTTTTTAAGATATACAATTGTTTTTTCTATGCTTAAACAGGCGCTGGGTACACAGCAGGTGCCTCCGGGGATTGTACTGATAGGTTTGTCTTTGATTCTTACTATTTATACAATGAGCCCTGTGTTTTCTAAAATGTGGGAGATGGGTTCTGTTCCATACCAGAAAAATGGTGATATAGTGGCGGCCTTAACGGAAGGTTCAAAGCCGCTTAAAGAATTTATGATGAAACAAACAAGACAATCCGATATGACGTTTTTTATACAACTATCCGGTGCACCAAAGCCTAAAACGCCTGATGATATTACAATCTGGCAGGTAGCGCCTGCATATATTATCAGTGAACTAAAAACCGCTTTTGAAATAGGTTTTGTTATATACGTACCTTTTATTGTACTGGATTTGATTGTGGCAAACGTACTGTTGGCACTCGGTATGTTTATGCTATCACCTACGATTATTTCTCTGCCGTTTAAATTGCTGATATTTATTGCGGTTGACGGGTGGAGTATGATTGTTCACGGTCTTGCAACGAGCTTTAATTAATAAAGGAATAAATATATGGAAGTATTAATGGAATATATGGGTAAAGGCCTTATAACGATGCTTATGATATCTATGCCCTGTGTACTCGTAGCAGCTGGAGTGGGGCTTGTAGTAGGTATTTTGCAGGCTGTTACGCAGGTACAGGAGCAAACTATTGCAGCTGCGCCAAAAATTCTTGCAGTATTTCTTGTGCTAATGATTATGGGAATGGGCTATATTAAACTATTGACAAATCTTCTTGGTGAAGGGTTCCAGCTTGCATTTAACCAGATTCCGGCAGCTGACAGCTTTGTTTTGTCATCAAATTACCATAAATATACACGTCCGTTTGATGCGGAATTTAAGCAAAGTGCCGGCAGATTTGATAAACAGGAAATAGGCGACATAATGAGAAATCCGGGGAAAATTCCTTTTATAGATTACAACTCAAAAACAAAACATTATCCGTCTGACAGAATGCCAAATCCGACACCTAATCTTATTGAACGTAATGCCATTATGAACCGGTAATAAATGAGGATTCTGTATATGAAAAAAATTTTTTTAACAATTACAGCAATTATTTTTTCAGTATTAACCAGTTTCTTTTTGAATCCTGTTTTTTGTCAAAGTGCAGATAAAATTATTAATCTGCATACAGACGGAGCCTACCTTGTAGGACTAAGCGAAAGACCGATTGAATTAAAAGTTTCAAATGAAAATGTTATAAGAGCAGAGGTCGTAACAGACCTTTATTCACCGGAAGCTCAAATTGTTATAAAAACTCTTGAAGAAGGAATTTCTTATATAACTTTTAAAACAAAATCAAAACCGCATTCGATAAAAGTGCTGGTAGACAATAATTCACCGATAGATAAAGACTTAACAGAAATTGATAAAGTAAAGGAACCTTAGAATAATTGATAGATGCAGTATTAGAAGCTTTTCCAAAATATTTTCCGGAAATTAATGCGGCACTTGGCGGCGGTATATTGATTTTTGCGCGTATTCTGGGCTTTGTACGTTTTGCTCCGGTATTAAACAGAAAAGAAATACCAGGGATGATGAAGCTTTCTTTTGCGCTTGTTTTAACAATAATCCTTATGATGACAATAAAACCTGAGCCTGTTCCGCAGGGAGCGTCTTTAGTGCTGGGAATAATATTAAATACCGTCGGCGGTATGATAATAGGCTTTATTGCAAACTGTATAGTACAGGCTATAGCCGCAGCGGGGGATATGATTAATATGCAGATGGGATTATCGTCAGCTATGGTTTTAGATCCTACTTCAGGCTCTCAGGTCTCTATTCTCGGCAATTTCTTCAGTCTGCTGGCTGTCATCCTTTTTATACATGTCGGCGGGGTATACTGGCTCATTAATGCTCTTTATAGGAGTTTTGAAGTGTTTCCTATGTATGCCCATGTTATACCTCTTGACAAGATGATAAACAAAGAATATTTAATTACACTTACATCAAATGTATTGTATGTGGGGTTACAAATAGCATCTCCGGTTCTGCTTGCGACACTCGGACAGGATTTGATACTCGGTATAATTTCAAAAACAGCACCTCAGGTAAACGTATTTCAATTAAGCTTTCTTTTTAAACCTGTATTAGGTGCAGCGATACTGTTATGGATAATGCCGGTAATAGTAAATGTAATAAATGACTACTTTATTTCTTTTGCAAAAATATTTTAATTTTTTAACAACAAAATTCTAAATAAATGATGTCTTTATAGCTGACTTTTTCTAGAATAATTTAATAGAGATTTATAACTGCAAAAATTGCATATAAGAAATTTTTAATTGACCATTTTTTCTCGGGTGGTACAATATATTTATAGTTATTCCGGGATCGTCTAACGGCAGGACAGGTGACTCTGGATCATCTAATCGTGGTTCGAATCCATGTCCCGGAGCCATTAAAAAAGACCTCAAAAAGGTCTTTTTTATTTTATTTTTATTTAAAATCTTGGATTATTGACGTTCACAAGGTTAAGTATTCCGTTTCGAATTTTATTTTAAAATTCTTCACTACAAAAACCTTGTTCACATAGTCACTGGGTTCACTACGTTCACACGGCGTGACTGTACAAAATCCGCTCTCACCGACTCGGATTCCTGTCGGGAATCCTCGCATGGTTCTACCCGTTCGAGTATCCTCATCTGTACGGCTCTCGTTGTCGCCTACAGCTGAAGAGAATCCATGTCCCGGAGCCATTAAAAAAGACCTCATTTTGAGGTCTTTTTTATTATAAATATTCCGGCTTAAAGCTTATTTAAAACCGTTAACAGATTATTACATAATTTTTTCTAATCCGTAAATAAAATCATTATGTTCAGCAACGTATTTTATCGCAAGTTTTACCCCTGCCATATAGCACTGTCTGTCCATAGAATCATGACGGATAGAAAGAATCTGCCCGGATGCACCGAACAAAACTTCCTGTGAAGCAATATAGCCCGGCATTCTAACAGAGTGAATATGAATATCAGAGTATGATTTTCCACCTCTGGCACCCTGTATTGTTTCTGTTTCAGGACAATTGCCTGTTTCAAATGTCATATTGCCTGATTCTGACATCATCAGGGCTGTTTTTATTGCAGTACCGGAGGGGGCATCTTTTTTTTGATTGTGGTGGAGTTCAATAATTTCTGCATTATCGAAGTATTTTGCAGCCTGTTTTGCAAACATCATCATCAAAATTGCTCCTGTAGAAAAATTTGGCGCAATAAGACAGCCAAGACCTTTTTCCTGAGAAAGCGCATTTAATACCTCTATCTGCTCATCAGAAAGCCCTGTTGTACCTATAACCGGGCGTACACCGTTTTCAAGACAAATCTTTGCATTTTCAAAAACATTTTTTGGCTGGGTAAAGTCTACCATAACATCAGGTTTGTGCATTTCTATTGCTTTTTTTAAATCGCCTGTTATTCTGACCTCTTGGGAAGGGCAGACCTGTTTATCAATCTGGTTTATATCAACAGCACAAACAAGTTCAAGATTTTCATCTTCACAAACAGCTTTTACAACCTCCTGTCCCATTTTTCCCATTGCGCCTGTAACACCGACTTTTATCATATATTTATCCTTTCCTGTTATTTTTTATACATTATCACTAAGTTAGAATTTTTATATTAACCTTATAAATTAATATACATCTTTTTATAATTTTTGTATAATATATAAGCTAATAATGTAAAAAGCTGGAGAGCCGAAACAATGATAAATAAACAATCTCATTCTGATTTAGAAAAATCACTTTTTGAGTCTGTAGACTCAAAAACGCCTGAATATATAAAAGAAAATAAACTCCTTGATTTGGACAATAAGGAAGAATTTATTTTCAGACTAAAAAAAGAACATCTTGAACCTTATGATAAAGATACGAACCCGGAAGGATTGAATCTCAAAGAATGGTTTAAAAACTATGCAAAAGAAGCAGAAGTATCAACTGCCGGCATAAGAGGGCCACAAAATATTTTGTATCCGTATGATACACGCTTTCCTATTAACTTGATAGGTATAATGCTTGCTACAGAGGCTAAAGCACTTGTGGCACGTGAGCTTTATAAAGATGCAGAACTTGTAAAACTTGCAGGATGCGAAGTACGTTACAACTCACAGGAGATTTTAGAACTTATTGCACGTGTACAGGCTGCTCACGGAATCAAAACACTTGTTCCTGCTGAAAGAAAAACTATTCCTATCTGGATGGCATCTTTTCTTGCTTTTAAACTGGATTTGCTTGGCGGGGAATATATTACTTCAAGCCACGGTATTTCCGTTAAAAACGCAACAAAAGACCTTAACTCTCAGGGCAGTCAGTATTTGCCCGAAGAATCAATGCTCTTTGTGGAAAAAATCAGATACATATTCTCCGAAGTCGCAAAAAACGGCTATTATGACATAAAAATTGCTGCAAATAACAACCCGTTAATATCAGAAGATATTATGAAACAGCTAAATGACGGTGTGAAGCTTTATAAAGAATACCTGACTGACGGTGTTGCAAAAGATGCGAACCTGAATTTAATCAAAAATTTAAACGAAAAAATCGTTATAGAAAACGTAGGCGGTTCGGCTTACAGAACACTCAGCAAAATCTTGAAAGAACTAAATATAGATGACAAATTTGTCTGGACGAATAAAGAAGAAGACCCTTTCTTCCACGGTATAGGCAAATATGATACAGACCCCAAAGGCAACAAAACTTTCTATGATTATTCTGTAGATGCCACGGTAATTTCAAAAGACAAAGAAGGAAAGTCATATTTCCCTGTGATTAAGTCTTTAAAATACGAAGAAAAATTAAAGGACTGCCCTGTAGGCACTGCTGTGTTAATCACAGACCCTGACCATGACAGGCTCACTGTCTGCCAGATAGAAAATGCTGATAAAATAGAGTTTTTAAAGAATCTTGGTGTTGATTATGTAGACCTTGGCAGCGGCAGAATTTTAACTGTATTTACTGCCAACCAGTCATTCCTTATGATTATGGATTTTTGGATGCAGCAGCTAAAAGCAGAGGGCTTATTTGATAAACATCCGAGATTTGTGATAAAAACAACAGCTTCAGCACGTTCCTGGGATGAATGGGCAAAGAAAAACAACATAAAAGTTGTTAATGTACCTGTCGGATTTAAAGAAATTGCAAACATAATGAAAAAAGTTGAAAAACAGATTATAGAAAATCCAAACAGCGATGTTGTTGTGACAGATGTTCTTGGTAACGACATAAATCTTGGAGTAAACCCTAAACTCATCTTTGGCGGAGAAGAATCAGGCGGTATGATTATAGGTTCAGAATCCATTATAAAATCTCTGGCAGGAAGAGCAGCAATTGCAATGAGGGAAAAAAGCGCCACGGAGGCCATTGTTGTTGCTTCTGCTCTATGCGCTTATCTTGAAAAAGAAGGCAGAACAATGTCCGGGTATCTTGATGATGTGTTTAAAACCAATGAAATTATTTCAAAATTCGATATAAGAGAAGATATTGCCTACTATAATGAATCAGAACCAGATATAGAAAGGCTTAAACAGGCAAAAGTTGAAGGTGAAGCACAAAGAACGAAAAACGATGTGTTCTATCTTACTATGGCTGTTGCTAAAAAAATGGGTAGGATGAATCTTGAGCAAATAAAAGAAATCCTTGCCGATACATTTAGAGAATTGAATTTTGACAATCTTACAGATGTGAAATTTGTAGGTGACGGTACATATCTGGAATTTAGTGACAAATTTATAGAAATCCGCCCGTCAGGTACTGACGCAAAAACAAAAGCTTACGGTGCAGGCGCAAGCAAAGAAGAGATTAAAAAATTTGCACAGATTATGGGTAATTACTCCGGTGATTTAACGGATTTGTATAAAAAATATGTTGATATGGAACTGTATAAAAATTCAAAAGAACTGTCTTTAAAAGACTATGCAGTATTTACAAACAAAGACGCAAACAATACTCCTTTTGTAGTTCCTGATTACAGCAAGACTTTTAATTTTTAGCTGTTTTTATACTTTATTTTTTATAAATAGCTCGCAGAGTATTGATATCTCTGTCAGACAGGTGTGTGTCATTTGTAAAATTGTTTTCATACATTATATCATTATTTCTGCTGCTGTGACCGCTTATTCCAAGAGCGTGACCTGCTTCATGTAAAACAACAGGATAAATCTGTGCATTAGTGCGCATTCTGTTTGAGTCAGTTCTTTGCAGAATCTGTATATCAGCTGACATATTCATATTGCCTATATATCTTAGTTTTGTCAGTCCGATGTTGTGGTCTGAAACAGGGTCATTTATTTGGTCTACGAAACGAACTCTTATCTGTGCCTGATTAGGATTGCTGACAATACTGAACTTAACAAGGTTTGAGGATTCTGTCTGCCATTCATAAAATGCTTTTAGTGCTGTAGTCTTATACGGGCTGTCTTCTACCCAGATACGCACCGGCATTTTATACCATTTTGAGCGGTAATTAAGGTTCTGCGTATAGTCTCCTGTGTCATTTTCTCTTGCTTTTTTTATTGCGGCGACTCTTCTGTATACTTTTGCTGCTTCGGCTTTGGAGTATTTTCCTATTTGTGAGTTAGGATATTTCTGTGCAATATAATTATACTGTGCATAAGAAAGATTATACTGTCGGTTAAAGTACAGTGATGCTGCATAATAAAATCTGGATTGTATATCATCAGGATTAGAACTTATTCTTTGATAAAAACAGCTTGAGGCATTTTTATATTTTTGATCGTCATACAAAAGCTTGCAGGTTTTAAAATCTGCCGCAGATACGCTTTTTGTAATTATAATTAGAGACAAAATCAAAAAAATAATCTTTTTCATGTCAAGATGATAGCATAATATTAGTTTTGTTCAGTCATAAAAATAGTGTATAATTTGTTTGATACAGGAGACATTTTATTAATTTACTTTCAAATTGTATCAGTAAATTTAATGGCACAGTTTGCCAATATTTCTGATAAAAATAATAGTTTAAAATGTAATAAAGAACAAGGAGAACATAATGAATCTTGATTTTGAAAAAGCTCTGACATACATATCAAAAGATACACAATGGGTGAATAAACTGCTGGCAGGTTCCGGAATATTGCTTGCAACTTTTGCTATTTTTGCACTGCCCGTATTTGTTTTTGTATTTACAGATTCGGGTGCTGCTTCTATTTTTTCATTTGTATTGTGCTTTGTATTTTCATTTGTATTGAGTTTTGCTCTTGCCGGCTATATAGCAGAGACAGCCAACAAGAGAATAAATTATCAAAATTCGATACTGCCTGATTGGAATGATTTTGGCAGATTTCTTGTTACCGGAATAAAATATTTTGCCGGCTATTTTATCTATATACTTCCGTTAGTGATTGCAAGTATGGTTTATTTTGTTCTTCTCGGGATTGTAATGAACGGGTACCATTTGAATCCTGCGGCAAACCATGCGGCCGGTTTTATACTAATGACTTTTCTGGGGGCATTGCTTCTTTTGTTTTTTATTATGGTTATGATATTTTGCCCGTTGATGATGTGTAACTTTTTTAAAGATTTAAAAATACTTTCATTTGTTAATTTCAAAGAAGCATATTCTCTTTTAAAAGACAATATAGGCAATTATTTTGTGTTGATACTTTTATTTATTGCACTCAGCGTGCTGGTTCAATTTGTATTTTCTTTTCTTGCTATAACGGTTGTCGGATTGATTCTTATTCCGGTTGTGTATTTTTATACTTATCTTGTTATGGCAGAAATAACGGCACAGTTTGTATTGAGTGCAAAAGACAGAGAATAATTGTGCTAAAATTAGCATATGAAAGAACTGGAATATCTTGATGTTATAAATAAAACTCTCGGCGATTCATCGCTATTGGGGGATGATTGTGCATATTTACGGGAATTAAATCTATTTATAACACAGGATACCCTTGTTGAAGGCATTCACTTTGATATGGACACAACAACCGCTTATGAACTCGGACAAAAAGCGTTAAATGTAAACTTGTCCGATTTGGCAGCGTCTTTGTCAAAGCCTTTGTATGTGACGATTTCTCTGTCTTTGCCTGAAAATATAAATTCTGATTTTGTTGAGCAGTTCTATTCAGGAGTTGAAAAAATCTGTAAAGAATACGATGTAAAAGTTGCAGGCGGGGATTTAACAGGTTCTGATAAGGTCGTTATTTCTGTTTGTGCAATCGGTAAAAAAGTTTTTGATATCGATGTTTCAAGGCATTTTTCAAAACCGGATGATGTGATTGTTACAACGGGTACAAGCGGTGACAGTGCCGGAGGTCTTAAACTTTTGTTGCAGGGGAAAAAAGATTCTTGTTCTTTTATAAAAAAACATCTTTTACCTGAACCGGGACTAAAAGTAGCGTTTGAACTCGGAACTTTTTTGGAAAAAGAAAATATAAAAGAATTGTCTGTAATGGATACATCAGACGGACTCGGGGATGCTATATACAAGCTCTCTAAAGGATGCGGGTTCCAATTTGACATAGATTATGACAGAATCCCCGTAAGTAAGGAGCTGGCAACAACTTTTCCTTCTGACTATAAAAATCTTGCACTCTGGGGAGGAGAAGACTTTGAACTTTTGTTTACAATACCGGAATTTGTTTATGAGAAACTTGATAAAAATAAATTTTTTAAAATAGGAAAAGTTACAAACAAGCCGTTTTCAAAAAACAGCAGCATTTGTATAGAATACGAAAAGAATATATTTAAACATTTTGAGGAATAAAGAATAAAAATGGCAAAATTATCTGTTATCGTTACAGCCGGAGGAAGCTCCTCCAGATACGGCAAAACTAATAAGCTTCTGGAAAAAATAGACAATAAAGAAGTAATTATTCACTCCATAGAAGCGTTTGTTCCTTTTTGTCCGTTGGAAATTATAGTTGCTGCTTCAGAATCACTTGAAAGCATACTAAAGGAGCTTTTAAAAAAATATTGTATTAAAAATGTTAAAATAGTCAGAGGCGGTGCTGCAAGACAGGCTTCAATTTACAATGCATTAAAAGCACTTTCTGATGTACCTGATATTGTTGCTATTCACGATGCAGCAAGACCGCTTGTAAAAAAAGATGATATTAAAAAATGCATAAAAAAAGCTCTTGAAACAAAAGCGGCAATTGTTGCGGTAAAAGCAGTTGATACAATTAAAATTGTTAAAGAAAACAATAAAATAGAATCTACTCCTGACAGAGATACGCTCCGGGCTGTGCAAACACCTCAAATTTTTGATTATTCTTTGATTATGGATGCCCACCAAAAGCTGGAGGGGCAGTCTTTTTCTGACGATGCAGGCATGCTGGAGTATCTGGGTAAAGATGTTTACGTTTCTGAAGGAAGCCGCTCTAATATAAAAATAACAACCCCGGAAGACCTTTTAATTGCAAAAAACCTTTATGAAAATGTCTGAGGCAGCATCGCCTGCTGTTTTACAATTCATCCGGTGAAGCAATTCTGCCTAAAACAGCACTTGCCGCTGCTACTGCAGGAGAAGCCAGATATACTTCACTGTTGACATGCCCCATTCTTCCTACAAAATTGCGGTTTGTCGTGGATATGCAGCGTTCTCCTTCTGCCAGAATTCCTGCCCATCCTCCGAGACATGGTCCGCACGTTGGAGTGGATACTGCCCCCTGTGCTTCAATAATTGTCTGTATGTAACCGAGTTTTATTGCTTCAAGATATATGTCCTGAGTCCCGGGAAATACTATTAGCCTTACATCGGGATGAACTGTTCTTCCTTTTAAAATTTCAGCAGTTACTTTTAAATCCGAAAGTCTTCCGTTAGTACAGCTTCCGATAACTGCCTGATGTATTTTTATGTTGCCTGCCTGTGATACCGGTTTTGTGTTTTCCGGCAGGTGCGGGAATGCAACCGTAGGTTCTATTTTGGATACATCATATTTGATAACTTTTTCATATTCAGCATCTTTGTCGCTTTCATAAAATACGGGAGTTCTTATTGAACGGTTTTTGAGATATTCTTTTGTAATTTCATCAGGAACAATAATCCCTGCTTTTGCTCCTGCTTCAATAGCCATATTACAAATGGTGAGACGTCCGTCCATATCCATATTTTCAATAGCAGAACCGCTGATTTCAAGTACCTTGTATAACGCACCGTCTACACCAATATCACCAATAAGATGCAGTATCAAATCTTTTGCACTTACCCATTTGTTTAATTTACCGTCAAATTCAACTTTAATGGTAGAAGGCACCTTAAACCATGTCTCTCCTGATGCCATTGCACAGGCAAGGTCGGTTGAGCCTACACCGGTTGAAAATGCACCCAATGCACCGTATGTACAGGTATGAGAGTCTGCACCTATTATCAAATCTCCTGCCGTAACTATTCCTTTTTCCGGCAAAAGAGCGTGTTCTATACCCATTCGTCCGACTTCAAAATAATTTTTGAGATTTTGTTCATGAGAAAATTCTCTGACCATTTTTGCCTGCTGGGCAGATTTAATATCTTTGTTCGGTACAAAATGATCCGGAACAAAAACGACTCTTTCTTTATCAAAAACTTTATCAATGCCGATTTTTTTGAATTCTTTTATTGCTACAGGCCCTGTAATATCATTTGCAAGCGTTATATCAAGTTTTGCTGTTATAAGCTGTCCGGGTTTTACTTCCTCAAGTCCGGCATGTGCTGCAAGTATTTTTTCAGCAATGGTCATTGGTCTTGTCATTAAAATCTCCTTTTTATTTTTTATATTTTATTACAAATTTTAGAAATGTTAAAATAAATTTACATATCGTCAAAAGCCGGATATAATGCCTAATAGGATAGGATAGGTCGGGATATTTTTTCTTTTTTTATTTAAGCTTTTATTAACTTTGCCGATTAGCCTTATATAACGTCTTACATATAAGGAATGAAAGGTGTGTGCGTATGGGCGATATGAAAATTGGTGAAGGCAAAAAATACGATGCAACTCAGGTCTCCTCTGAGGGGCTGTCGCAGGAAGAAATTGCCGAAATCACAAAGAAAAACAAACGACTTATCAAAATTTTCCAGGCTTATGATACGGATGGAAAAGCCGGCTTAAGCTCTACAGAACTTGCTGCTGCAATGGATGATTTTATAAAAGCAGCAGGTGAAGATAATAAAATCTCTGAAAGAGAATTTAAGAAAATGGCTGAAAATTTTAACCACTGGAATGAACTCTCAGGCGGTAAAGAAGTCAGCGGTGAAGATTTAGAAAATTTTATGAAAGCTGTAAGAAAAGCAACTAAAAAAGATGAAAAAGTTTCAACACAGCAGCTTTTGGAAGAACGACAGAAAAAAGCAGAAGCACAGTTAAGACAAATTGAAGAAGCAAGAAGACAAGAAGAAATGCAGGAACGCGCTCGACTGGATGCACAAGAAAGGTCTCAACAAATTCTTCAGGAATATGAAGCTGAACAAAAAGCCAAAGCTGAACGAGAAGCTGAGCAGGCAAGAATTAAAGATTTGCAAACTCCTAAGATATATACTGTACAAGAAAATGAATCTTTTAAAGATTTGATTAAACGCTCTCTTGCTGCACAGGGTATAGAAAATCCTACAGATGAACAAATGAAAGAAGCAATTGCGAAGTTTAAGAAGGATAACCCGGGTGCTGTTCACAGAACGAAAAAAGGTGTTGAATACCTTTATGCAGGTGCGGAGGTAAAAATTGCCGGTAATCTTGAAGACAAGGGTAATTCTGAAGAAATAGAAGCTAATGCACTTAAAAGAAAGGCAGATGCAGAAGCTGCAGCGGCAGAAGAAGCCCGTATAGCAGCCGAAGAAAAAGAAAAACAGGAAAAAGGCCTGCCGCCTTATGCTCCAAAAGAACAGGAGTATGAAATGCCTGATTTTAATGTAGGCTTTATGCCTTTGGACGGCGAATTTGATCCTTTAAATCCTCCGTTTATGCAGGCTTTAGATGATATAACCCCCCCTGAAACTCCTGATAACGGACAAAATGGACAGGATGTTAATCCTCCGGAAAATCAACAATCTACACCTCCGCCGGCTAATTCGGGAGTATTAAAACTTAAAGGCGCTGATCCTGAAACAGGTAAATGGAATAACAAAAATTTTGCTAATGTACAGGGTCATGGCATGTGCAGATACAATGAAGCATTAAAAGGATATGAGCCATATAACGGTACATATGATGGTAAATACTATGAAAACGGACAGGTCAAAAATCTGGCTACAAAGACACTTGTTGATTTCGACAGGGAATCTAAAATTCGTAGAGGAGGTGTAGATTTTGCTGATAAGTATCCGTCACAAGATTATAGAAAATATAATACATACCAGTATAGAAACGGTTCATTAACACCGCTATACAGGGATCCCACCTATGATTCAAATGTACAGATAAAAATAGGTGACACAACTTATGAACTGGCAAAAGGTAAAGGTGGCTATGCTCATTGGGACTTTAAAGATTTCTTGGAAGACTTTGTTGATCAAGAAACAGGTGCAATAAGAGCAGATCGTTATGTCTCCAATACATATTACCTAAGAGCTAATGGTGATGAGGGCTGGATTCCTGTTAAGATAGACAGGCAAACAAAAGCTTTGATGGTTGAAATTAACGGTCAAAAATATGATATGAATGACTTAATGACCGGAAAAGTTAAAATTTAATCCATCCGGTTGGAAACCGATATTAAATTCCTAAAAGACCTGATTAACCTCAGGTCTTTTTTCATCTTTTTATTATATTTATTTTCTGATTAAGTGTGGTATGATTTACTTACATAAGTTTATTTTATAGGAGTTATTGCATGCCTGTTGAAGATGATACTTTGGTAATGATACTTGCCGGCGGAGAAGGCAAAAGATTGTATCCTCTGACAAGAGACAGAGCAAAGCCTGCTGTACCGTTTGGCGGCAGATACCGTATCATTGACTTTGTTATAAATAATTTTATCAACTCGGGCTTTTATAAATTAAAAATCTTGACCCAGTACAAATCGGATTCTTTGAATAAGCATATTACACGTACGTGGCCTTTGACACCGATTTTGAACCAGTATGTTGAACTTATCCCAGCACAGATGAGAATAGACGGTCACTGGTATAAGGGTACTGCTGATGCTGTTTTTCAGAATATTCACCATATTCTGGCAGAAGATTCACAATACATTGCCGTTTTTGGCGGAGACCATATTTATAAAATGAATGTAGCTCAGATGCTTGCTTTTCATAAAAAACATGAGGCTGATTTGACAATCTCCGCTATCCCTATTCCAATAGAAGAAGCAGGCGAATACGGAATTATGGAAGTAGATGACAACTGGCATCTTACAAATTTCATAGAAAAGCCTAAAACAACCCCGAAACATCTTCCCGGTGACCCGACAAAGTGTCTTGCTTCTATGGGAAATTATTTCTTTAACAGAAATAAACTGATAGAAGAATTGAGAATTGATGCTGATAACCAGACATCAAGTCATGACTTTGGCAAAAATATAATCCCCAAAATGCTTGAACAGGGAGATAAAATTTATGTGTATGACTTTGCACAAAATACTTTCCCCGGCATGGAAGAATCAGAACGCGGCTATTGGCGTGATGTAGGAACAATGGATGCGTACTGGCAGGCTAATATGGACTTGCTGGCTTATGACCCTGAGTTTAATTTGTATACAAAAGAATGGCCGATAAGAACGTACAATTACAACTATCCGCCTGCAAAATTCATCTGGGAAGAATTGGAAAGACGCGGTATGGCAACAAACTCTCTTGTTTCGGAGGGCTGTGTAATATCCGGAGGTACGCTCTCAAGATGTATTCTATCTCCTAAAGTCAGAATAAACAGCTTTTCAAGCGTAGTTGATTCGATTATTATGGAAAATGTTAATATCGGCAGACATTCTCATATTAAAAAAGCTATTATAGACAAAAATGTAGATATTCCGCCTTATACAAAAATCGGCTTTGACAGAGCTGAAGATGAAGCAAGAGGTTTTTATGTCTCGGAAGGCGGAGTAACAGTAGTACCAAAAGGAGCGCAGCTTTGAACAAAAAACTTAAAATAACACTTATTTCTTTATCTATACTTTTATTAGTTGGTCTTGTTTCGGCGGCAAGTTTTGCACTGATGCCAAAAGCAAGCCACAAACCTTCTGATTATGACCTTGGTGTGACTTACGAGCAGGCGTCCAGGGAGGACAAGCCGATTATCGGCGTCTTTTATGTTGATTGGTGCACCTATTGCCAGAGATTTATGCCAAAACTCGATAAGGTCAGAAACATAAATAAAAATGATTTAAATGTTGTTTTAATCAATGTCGATGACCCGCAAAACGCTAAAATAGCGGAAGAATACAGAATTTCCGGTTATCCTACGGTTTATATAATGGATCCAAAGTATGACAACAGAGTGCATATAGACAGTGCATATTTGGATTCTGTAACCTCTTTAAACAAAGAAGTTCAAAGGTATTTAAATTTTAGAAAATTAATAAAAAAAGGTGAATCATGCAAATAAAATTTTTAAAAGCGGTTACTCTTGTTGAATTACTCGTTGTACTTACGATTCTTGGTGTTGTGGCTGCGCTTACCATACCGGGATTGAGTAAACATGCTCAAAAAACAGAGTATGCAAAGCTGGCACAGAAGGGGTATATTGCGCTTGAACAGGGAATTGATTTGATAGAAATAAATACAGGGGAATCAATTAGTAAAATTGCGAACAAAAATGTTGCTAGTTTATTGATTTCGAATTATATATCAAAATATCATACATCAGCTTTATATTGTAATTCGCTTAAAACAAAAACAGAATGTTTTGCTGGATATAGGGAATTTAAAAGTGAATCTGCAACGACGCCTACAGTTAGATCAATGATGTTGCCAAGTGGGATTGTTATAGCCGGAAAAAACAGCGGACCGCCTGCAAGATTTTATATAGATGTTAATGGCTTATCAGAGCCGAATATGGAAGGCGTTGATGTATTTATTTTTGACTTAGATATGTTCAATGCTAAATGTGAAACAGACAGGACTAATGGGTCTTATAAACTCTGCCCTTTTGGCCATGCCAAAAATTTAATGGAAGACAACTGGACAATAACATACTGGTAATGTAGAAAGGTTTTATAATGTTTTTTAAAAAATTAAAAGCAATTTCATATGTAGAAGTTTTACTCACTCTTGTTATAGTCGGTGTTATTTCTTCTCTTGCTATTCCTGCATTAAAAAAATATTCACAAAGAGAAGAACTCGGCAGGCAGGCTCAAAAAGCTTACCTGACTTTAAATGAGGCAATGGATATGTCTATTATTGACAACGGTCCTGCTTATAAATGGAAACATACTAATATTTCGAACTCTTTTAATAAATACCTTGTTCCCTATTTAAAAGTTGCCAGAACAATTTCTACTTCTCAAGTATTAACAAAAGATAATATGAAGTTTAGCAGTTACACTGCGCAGATATCCCCAAAGGTAGTTCTTAATGTTACTGTCGATGTAAATGGTGATAAAGGTCCAAATAAATCAGGCAAGGATATTTTTACTTTTGGTGTTGATTTTGCTGAAGGCAAAGTTACTCCAAATAATGATGTTACAAGAAAGTTGTTTGAAAACAACTGGAAATTCACTGACGAAATGTGGAATAAATAGCTGTTTTATGTATAATTATCCTCCTCTTGTACTATTGTAAAATAATTGCCATAGTATAAAATTGTTGTTATGCTAACAATCATAGTTGCACATCACGAGGATTAATTATAATGAATAAGAAAAAATTAATATGGATAATAGTTGCTGCCTTGATTATTGTCCCTGTTGTTTTTAATAAAGTTGCTGGTTATATTGCAGGAAAAATTGCTGCAGAACAAAGCAAAAGGCCTACACCTGTTGATGTTGAATATGTTACAACAAAAGAAGTCTATCCAAGAAATGAATCAGTAGGCCGTATTGAGGCGAAATATTCAGTTGATGTCGTTGCAAGAATAAACGGCTGGCTGCAGAAAAGCTACTTTAAAGAAGGTGCTTACGTAAAAAAAGGCCAGACTTTGTTTTTGATACAGCCCAACGAATATATAATTGCTGTACAGCAGGCAGAAGCAGCAGTAAGACAGGCACAGGCTGCTCTTATAAATGCGCAGAAAGAACTTGTTAGAGCTCAAGAACTTGTGAAAAATGACTTTGTAAGTAAGTCTTACTATGATCAGGCTCTTGCAACAAGAGACCAAAACAGAGCAACTCTTGATGTAAATAAAGCAAACCTTGCCGCTGCAAAACTTAATTTGAGCTATACAAAGATAGCATCACCTGTAGACGGAAAAGTCGGTAAAATTCTTATTACGGAAGGTAACCTTGTAAATCCTCAGTCGGGAGCACTTACAAGAATTGTATCCGTAAGCCCTATTTATGCATATTTTAACGTAAAAAGTGAAGATTATCTCAGGTATATGAAAAGAAGGCTTGTTCTTCAAAAAGGCAGTATTCCCGGGACAGATGTAATAATAAAACTTTCTGACGGAACTGAATACAAAGAAAAAGGTGTATTAGAGTTTGTAAACAATACGGTTGACCCTACAGCAGGTACTATAGCTATGCGTGCTGTGTTCCAAAACAAAGACCATCTTTTGGTTCCGGGTGATTTTATCAATGTTATTGCTGTTGCTAAGAAGCCGGTTAAAGTTGTTGTTGTTCCTCAGATTGCAGTTTCTGACAGTACCGACGGTACTTATGTATGGGTAGTTAATGACAAAAGTCAGGCTGAACAGAAATTTGTAAAAATTTCCAATCAGGTAGATGACAAATGGGTTGTTGATGAAGGTTTACAGCCCGGAGAAAGGGTTATTACAAAAGGTTTTCAAAGGCTCAGAAACGGGGCTAATGTAGTTGTTGATAAAGATGCAGCAGATAAAGCAGCTAAGGAAAATAAATAATAGATGGAAAATAATCAAGATAAACAAAACAACAAAGATTTATATTTCTTTATTAAAAAGCCGAGATTTGCAATTGTAATATCCATATTCATCACACTTGTCGGCTTTATTGCCATGACAGGGCTAAAACTTGAAAAATATCCAGACATTACACCGCCGCAGATTACAGTCAGTGCTTCATACCCCGGTGCCAGTGCAGATGTTGTGGAATCTTCCGTTGCATCTTTGCTGGAGTCTCAGATTAACGGTGTTGAAGACATGATTTATATGATTTCAACCAGTTCTGATGAATCCTACAGGCTTCAAATATATTTTAAAGTAGGCTCTGACAGAAACATTGACCTTGTAAATGTACAAAACAGAATTCAGCAGATAGAACCGAAACTGCCGGAGGATGTAAGAAGACTCGGTGTAACAGCCAAACAACAGGTATCAGGCGCGGGTGTTGCTATTTTGAATCTGGCGTCTACTGACGGCAGATATTCGCAGCTTGATGTTACAAACTATGCTTCTATTTATATTAAAGATGAAATTGCACGTTTACCGGGTGTCGGTGAAGTAGGTGTTTACGGTGCCGGCAACTATTCTATGAGAATCTGGCTTGATACTGAAAAAATGGCTAATCTAAATGTTTCAGTATCAGAAGTTCAAAAAGCTATTACAACACAAAACGTACAGGTTTCAGCCGGTGCACTGGGACAGGAGCCGGGGCCTGACAAACAAAGATTTCAGATTACTTTGAGAACCAAAGGCAGACTTTTAGAACCTGCTGAATTTGAAGATATTATTGTCCGTTCAAATCAGGACGGCTCAAGTATAAGAATAAAAGATATCGCAAGAGTTGAACTCGGTTCTGAGACATATTCAAGAAACGGTAAAGTTGACGGAAAACCTGCTGCATTGATGCAGATTATCCAGATTCCGGGTGCAAATGCTATTGAAATTGTAAACGCAGTTGAGAAAAAAATGGCAGAGGTTTCAAAAACGCTGCCTGACGGTATGGAACTGGCAATGGTGCATGATGATACTCTGTTTATCAGAGAGTCAATGTCAGAGGTTGTTAAGACGATTATAGAAACATCTATTATCGTTGTTGCTATCATCTTTATTTTCTTAGGCGACCCGAGAGCCACTCTGGTACCTTTGATTGCGATTCCGGTATCTTTGATTGGTACTTTTGCTGCATTACCAATGTTTGATATGTCGATTAACCTGTTGACTCTGTTTGCAATGGTACTGGCGGTTGCGACCGTAGTTGATGATGCTATTGTTGTAATTGAAAACGTAAAAAGGCACTTGGAGGACGGAAAATCTCCTGTTGAGGCTACGCAGATTACAATGCAGGAAATAGGCGGCGCTCTGGTTTCAATGGCACTTGTATTGATGGCTGTATTTGTTCCGGTCAGCTTTATGCCGGGGTTATCCGGTCTGATGTACAAACAGTTTGCGGTTTGTATTGCCGTATCAATTGCTTTGTCTGCTGTTTGTGCGCTTACTCTTTCTCCTGCCTTGTGTTCTATTATTTTAAGACATGAAGACCCGAATAGAAAGCCGTCTAACAAAATTTCGGCAGCTATAAAATGGGTATTTACTGAATTTAACGTTTATTTCCAGAAACTGACGGATATTTATATACATTATGTAGAAAAATTTGTACATAACCAGAAGCTTACACTTGCTGTATTTGCCGGCATTATCATTTTGATGTTAGCTTTGTTTAAAATTATTCCGACAGGCTTTATTCCGGATGAGGATCAGGCTGTATTGATGGCGCAGGTCAGCTTGCCTGCAGGTGCTTCTATAGCCAGAACAACTGAAGTTACAGAAATGCTTGATGAAATTCTCCAAAAAACAGAAGGTGTTGAGGGCAGACTGGTGTTTGTAGGTATGGGGCCGTCAAACGAGGCATTTCTGGTAATCAGATTAGACGAGTGGAGCAAACGTGAGTTTAATATATTCCAGAAAATAGTAAGAAAAATTCAGGGCAAAGAAACAGATTTGTCTGCAAATGCAATTCTGGGAAGAATAAGAGGTGAATTTGCACAGATAAAAGAAGCACAAATCGGTGTGTTCTCTCCTCCTGCTATCACTGGTATGAGTATGCTGGGCGGTTTTGAGTTCCAGATGCTTTCAAAAGCTGAGTATACACCGCAGGAAATGCAGCAGTATGCAAATATGCTTATGCTTGCGGCTAATCAGGATAAGAGATTGTCTAACGTTTATACCCAGTATCAGGCAAATATGCTCCAGTATATTGTGGATATTGATTATCATAAAGCTCTGGCTCAGGGCATTGACCTGCAGGAACTTTACAGCACGCTGTCATCAACTCTCGGTACATACTATGTAAACGACTTTAATAAACTGGGTCGTGTATTCAGAGTTCAGATGCAGGCCGAGCAGAGATTCAGACGCCACGCAGATGACCTGTCAGGTATTTATGTTAAAAACAGTTCCGGTGTAATGGTTCCGATTACAACAGTTGTTTCTTTGAGACAAACAGTTGGTGCAGGATCTATTACCAGATATAACCAGTACACAAGTGTACAATTCTCAGGTCAGCCGGCTTCAGGCAGAAGTTCCGGTGAAGCAATGAAAGCTATGGAAGAAGTTGCAACAAAAACGTTGCCTAAAGATATGGGCTATGAGTGGTCAGGTACATCAAAACAGGAAATAGAATCCGGCGGTCAGACCACTACGATTATTGCTCTTGCTTTGACTTTCGTATATCTGTTCCTTGTAGCATTGTATGAAAGCTGGTCAATTCCGTTTGCGGTGCTTTTAATCTGTCCTCTTGCAGCAGCAGGTGCGTTATTATTCCAGTTAATAATGGGTCAGGCATTTGACCTTTATTCTCAGGTCGGTATGATTATGCTTATCGGTCTTGCTGCTAAACAGGCTATCTTGATTGTAGAGTTTGCGAAGGTTTTGCACGAAGAAAACGGTATGTCTATCGAAGATGCTGCTGTTGAAGCTTCGAGGATAAGGTTCAGGGCGATTATGATGACGGTAGTTGCGTTTGTTATAGGTATGCTTCCATTGATTCTTGCTCACGGCGCCGGTGCGTCTTCAAGAATTTCAGTAGGTTCTACTGTATTCGGCGGTATGCTTGCTGCAGGTACAATTGGTACTGTTATGACGCCTGCTTTCTATGTAATTATTCAGCATCTTGTTGATAAAGTTATGAATAAAAAGAAACACGACAATCTTGAAAAGGGTGAAAATTGAAACAATAATGTTATAAACCCGCAAAAATTGAGGAAAAAATGAAAAAGATAATAAGGACATTAATAATAACATTCGTAATTTCAGGGCTTTTATCCTTAAACTGTGAATATGCCCTGTCTATGAATTTGAACATCTTTAAAAAGCAAACAGATGCCACAGAAACAAAAAAATCAAAAACTCCTCAAACCGAAAAGAAATCTTCTGCGGATAATAAGCAAGCTGTTAACAATACTTCAAATAATGTGAAACAGGTGATTACAAAAAAAACTGAAACTGTTAAACAAACAAAAACAGAAAAAACAGTACATAAGAAAGTACAAAAAACTATAAAATCAAATAAAACAGAACAAAAAAATACCAAAATAGCTCAGAACAATACTTCTAAAACAAATGTAAAACAACCGCCGCAAAAGTCTGAAGTAAAAAAAACAGAACCTGCGAAAAATACAGCTTCTCAACAACAGGCAGGTACAGACACTGTAAAAAAGTCAGGTAATGATACGCCGACAAAAGCAAATGAAAAGCCTGCCGTAAATACAAAACAAAATACTCAGGCAACACAGCAGGAAAATAAACAGCCTGAACAAAAGGCAGATGCTGCAGTAAACAAAGACAATAAAGTTCAGCAGGAACAGAAGTCTGTAAAATCTAATGAGACTAAAAAGGCAAAAGAAGACAAGAAATCTAAAACCACAAAAAAATCTAAAAATGATAAAAAGTCTAAAAAAGCTAAGAAAGAAAAATATGACGATTCCGTTGTAACTGCAAAAACGCATGAAACACAGCCATCTGTAAAAATAATTATAAAATCCGATAAAGGTAAGAAAAAAGTAAAAAATAATAACGAAAAACAGGTTTCAGAGAAAAAGAAAGTAAAAAATAAAAAATCAAAGAAAAATAAAAACGGTGCTAATGAGCCTAAAGAAAGAGAAATTATACTTAAGCAGCCGGCAGAAAAAACAGAAAATGTTCCGGAAGCAGATGTCTTTTCTTCCACAGCAGCTGTCGAAGGATCAGTTTCTACCACACGTATTATATCTGTAGATGATTGTGTAAAAATCGCTCTTGAAAATAACCCTTCGATTTTGTCACAGTTAATCAGTAAAGATATCTATAAAAACCAGATTGCTCAGGCTTGGTCAAACTATTTTCCTACATTGAATGCATCTGCAAGCTATTCAAGAAACGATATGCTTGTTACAAACTTTAAATTTCCGATGCAAAAATATAATCAATGGTATACACCAAATATTGGCGTTAATCTTTTGATTTATGACTTTGGTAAAACAGGTGCTCAGGCAGGTATTGCAAAAAAGACCTACGAGGCATCACGTGAGACATTGCAATCAAGTATTAACGATGTTGTTTATCAGGTTAAAAATGCATACTACAATCAGTTGTTTCTACAGCAGCAGGTTCAGGTTTATGAAGATTCCGTTTTGCAGTATCAAATACACCTTGAGCAGGCAAAGGCTTACTATGCAATAGGAAGTAAGGCTAAAATTGATGTTTCTACGGCTGAACTTAATTTAGATAATACAAAGCTTACTTTAGTTCAAGCAAAAAACGCTGTAGAAACAGGCTTTGCACAGCTTACAAATGCAATGGGCGTTCCGGAATTTGAAAAGTTCGAGATACAAGACAGACTGGACAAAAGAAGATATGATATTTCTTTTAATGAATCATTAAAAATAGCCTGTGACCAGAATCCGACACTTATTGCAGCTAAAAAGAAGATGGAAGGTTCAAAACTTCTTGTAAAATCCGCTAAAGTTGCTTTCCTTCCTGATATCACCGGATTCGGTTCTTATTTAAGAGGCGGCGGTGAACCAAGTAAAGATTACGGTTACCAAATCGGTGCACAGATTTCTTATACAAATCTAAACTTGCTTTTATTAAAACAGCGTGTTGATGAAGCTACTTTGACATACAAAAAAGATCAGGCCGATTATGAAACACAGCGCCAAAAATTGTATCTGGATGTAAAACAGGCATATATACAGCTGAAAAACGCACAGGAATCCATACCTGTTGCCAGAGCTTCAATGAATGTTGCAAAAGAAAGATATGACCTGGCAGCCGGCAGATACAAAGCAGGTCTCGGTGATGCTATCGAAATCAAAGACGCACAGATTACGTATCAAAATGCAAAACTTCAATTCTATAACACTCTTATGCAGTATCATATTTCAGCTGCAAACTTAGAACGTGTAATAGGTGCACCTCTTACAGCTACGGAAGTTAATTTGTAAGAAACTACATATATTTGCCATTTCGGGTTGATTTTGCCACAATAAAATCATGAATTATATATGGTTTTTGATTATTCTAATATCAATAGTTTCTGCTGCATTTACGGGCAGAATTGAAGCTGTTGTAAATGCTGTTATATCCGGAGCGCAAAAAGCTGTAGAAGTTGCTATTTATCTGGCAGGCATTATGGCTTTCTGGCTCGGTGTTATGAAAATTGCCGAAAAAGCAGGACTTGTTGCTTTTATTTCAAAACTTTTAGAGCCGGTTGCAAAAAAACTTTTTCCGGATGTCCCTAAAGATAATTCTGCAATAGGTGATATAGCAATGAATTTTACGGCAAACGCTTTCGGGCTTTCTAATGCAGCTACTCCGATAGGTATAGAAGCGATGAAAAAGCTGCAAAATTTGAATAAAGATAAGGATTCAGCTTCAAATGATATGTGTACGCTTCTCGCTATGAATACAGCAGGCTGGCAGATTGTTCCGGCTACAGTTATAGCAGTACTGGCTGCGTGCGGAGAAAAAAATCCGGCGGTTATAATACTTCCAACCTTGATTGTTACAACAATAACTTTTGTGTTTGCAATAGTAATTGTAAAAGTATTGGAAAAAGTCTGGACTCCTCAAGAAATTATTGTTCATAAAAATATAAGCACTAAAGACGGAGAAAATGCCAATGATTAAAACAGTTGTGTATAACATTTCCGTTTGGCTTATCCCTGTTCTGATTCTTGTCACGCTTTTGTGGGGGCTTGTAAAAAGAATTCCAGTATATGAAGTATTTGTTGACGGAGCAAAAGACGGTTTAAAAGTGTCTGTAAATATTCTTCCGTATTTGCTGGCAATTATGGTTGCTGTTTCTATGCTGAGAGCCTCGGGAGCAATTGATATAGCTGCAAATCTTCTGTCTGGTGTACTTGATTATTTTAAAATACCAGTTGATATTCTGCCGGTTATGATTATCCGGTCTTTATCAGGGAGTGCGGTTTTGGGGCTGTTCTCGGAAATTGCTAATAACTACGGACCGGATTCTTATGTGACCAAACTTGCCGCTATAATGGTAGGGAGTTCTGAGACAACTTTTTATGTACTTGCAGTATATTTTGGCTCAGTTGGTATAAAAAAATTCCGCCATGCTTTGTGTGCGGGTATTTTTGCTGATATAATCGGAATAATTACGGCAGTTGCAGTTGCTAGGTGGCTGTTTCTTTAATAAAGGATAGTTTATGTGTAAGAAATTTTTATTATGTTTAATTATTACATCAGTATTTGTTTTGACAGGATGTACAAAAAAGCAGCAGGAAAAAGAAGATACTCTGACAGCAATTAAAAAAAGAGGAGAGCTGGTTGTCGGTGTAAAGTATGATTCTAAACCATTCGGTTTTGTTGAAAACGGCAAACTGCAGGGTTACGATATAGATATTGCTCACCTTATGGCAAAAAGAATACTCGGTAATGAAAGACTGGTTAGATTTGTCGAGGTAAATGCATCAAATCGTATTTCTAAACTCAATTCAGGCGAAGTAGATATGATAATTGCTACAATGTCTGTGAACCCGAAACGAATGGAAGTTGTAGATTTTTCTCTACCTTATTATTATGTCGGTCAGGCTGTAATGATTAGAAAAGGTACTGCTATAAAAACAGTCGGTGATTTAAACGGCAGAAGGGTTATTATTGTACTCGGTACTACAGGTGAAAAGAATATAAGGTACTTTGCACCCGAAGTTATGCTGCAAGGGTATAAGACATATCAGGATGCTTTTAACGCCTTTTTAGACAGAAAAGCTGAGGCGATGACTTCTGATGACAGTATTCTGGCAGGTTTTGTTATGGATCATCCGGAGTTTATGATTCTGCCTCAGAGATATTCTCAGGATGCTTATGCGATTGCGTTTAGAAAAGAACCCCAGAGTGCAGCTTTAAAAGCACAGGTAAATGCGGCAATAGCTGAACTTAGAAGAAAAGGACATCTGAACCATCTGAAATCTATATGGATGCCTGTTGCCAGCACAAATTTTAAGCAATCTTAGGGGGCTAGGGTTCGCTGATATTTTCTGAATAAAAATAATATTATGTGAAAAACAATATGTCATTCTGATGGAACGAACTAACCGAAGGTCTATATATGATGGATTATTCTGGCTAAAGCACTCAGAATGAGACGTTTTGGGTTCATTATTAAAATCGTCATTCTGAAGGAATGAAACGACTGAATAATCTTTATGTAATAGATTCTTGCTTGAGTAAAGAACTTTAAACAGAGTTCTTGTTCAAGTTATTTTCCTCTGACAAAACAATTCACGGGATTGTTTTGTTAGGCAGAGTCTTATCACGAATTTTTCTCGGACAGATTTTATAGGATTTTAGAGAGGAAATTCTATATAAATTTCTTACAGTAGCAATTAGCCTTACAGGGGCATTAAAAAGAAAGTTAATAAGTATTAATATTTCTTATAAAACAATTCAGCAAGGAGGAATAATAACTATGGATAAAATTGTATATTTTGATGTTCAGGAGGATGAACAGGATTTTTTGCAATCACACAATAAAGGAAAATACAACTATTATCTGGAAAAAAATTCACTTACAAATATTTTAAAAATACCTGACGAATACAAAGACGCAAGAATAATATCTGTTTTTACAACATCCAGAGTTGGTAAAGAAGTTCTTGAACAATTCCCGAAACTGGAACTTATTGCCCTGCGTTCTGTCGGTTTTAATCATATTGACCTTGATTACTGTAATGAAAATAATATAGTAGTAGAAAACACTCCAAACTACGGAAATAAAAGTGTTGCAGAATTTGCAATGGCATTGCTGCTTGATGTGTGCAGAAAAATTACTCAGGCATATTTTGAATATAAAGAAATTGATATTGATACAAAAAACTTTACAGGTCAGGAGCTTGGCGGCAAAACAATAGGCATTGTAGGGCTCGGGGCAATTGGTTCGGAGTTTGCAAGGTTATCCTATGGTTTTGATATGAATATCCTCGGTTATGATATAACTCAAAAAAAGGATTTAAAAGAAAACTATCGTGTAGAATATACAGATTTTGAAACACTGTTAAAAGAATCCGACTTTATATCAATTCACGCTCCGCTGACAAATGCAAACTACCATATGTTTAATGAAGCAGCCTTCAAAAAGATGAAAAATACCGCAATACTAATAAACACAGCCAGAGGCGAACATATAGACACACAGGCTCTTTATAATGCTATAATCAACAAAGAAATTGCCGGTGCCGGATTAGATGTACTGGAAAGCGAAGAGACAATAACCGATGCGGATTACCTTGTTGACATAAACAGGCTGAATGAAGGCACACTGAGACAAACCATTCTAAATACACGTTTGCAGCAGCTTCCCAATGTCATTATCACTCCCCACATTGCATACAATACAAAAGAAGCTGTAAACAGAATACTTAATACCGTAATGTCTAATATTAATTTTTTTGTTGAAGGTGTTGTTGACAACAACGTAAATTAAATATTATAGACAAATATTAAGCATACGTAAGATTTTAAGCCGAATAATTTGTATTCATATTATGTTTATGATAAATTCCTTTTACACGTATAATTACCATAAAGGAGTAAAAAATTGAAAAGATACGAATTACTTACAATTATTAAACCGAATATGGATGCAGAAGAAGCCGATAAAGTAATCGCAAAAATCGAAGAAAGCGTTAAATCTCTCGGCGGCAGTGTTTCTTCTACAGATAAAATGGGAAGAAAAAAACTGGCTCATGACATCCAGAATTTCAGAGACGGTCACTATGTAGCACAAAGACTCGAATTAGATCCTTCTAAAGTAGCTGAATTCAAAAGACAGCTGAGTCTTAACGAAAACATTTTAAGAACAATGTTTATGGAAGAATCAAAAGTAGGCGCATAGTCAGGAAAGTCAGGAGAAAAGAAATGAGCTTAGCAAAAGCAGTAATATCAGGAACAGTATACAGAGCACCGGAAAAACGCTTTACATCTAACAATGTGCCTATTTCCGCTTTTGCTATGAACATCTCCGAAAATGAAGAAACGCTGGTTAGAGTTATCGCAAAAGGCAACCTCGCACAAACAGTTGAGGAAACCGTTCAAAAAGGCGATAGAGTTGTTGTTGAAGGACGACTTCAAAATAACACAGTAAAAAATGAAGACGGTTCTGAAAAAAGAATCGTTGAGATAGATGCTTATGCATTGGAAAAACTGGCAGGAAGTTCGAGCAGTGCACCTTCTGCCAAAAATTCGCCCGATACACTTGTACAATTCGGGCAGACCGATTTCTCGGACGACTTAATCGGAGAAGACGAAATTCCGTTTTAAACAAGTCTGGCAAGGATGTTATTAAAAACCCTTGCATTATTAAGTTAGTCCGGGCAAGGACTCCATTAAAAGCTGACTAAATGTCAGGTTTTTATGGAGGCAGGCAGAGTCAAAAACGAAGTTTTTGCGAGCCGTATAAAAATTAAAACCCTTGCTCCATTAAGTCAGTCCGGGCGCAAACGCTATTAGTTACTAAAACAAACAGAAAAGGAAAAAACAATGGCAAGACCACAAATCGACAAAAACAAAAGAAAAAGCTGCAACTTCTGTGCAGATAAAGTAGAAGTCATCGATTATAAAGATGCACAAAAAATCACAAAAAATCAGAAGATATTTAACAGAAGCAGGCAAAATTCTTCCGAGAAGAATTACAGGCACCTGCGCCGAACACCAGAGAATGCTTGCAAGAGCCGTTAAAAAAGCAAGAGAAGCTGCTCTGATAAACTACGTATATGACTAATTTATTAATCAGGTTTATAAAAAGACACTCCTTAAATTTTTAAGGGGTGTCTTTTTTTTGATACAATTGTTCTGGTAAGGGAGAATAAAAATCGTATCAGGAAAGATTTTAATATGGATGAAAAAGTTTATACACTGAGCAAAGAAATAGACAAAGATTTAATTAATAACAACCTTTCAGAAACTGAAAGAAATACAATTGCTAATCAGCTAAAAGAGCTTCTGCCAGAAGACACAATTGTTCTGGCACAAACAAATCCCGTATCAGGAGATATAAAGGGTAATGCACAAAAAGCTCTGAAATGGATAAAATGGGCGCAAAGAATAGACGCTAAGGCAATTATTTTCCCTGAAATGTATTTAATCGGTTATCCGATAGGAGACTTTATAGACAGATTCCCTCTTATTGTAGAAGAAAATATTGAATGGCTGAAAGCACTTGCTCACAACGTTACAGGCAATACCAAAGTTATTATAGGCTTTGCAGAGTTTAATAAAGAAAAATACGGCAAAAAATATTACAATTCCATAGCTGTTTTAAGTGAAGGAAAAATAGAAAGAATAATAAGAAAAACACTTCTGCCAAATTACGCAGAGTTTAACGATTATAGACATTTTGAACCTGCAGAAGTTAACAGCGCAGCAAGAATTACAAATATAGGACATCAAAAAGCCGGCATAATAGTATGCGAAGACGGCTGGAACGACAAAGACTTTTTTGATAAAAATCTGTACAAAATTGACCCTGTTCTCGCTGTTGTAGAAGAACAGAATCCTGATTATTTAATAAACTGCTCCTCCTCAATCACACGTGCAAAAAAAGAACAACTGAAACACAATATGCTTTCTTTTGCCGCAAAAAAATATAAAACACCGATTGTATACGTGAACCAGACAGGATCGGGCGAATGCATGTCTTTTGAAGGCGCTTCAAGGGTTTATGACAGAACAGGCCAACTGATTGCAATGGCAAAATCATATCAGGAGCAGTTCTTTATTGTTTCGCCGGAAAAAGGCGGAGAAATAAATTCCCTGCCAAATGGTCTTGAAAAAACTTTAACAGAACAAAAAGCCTTTACTTTGGATCATGAGCCTGATTTAGAGAGAACTTATTTAACAATTACGCAATCAATCAAAGATTACTTTAAAAAGACCGGTTTTAAACGTGCGGTACTCGGTTTGTCCGGAGGACTTGATTCTACAGTCAGTGCAGTATTGCTGGCAGATGCACTCGGTGCGCAAAACGTGTTCGGTATAAGCATGCCGTCTAAAATAACAAGCGCAGAGAGCAAAAACGATGCAAGAGAGCTTGCTCAAAATCTGGGGATAAATTTTACGGAAATATCCATAAAAGATATGTATGACTCAACAAGAGCAAAATTTGATGAACTATTTGCAAATATTGAACAAAACTGGAATGGAAGATACAAAGAAAGCTTTACCAATGATAACATACAGGCCCGATCAAGAGCCTTAATCCTGTGGGGTGTGGCAAACGAATTCGGATCGTGCCTGCCAATAGCAACATCCGACAAGTCCGAGCTTTATATGGGATACGCAACAATAAACGGCGATATGTCAGGAGGTTTTGCGCCTCTGGCAGATGTCTCCAAGACAAAACTTTTTGCACTGGCAAAATGGCTCAATAAAAACAGAAACACAAAAAATACCATACCTGAAAGTATTATAAAAAAGAGACCGGGGGCTGAGCTTGCAATAAATCCGAAAACAGGAAAACCTCTTCTTGCCGAAGAAGCACTTATGCCCTATGAGTTTTTGGATGAAGTTATCTGGCGTGTAGAAAACCTGCAGCAGACAATCGGAGATATGATGCAGGAAGAGTTTTTGCACGAAAAACACATGAAAGAACAAAATACACCAATAACACAGGAACAAAAACTCCAGTGGCTGCAAAAATTTTTCAAAAGAATGTCTACATCTTTCTACAAATGGACAATAATGCCGCCATCACCAATTGTAGATGCACGTTCTATAAACAAAACAGAATACAGACATCCTATTATATCTTCCAGAATTAACTATCACAAAACAAGTTTTGAAGACAAATTAAAAGAACTGGACACAAATAAGCTCTGAATAAA
This sequence comes from uncultured bacterium, assembly GCA_949296245.1. Lineage (GTDB taxonomy): Bacteria > Cyanobacteriota > Vampirovibrionia > Gastranaerophilales > Gastranaerophilaceae > Limenecus. The sequence goes on from CASFNW010000010.1 coordinate 50,764, forward strand.
ACCATTAATCAAACTTTGTTAATTAGAACCCCTTACACCAAGAGCATTAGCTATTCTCAGTAAAAAACCGGTATATAAATCTTAATGTTAAGAGTTTGTATTTAAATGCATGTCATTTATAATTGTTTTATGAGAATATTGGGGATTGATCCGGGAATAGCAATTGTGGGATACAGCATTATTGAGGCTGTAGACGGAGTGTATACACTTGTTGCTTCAGGTTCTATTCAGACTGATAAAAATAAATCAGAGGCAGGAAGGCTTTTAGAAATTTGTTCTGATATGGAAGAAATAATAAAAAAATATAAGCCTGACACTGCAGGTGTGGAAAAACTCTACTTTTTCAAAAATCAAAAGACGATTATTCCTGTTGCTCAGGCTCGCGGAGTAATTATGATGACTTTGGAAAAATATTCTATAGATTCTGTTGAATATACACCTATTGTGGTAAAACAGACTATAACGGGTTATGGACGTGCTGAAAAAAGCGAGGTAGCAGAAGCCGTAGAACGGATGGTAAATAAAAACGGTAAAAATTGGCCTAAGCTCGATGATACGGTTGATTCTATAGCAATTGCAGTTTGTCATGCCAGAAACAGTGAATGTAATTTAGCAAAATATGCAGTATAAAATAACGACATAAAAAGAGGTAATCATGGAAATAAAACAAATTTTATTAAAGCAAATGGCAATGCTCTCCGGTGTGGTGGGACTATTTCTCGGCATTTTAACAATTATTCCGTTTATATGCAACTTTTCATTTTTTGCTTTGATAGTACTTGCCGCGCCGGCTATTCTAATTTATATGAAAAAACTTGATATGATTGGTATACTTGATATCAGACAGGGCGCGTTGTATGGTGCAATAATAGGTTTTGTTTCTTTTATTGCTTTTTCCGTAGCCTTTGTTCCGCTTGCAACAATAATCGGGTTTATTTACAAAGGATCTTTTTATCTTGGTGTCAGCCTGTTGTTTCGCTCGGGTTTCTTTGTTTTAATTATGATGGTATTCTTCGTTGCAATACTTGCAGCATTGATGAATGCATTTTCCGGTCTTGTTACAATTTACATTTATAATCAAATTGAACAAAAACCGGAAGAATCAAAAACAGATATAGATATACAGGAATAAAGAGAATGGATTTTAAATCAAAAATTAAGACTATTGAATGGATAAAAGACAAAAATGTATCTAGAATGGTTGATCAGCTGGTTATACCGTATGAATACAAGCTGGTTGATATAACAACTTCTGATGATATGTATAATGCAATAAAAACAATGATTGTAAGAGGTGCACCGGCTATTGGTATCGCAGGTGCCCACGGGATGGCGCTTGCTGCATTGGAAATAGCTAAAGAAACACAAAATCCGCAGGAGTTTCTTGCTAAATTAAAAGAAAAAGCTGAATTTTTAAAAAGCTCAAGACCTACTGCTGTAAACCTTATGTGGGCTGTTGATAAGCAGTATGATTACATAAAAAATTGCGCAAAAACCGTAGATGAAATGGTTCAAATGCTTATTGACCACGCTATAAAACTGGAAGATGAAGATATTGAAATAAATAAAAAAATAGGCGATAACGGTGCTGCTCTTGTACCTAAAAAAGGAGCAACAATACTTACACACTGTAACGCAGGTGCACTTGCCACAGTAGGTTACGGTACGGCACTGGGCGTTGTCCGTTCTGCCTTCGCAAATGACAATACAATTCAGGTCTTTGCAGACGAAACAAGACCCCGCCAGCAGGGTGCACGAATTACTACCTTTGAGCTGGCTATGGACGGTATACCTGTTACTTTGATAACCGATGGCATGAGCGGTTATTTTATGAACAAAGGCATGATAGATATGGTTGTTGTGGGGGCGGACAGAATTGCTTCAAACGGTGATACCGCAAATAAAATCGGTACTTACAACCTTGCGATAGTTGCAAATTATCATAATGTCCCTTTTTATATTGCAGCTCCTTTGTCTACAATTGATACCTCGATTTCTACCGGTAAAGAAATACCGATTGAAGAAAGAAGCCATGAAGAGGTTACACATATAAACGGCAAAAGTGTTTGTGCTGAAGGTGTAAATGTTATCAATCCCGGATTTGATGTTACTCCGGCATGCCTGATTAAAGGAATCATAACAGAAAAAGGCGTGCTGTATCCTCCTTATGAAGTTTCTATAAAAGAAGCTTTTGGACTGGTTAATGCATAGTAATATTTTAATGTTTGATAATAATGAAAAGCGGTGTATTTTTTTTATACACCGCTTTTTTTTCTTACAAGAATAAAAAAAAGCCGTCCATTGAGGCCGGCTACTAGACTTGGGGAGGAGGTTTGTTTGACCTTTCGGTCTAACAATATAGTAATCGGTATATTTTTGTAAAAACTTTAATAATATCATCTATTTGGTTTATAAAAATTTTTAATTTACTTCTGAAAAAGCTTATGAAAAGCAGAATTAGATAAATTGTTGCGAATTGTAACAGAAATATTCAAAATTGAAATTATATATTTCTGAAATACTTTATATATATGTAAGTGATGTAAAAACAAGAGGTTATTAAAGAATGGCACTTTGTCCTAACAATGCAATAGATAAAAAACTTGCAAAAATGTATGCCGAAAAGGTAACGGTCAATCTCGAAAACCGATCGTCACTTGATCCGGAAGATTTCTGGAAAACGATGCAGATGATTGCAGTAGCGAATAAAGCAATGATGCATCTAAACTGAGTTTAACAAAATAATAATCCCCCAATATCAGGGATGTAAATATTGGAGATTTATGGAGTTTTCCCTATTAGTCTAGTTTTGCCTGAGTGTATCTCAGGTTTTTTTTTGCATAATTTTTGATTATGTAATTAATTTAGTTACATACTTTATTTTAAAGAGGCTGTTTTTAAAATATCCATATATTTTGCTTTTTCTTCGTTAGTAAATTGTCCTTTTTTTGCAAAATGTATATGATAAATACCTTTTGGTGTGTAAATTATCCTTGCAATTTCTGTTTCTTTTGCATTATCAAATTTCCATTCATAAAAAATTTCATTATTAGTTTGATGAATAATTTTCTTTTCAAATGTTTTATTTGAATTTTTTGCTATTGCATCTATAGCTCCTATGTGGGTGTTGTAGTATTCGTTTAAGGTTGTTTTAAAATTATCGGTCAGAATAAAATACTGAATAGTTACAAGCTGTGTCCATTTGAAATTCTTTACATCTTCGCCTTTTAACCCGTATTCAACGATTTTGGATTTTTCATCTTTTTGTTCAAGAGCTTTTCCCCATTTTTTTGAGTCCAGTGTTAAAAAGACTTCGCCGGTTTGAGCCGGTTCTTCAGGTTTTACTTTTTTATTTGTGTAGGTATTTACAATTTCTGATTTTAAATTTTCTCTGGATTGCTGATCAGCAAGAGGATTGCTCATGGCATAAGCTGCTTGTTCTTCTCTTATTTGTTTCAGTAATTTTTTATAATATATTTTTTCTTTACCGCCCATTGATTCCAGTGTCACTGCAGTTTCGTAATAATCTATGGCAACTTCATAGTCTTTTTGATTTCTTTTTATATCACCCAGAAGTACATATGCATTCCACTGATTTGGAAACAGTCTTATTGCGTCTTGAAAGGTTTTTTCTGCAAGCTGTGTTTCTTTTTTGTAGGCATAGCTGGTACCGAGAAGACACAAAGCACTGTATGAGTCCGGTTTATAATTCAGCGCATTGTTAAAATAAATAACTGCTTCATCATAATTTTTTTCGTTATATGCTTTCATTCCTCTGTCATATTCGTAACGGAAATTTAGAGCACTGCAGCCGCACTGAACTATTATCGATGCAGTGATTATGGTGCATATAAAAAACTTTGAAATTCTTTTTAACAGCATAACTTATCTAATCTAGTGTCGCAGTTGCCGCCGGCTGACCGCAGCCGGCACCTGCTCACCTTTTCAAATGACACTCAAAAAATTCGTTCACGTCATTTCCCTCTCACAAAACAATTCACAGGATTATAATAACAGATATTTGTTGTGGCAATAAATTAAGCTGTTATCGAATTGTAAGTTTTTATTGCATATTTATCCGTCATACCTGAAATGTAGTCAATTATAGCCTGTTTATAATTATCAGGTTTCTCCAGATTATAAATGACAGCGTTTTTATATTTTGGATTAACTGTTTGATTATCAGAATATTTTATCAGCCATTTTCTAAAATTTTGCACACATTTATTATTTATTCCTGACAAATATTCTATTGTATCTTTTCCTTTATACATATTTACGTATTTATCATATATTCCGAAAATTATTTTGTCGCATTCTTCTTGAGAAAGTTCTTTTGCTCCTTTGAGTTTATATATATTCTTGTAATTGTAATCTTTAATATCTTTCATCAATTCAAATACAGGTTTTGAAAAACCGATTCCTTTAGTTGTGTCGGAATTTTTTATCAAATCGTTAACAAAAATATTGATTAAAACAGTATTGTTTACATCCGATGAGAAATCCGACAGATGTTTTTTTACTAAATCTTTTAATTCCTTTCTGTTGTTATCATTATACAAGCCCAGCCTGTAGGCATCTTCTATATCTTTTCCAAGATACGCGATTTTGTCTGAAATTTTTACAATTATTCCTTCCCAGGTGTATGGCTGTATTTTCCCGGGCTCGGCTATTAATTCCAAATCAATAGCAGTGTTTCTGGGTTTAATATAATTTTCGTCAATTTCTCCGCAATGATTTATTATTCCGTCTCTGACGGCATAGGTGAGTCCGAGATTATTTTGTTCTCCCTGAGAATTGGTTAGTGTTAATATTTTATCTGCCATACGTAAACTGTTTTTTTCATGCCAGAACAGCGGCAGCCCTTCTTTTTGCGTAATTGTTTTTAAAGAACGTTCCCCGTCATGTCCGAATGGAGAATGTCCTATATCGTGTCCCAGACCGATTGCTTCTGCCAGTTCTTCGTTGAGACCGAGTTTTCTGCAGATATTTCTTGCTATATCCGTAACCTGAAGTACATGCGAGCTTCTTGTTGATACCATATCATTTTCACACAGAGGGAAAACCTGTGTTTTAAAACGCATTCTGTCAAATCCTTCAGTATGAACAAGCCTATCTCTGTCTCTTTCAAACTCCGACCTTATCTCATACGGCTTTGCTTCTATAGGTGTATTTCTCTTAATTGCCTGCTGCCATTTAGGATTATCCGGTGTCATTGCCTCTTTTGAAAAAGATTTATCTTTCATCTGCATCTGCATAAAAGTCAGAATACTGCTTTTAAAAGACGGCAGAACAAAATCGTTTGAAACATTGGAATAAAATTTATTATCAGAACAATGTTCTGGCGGGGAAGTTTGCATTTTTTTCTGCGGAATTTTGTGTGTATTGAGGTTAAATAAAACAGGTAACAGCATATTTTATATTTCATATAGTCAACTGACTCCGACTACTTGTTGAACCTGTGCAATAAACAAGTTCGTTGTTTAACAATAAGTCCGGCACAGCCAACAAGTGCATGTGGTCTACCTCTCATAAAATATGACATTTAGTCATATTTTATTCGGCAGAGTCGTAAAATGCTAGACTTGGCGTCACTCGCACTCCGTGTACGCTCCTACAAGCTAGGCCTCCTCGGACATTATATCATTTTTTTAAATTTTTAACATGCAATATAAAATTTTTGTAACAAACTCTTGCGCTGTTTCAAACAAATATACATAATAGAAATGTACTGTTCATGGGGTTTTATGTATGACTTGTGTGAAGAGTAATCAGGCTGTATCACCGTTGGTTTCTCTAAATCCGTTCTTTTTATATAAAAAGAATGTCAGTTTTGCTGCGGCAAAAGCTGAGGATGGTGATGCATATCAAAAACGTATACCTAAACCGGAAGTCAAGACACCCAAAAAAGATCATCCGGTTTATCTTGATGATATTTCTTTTGCAGTTGCTAAAAAGATAGCTGAAAATGCAAACAAGCTTGGGATATCAAGAACCGACTATCTAATACAAAATATCCGTTCACTTGCCTATATCCCGCAGGTTATGCCTGAACAGTCAAAAACGGCAATTGTCGGTAAAACAAATGTCACAACTCTTATTGACGGGGAACAGATTTTTGATAAAGCCGTAGAATACATAAAAAGTGCGAAAGACTCCATACAAATAGAAATGTTTGAATTTCAGCATCCTTCTATAGACGGACACAAATGGCCGTCTAACGGAGCTGAAGCAGTTGCCGGTTTTGAAGAGCACAACAGTCTTTTGCCAATGATAATAAAAAAGAAAAAAGAAAATCCTGATTTAAAAGTCCAGATTATCCTCGATGCCCACAAATGGTATATGGACGGAACAGGCACACCAATCCGTCATTACAACAATCAGGATATGATTAGATATCTTAAAACAAACGGTATTGATGTTGTTCCTTATCCCCGCCCTGCCCAAAACGGTGCAGCTTTACAGCATGTAAAGCTTGTGGCTGTTGACGGTAAAAAATTAATAATAGGCGGTATGAACTGGGGTACGCATTCCACGGCAAACCATGATGCCTGTGTTGCTGTAGAGACAAGAGACGGCAATAAAAATTCGGAAGTTGACAATATTTTAACGGAAATTTTCAATAAAGACTGGGCTTTTTCATGGCAGAGATTAGGCAGAACCAAAATCGTTGCAGGGCCTTTAACGGAAGATGAACAAGTTTTATACAAAGGCTTGAATAAAGAAATTAAGCAGGAAAATGTTGATTATATGAAAATTGTAGGTGAACTCTACAACAACGATAATGACAAAAACCGTTATGATGAAAGTGATTTATCTAAACTGGATATTATAAAAAGAACACCTGTTGAAAATCCGGCGATTAAAGTCCTCTCAACAAAACCGAGAGAACTTGCTTATATAGGAGAAAAAGGCTCTGAATCTATAAGACAGTATGTAATGGAAAAAGTAAAAACTGCAAAAAAACTGAGAGCTGAGCTTTTTGTCTTATCTGACAAAGAAATTATACAAACAATTATAGACAGGGTGCATAATGGAGAGCTCGATGCCAAAATCATAGTGGATCCTTCGATTATAGAAGAGTTTCCTTATTGTAATACCGCATATCAAAAACTTGTAGAAAACAATATAGACGTACGCCAGTACAAAACGGATACAAATATTACACAAAGAATGCACGGTAAATGGGCTGTTTTTGACGATAAAGAAGTTCTAATCGGCTCTGCAAACTGGTCTGCTATGGCAATGAACCAGAATTTGAAAAAAGGTCAGAGAGAAGATTATGAAAAATATACAGAACAAATTAACAAAGAAATTGTCGGTTATATGAAAACCGTTGAAGCATATGAAAACGCCGTCGGAATTCCTCCTATCATAAGAAAAAAACTTGATTATAAAGAGGTAATGATAAGACGTGCCAAAATAAAAAAAGCTGTCAATGAAATAAATGAAACCGGTACCGCAGAAATAAAACTTCAGGATAAAGTTTATAAATTCGATGTCAAAAACCGCTCCGATTTAAATACAATAAAAGGCTATTATAAAATCATCATCGACAGAAATAACGCAAAAGAAAAATACAAAAGAGGCAATAACGAAGCGGCTATTGCTTTTGAAAAGCCGGTTCTGGCAAGAGTTTTTCTGCGTCAGTTTGAAAAGGACTGGAAACATTCCGAATCCGAATATGAAAAAGTAAGAAACAGAGTATATGAAGCACCGCCTATGAACGGCACAAAACTGGATGTGGCAGGTTAGTATGAAAATTTTACCGGTTGGTATTCAAAATTATAATTATAAAAACAGGAGTTTTTCTGTAACAAATTATTATATAACCAGCAATAATCAAAATTTTGCCGGTTTGTATTCTTATCCTGTAGTTTATCCTTTTAAGCCTGCTTTTAAAGGCGATTTTTTTGAAAACAATTTTACTAAAAAAGTTGAAGGTAAAAAATATCAGGGTCTTGGCTTGATGGAAAAAAACGAAATAGGTTCCCCAGAGTGGTATGATTTTTCTAAAGTAGGCTGGAGATATTTGAGCAAAGAGCCTCTGGATTGGACAACCGCAGCACCGAAAGATTTTTATGTATTTATTCAGGCAAATGCTCTTGCTGAAGGCTATGAGTCTGCCTGGGTCAGAAGGTTTAACTATACAAACAGAAAAATAGCTCTTGCCACCTCACATTCAATAGATTCAAGAATCGTAAAAGAACCGCCGTCAAAAGAACTTCGTAAAGATCCGTTTAAAGATAAATCTTTCGCATCAAATATAGACGAGCTGTTAGACACACGCCGCCATAAGTCACTTGACAAACCTGTTACCGACAAAAACGGCAACTTATGCATAGATGCAGTTGTTTTTGATACGGAAACCACGGGTACGAATACGGGAGACTCATCAAAACCGCTTGATAAAATTATTCAAATAGGTGCAATACAGATAAAAAACGGCAAAATTATTGAAGAAACTGCATATAATCAGCTTATAAATCCGGAGATGCATATACCGGAAGCGTCTTCAAATGTTCACGGTATTTTTGATAAAGATGTGGAAAAAGCTCCTGTTATGGAGCAGGTATTAAAGCCCTTTGTAAATAATTATCTAAATAAGAAAAACGGGATAATCGTTGCATATAACTCACAATTTGATATAAGTATGCTAAATAACGCAATAAAAGAGCACAACAGTTATTCTGCTGATGAATTGAAGCCGAAACGATATTTTAAAGTCATTGATCCGTTTCTTTTAATTCAGAGAATACATCCTTATGTCGGTGCATCCAAACGTTTGTCGAACCAGTACAGATACTTTTTCTGCAAAAATATGGACAATGCCCATGATGCTCTTGCCGATGTAAAAGGCACTGTAAATATTTTAAAATATTCTCTTTACTATCTTGATAAACACAGAAAAGATAAAACACAGCCGTTAACAATAAGAGATGTTTTGTTATTCCAGAACGGTTTTGAAGTTCCTAATATAGATATACCTCTGGATGCTCAGGGCTGCAATGCAAGGGTGAATTTTAGAACTTCGTACAGGCCGGTATCATTGAGCGTAGACAATTATCATAACGGCTATATGCTCACAGCAGAAGATATTGAGGAGCTTTTACCTGATATAGGAAAAGCAAATGCCGACAAACTAATTAACGATGTTGAAGGCGCAAAAATAGATATGAAGCAGCCTAACGGTTTGCCTTTAAATGCTGCGGAAACAAGACAGAAACAAAATGCAAAAGGTATGGAAAATTCTTTTTACGTAATGAAACGGAATTTTAATAAAGTCCTTGATTTTGCAAAGATAGATGCATACGGTGATAAATCAAAAGAAGAAATAAAAGAAATAATAACCCAAAAAGCAAAACACTATATACACAAAGATTCTATTGATTTTTGGATGAAAAATCCCAATCCTTTTGATATAAAAGAAGGAAATGACCTTCCGGATTTTGAAATATCAAAAAGAGTAATGCTGGAAGAGCTTGAGAAATAAAAAAAGGCTGTTATTTAACAGCCTTTTTTTGTTAATGTTTTTTATCTAATACTGCCAGTCTTCTACATTATTTTTGTAAAATTCTTCCATTTTTGGATAATAGCTTTTTATTTCGTCAGATTTGTTTTTTATTTCTTCTTTAAGTTTTGGAATACGTTCTTCTGCACGCTTTATACTGTTTTGTGAAACTTCTTTGCAGTATTCTAACTGAGAGATTTTTATATTGATTTTTTTTAGTTTATCTTCCCAGATAGCTATTTTTTTTGCCAGGTTTTTACTTTCATTTTCAGCGTATTCTCTGTCTTTTTTGTCGTATTCTTCTCTTTTTCTTCTTTCATAATAATCGGATTCCGCATTATAATCTTTTTCCGGAGCGTTTGCTTTTTTGTCATTAAAAGCTTTCCATTCTTTTGCAACTTTTAGTTGTTCCTGAATTTCTTCTCTTTGCGGATAATACATCTCAAGCTGTTTGTCGTATTCTTTTATTTTATTTGTATCATACTCAATTGTACGAAATGCATCTGTTACTGCTCTTCTTTTGTTATCTCTGTCCATAAACATAAGACCTACTTCATCAAAAATTCTAAAAGCTTGAATTGCTTTTTGTTCTTCTTTTTTTGAAAAATTTATACGGTCTGTGTAATAGCCGATTTTTTGTGATAAATCATTATATTTCTGTTCGTTTAAGTAGTAGAAATAATCCGCTTTTTCTTTGTCTTTATCTATAGAAGGATTCTGCCAAGGAAATTCATTCTTTTTGTTTTCGAGTTCATGTTTATACTGTGCAGATGTTTGATATTCATTTTCAAATTCAGCTTTTTCTTTTTTTAGCTTTTCCAATTCTCTTTTGTCTGCTGCTTCAAGACGATAATAGTATTCTGCAATTGTTTTAAAATACTGTCCGTAGTCTCTTGCGGAATCTTTGTAATCCCAATAGTATGATGGTATATAATCAAAGTCAAAGTAATTGCTTCTTACATCTTCCAGTTTCGGGTAAACAGGGCGATTGTCATATACTATATAGTCAAAGTCTTTTTTTGTTTGCTCAGGCACAAACTCTTCCGGATCCGCAAAATATACTCTCTCTGTTGTGTATCCTGTACGATATTTTGCAGTATTTTCTATGGAAGAATTTGGATAATAAGATGATGAATTTTTTATCAGACTTTGATTTGCGTTATCCTGTTCGTCTCTATTTCTATAATAACCCCAGCCGTTCGATTCAATTTTGGTATTTTGTGTGGTTAAATCCTTCTTTGGGTCTGATAGTCTCATATGAACTGCACCGGATGTACCGCTGATATAATTGGGCTCATTTGAACAATATCCGTTTGAATAACGCGGTATTTTGGAAAATTCTTCTTTATGCCCTTTAAAAGATACGTTGCTCAAGAAACTGCTTTTTATTGCTTCTGCGGATTTTTTATCATCAATGGGATTTTGTACATCAGTATCATTACCTCTAAAACTTGTTAAATCTTTTTTTATCTGATTATTTTGTCTTGTTTTTTTTATTAAATTTTGATTAGATACAGCTAGAATTTTCATATAGACCTCTTTCGTATTAATTACTTTAAAAAATATTTGTTGTTTCCAATAAATATTTAAATAAATCCATCCCCATATAGTATGAATATTCATCATTTTGTTCTGAATATTTGTACATTGCCTTTTTTATGGCATTGCTCAGTCCGTTTTGTGAATCATCAGGACTGTTTATACAGGTAATTTTATCAATACCTTTTGATTTTAAAACTTTGTCCATTTCTCTTAAATGTTCCAGATTAGGACTATTTCCAACAATTATTATTTTCAAAGGCAATTTATATATCGCATCAAGAACATTTTCGTTTTCTAAAATTTCGTTAATCGGTTTATTTTTATCAATATTTATTCCCCAAATATCTATATAATTTAAAGGGTTGAGCATTTCTTCGTCATTGATTTCATCGCCTGCTGCAATCACAAAGTCATTTGTGTCATTAACAACAATATCTTTAACCGCTTCTTTTACGTCGTATAGTTTATTAATCTCTTTATTGTCAACTTTGGGCTTAATAATCATCCTGTTGCCGGGTTCATAATATACCATACCGTTGGCATATTGTGGGAAATATGCATTATTATCTTTTGGATAATGATTTAAAACAGAGTCTATTTTGCTATTATCCAAATATCCGGTAATGAGTTGTTTGAATTTATCAACAGGAAGTTTATTGGCAAATGCAATTTCAATAATATCCTCTTCGTTTTTGCTGAATGAAATATAATTTTCTATATCAGGAGAGTTTGTCTTTTCCAATTTATCCTGCATTGAAATCCCGGGATAATCCCATTTTGTCCTATTTACAGGAGCTTCAATTACAAATGTATTTTTTGTAATTTGTGAAATTAATCTTTTTAAATCAGATTTTATTTTTTGTGCATTCCATCCGTTTGCTTTTTTTTGAATGATGTTGTCTTTCCCGGTATCTTTTATCCAGCGACCGTTTTGCTTAACAAATTTATCTGCTCCGTCGCGTGTAATTAAATAATCCGGAGAAAAATAATCCAGATTTTGTTCGTTTAATGCATTTTCAACAAACATATACTCGGCAGCATTTCTGCCGGTTGTAATTGTTAAAACAAATTTATCTTTTGCAGCGTCTTTAAGATTTTTGAAGCTGCTAAAATAGTTGTTAAACTCATTTCTTTTATTTTGATTATTTACAAATACATCCTTTTGACACATTTCATTGTGAGAAAAAGGAGTATATGTGTTATCAAAGTCTGCAAATACGCTGGTTTTTCCTGCTTTAAATGAAATGCTGGAATATATCGGAATGATGGGCTTAATGGACACAGTTACCTCAATCTAATAAGTGAATTGTATAAAAAAACAATAAAAATAAAAAGAAATTTAATTTCTTATTTTACAAAACGTTACAAGGGTAATATACATTTTTTTTAAAATATAATATAATAATTAAAACTAATGGAGGTTATTGTGATTACTGCTCTTTCAACATCTAACAGGCATGCTTATAGTGCCTATCCTGTTTTTAGCGAAAAAAAATATTCTGCTTATACTTCAAACACTTATCCAAAACTCAAAAATACGGGGGATGTATTTGTAAAATCAAAACATATATCTTTCGGGCATTCAGAATACAACCGACATGATGCTGAAAAATTAGTTGATGATATTATAAACCAAAGGATTTCTACAAACAAAAGAGGATTTCAGGGAGAATTTTTTAGATTAGGGGAAAATTATGGGATAAAAGCAATAAATCCGCTAGATAAACAAGCTCCATTTGCTGACTTTAACGGAATAAATAATTTGAAAGAGAATTATATTCTAAATGTAATGAAAGATATTGACCCCGAGATTGCAACAAAACCGGTTGATTTAATTCAAAAAGACAATAAATATTTTCTTGTTACTGAATACATTGAAGGTAAACATCCGTTTGATTCATCTGTTAATAGCAAACAGATGGAAGATATTTTAAAAAAATCATTTGTTCTGGATATAAACGGCATTGCTCACAGTGATTTACAGAGCGGCAATATATTTTTGATAAATAATGATAAAGTAAAATTTATCGACTTTGGGGCATATCAACTTTTAACAAACTCAGGCTGTTATGTTTCTTCTGATGCAATCAGGGATTTTGATATTATAAATTCTGATATTAAAAACATTCATAATTCACCGCTTGAGGGAAAATTTCTTGCTACATTTTATAATAACAGCCCGAAATCACATTTGATTGGATATTCTGATAATCCTTATTTAAAAATAAGGTCTAACGCAGCAAACTTTGAATACCGTATGATATATGATTATCTGGTCCATAACAAAGCTGAAAAACCAAAAGAATTTTTGACGGATTATCTAAAAACAAAAGCTGAATATTATCATAAACCAATGGCAGAATTTTTAGAAAAACTGCAAATATCTCCAAATGACACAGCTCAAATAGCGCAGAGAGATTCGGCAGTTCAAACAGAAAAGCTTTTTGCCCAAGTATTTTCAAATCCTACGGAAAATGTTTTGAAATCAGAACTTGGAAAAATTCAGCTAAAGTGGCTGATGAATGATTATCAGGGCGGTAAAACAAAAGCCTTTGATTATTTCAATAAGTATCTTGCTGATATTGAACAATATTCTGCTCAGGCTGCAGAACAAGAAAAACCGTATTTTGATGTAATCAAAAAATTTCTTGAACCATACAGAGGCTGTCTTGATACTGCAGAATACAAAGGCGCTGTTCTTGCTGACGGGGAGAATCTGGTTAAGAAACTTTTTGAAAAAATAGAGCCGGTTGTGCAAAAAGCAGAAACAGTCGTAACTCAAGCAGGAGAACAGATAGTTCAAAATACAAAGAATACAAAATCCAATAATAAACTTGTCGGTGCGGCTGTTGCTATTATAGGAGCAGGTTCTGTTATAGGTGTGTGGATTAACAACCGGTTTAAAAAAGCAAGTTAATATTATTTTATTATCCGGTTTTAATTAATGCTGCTCCGGTAAAAGCAATACATTATCAAGAGAAGATAAATCATCTGAGCTAAAAACAGAAACAGTCAGGACTTTATATTCAGTGTTGCTGATTTTGTCACCGGTGATGGCAATCTTTGGTGCAGAAATAACATAATTCAATGATAAGGAAAATATATATGGATTCCTATTATAATCAAGTTTGGCATTATCAACTTCATCCATGCAGCAGGCGGTAACTGCGGCACTAGATTAGATTGTATACAACATACTCACCAATATAAATATTGTTTATTTTAAAATCGGAAGTTTGAGAAAAATCTGCCTGTATTTCTGAATATCTCGAGTTTGTATAGATTAATTCCGCTGTCTGTACATCTTTTATATCCGTTTCGATACAGTTTTTTTTCGCATTTAAATTGAGTACAAACAGAAGTTTCTGGCTGTTTTCTATTTCATAATACCAGCACAGAAATTTTTTATCATTTGCAGGTATGAGTATAAGTTTTTTGGCTTCTATTATTTCTTTGATGTTAAAATATAATTCTCTCATATCGGAAACAGCCGCAAATAAATCTTTATTTTGTCCGAATAGAAATTCTTTTTCCTGTTTTTTTACATAAGGGTTTGAATACATACAATTCTTATCCGGCTCAAGCGCTCTTGCTTCAAACCCAATCCCCGTGTAAGATGGAAGATTTAAGAACATCGAGGCAAAATAACGGCATTCATTTGCTTCTTCTGACTTATAAAGATTATCGTGAACAGGCAAATCACCGTCGTTTGTAAAAACGGTCATACAGGGAAAAATTCTGTATTTTTCTCTGTAGTCAGTTAAAAACTTTTCCGTGCTTGCAACAAAATCTTCATTCATATACAAAAAATTGTTTTCTCCAAGAACAATATCAAACTTTTTGTTCAACATATCCTGCATACCGGATATGTAATAATTGCCCCAGAAGGCTTCAGCAAAAGTTGCAAAATACGGCTTTATAGTATGTATTCTGTCTTTTAAAATTGCCCACATCTCGGGACATTTCATATCTTTTTCTTCATTATGGCTTTGAGATGTCTGATTGTGAGCCATATCCGCTCTCAAAAAGTCAAAATCATATTCCTTTTGAAAATCAAATATTCGCTCAGTAAAATAATCCAGTACTTTTTTATCAAAAGTATTTTTTACTGGATATCCGTCTTTTGATTTGTAGAATTTGTAAGGCGTATTTGAACCGATAATTTTTGCAAATTCGGATTTTCCTTCCACTTTAAAAACAGCCCAGCTTTCACCGTTTTCCGCATATTCCTCTCTGTCAAAAACAACGGGTCTGGAAGGAGAGTGTTCTACAACAGGAATTGGCTCATATCCGGCATCACGTATGATTTTTCTTATTTGCATACGTTTTTGAAAACTTGTATTTTTATCAGGGAAAAGAATATTTTTTCTTTTTTCTTCGCTCAAGGCGAAAAAATCCGGAGACAAATTTAGTTTATTAATTAAAAGTTTTTCGATTTCTCTGCCCAGAGCTTCAGTTTCTAGAGTATAATCCTGTGATTTTTTGTCCGGCGTAAGTTTTATCCACTCAAAACACGTTGGATTCAAAATAACAATTTGCGAAAAATTATCAACATGAGGCAGAGCATCAAACCCCACAACTTTACCAAGTGCGTGCAGAATATTTACAACAAACTTGAGCTGTTCTTTTGCTGTTATAAAACCGTAGTCAGAAAGGTCTTTGTCCAGAAATTCATCATTTAAATCCCACGAGTTTTGTACATACAAACTTCCGTCTCCTGTTTCAAACAACGGCATAAGATGTATGCCGTTCTCAGGAAAAGTCATTGCATATTTTACAATACCCCAGTAGGTTTTTGTAATTCTCGGATTTATTCCGATTATTTTGATTGTTTGTGCCCAGTCTGTGTTTGTTTTGTTTTTTACCGGAGAAGGAATTTTGAATTTCTTTGCAGTTTCCAGTTGTTCCTTGCCGATGAGGTTTTGCAATAATTCCATAGAGTGTCTGAAACTAAGTTTCAGACATTCATCAGGTGTTTGTTTTATATATTTTACGGAATCGATATCTTTCATAATAATTAGTAATGATAAAATATGTAGTTATATTTATTTTTAGATTTTTTTAACAGCATTTTTCTATGAAATCTTTTGTCTTCAATTTTTAATATTCTATTTCTTCAAAGTGACACAAAACCGTTTCATTCTTTTCTATAGCCTCAAGCATTTCATCAGAATAAACCTCGAGCGGATATGCATGCATTTCTGCTTCGGTGCTTATTGATTTGTTCAAAACCAACACACCGTCTTTTGACTGTTCCAGATAATTGAGTTCATCCGGCAGAATATATTCTTTTCCTTTAACATTAACACGCCCGTCTTTTGCATATAAGAAACAGCTTTTGTAGAAATTACAACACTTTGTGCAGAGCGCAAAATTGCCGTGTTCACAAAGAGCCTGTCTCATTTTATTGGCTTTTTCATTGTTCCATAAAATCCAGAAATCTTCTTTTGTAATATTACCGATAGTGTTTTCTATACAGTTTGAAACATCTCCGTTAGCGCCTATAAAAGCTGTAAGCCAAGGAGTAGTGCATCTCATATAAGGACGTATTGTTTTTAAATCTTTTTCAAAATAATACTTGTCAATTTCATCATCGTGTAAATACGGAAAAACAAAAGTTTCCACTTCACATACAGGAGCAACTTTTTTAAACAAATTTTTTAATTTATCTGTATATGTTTTATCTATTTTGTATTGTTTTTTTGTGGCAAAACACTCTCCGTAAGGCTGTTCCAGGCAGCTTTCCCATTCTGTTTTTGAGAGTTCATTCATTTCTTTTGTAGCAAATTGAAGATGCTGAAACACCACCTGATTAACATTCTCTTTTTGTATAACCTGCATAAACTTATCAACATCATCGATATTGTCTGGCAGCAAAACAGAATTTACATAAATATAGATATTTGAATTTTTTTTTTTAATTTCATTTAATCTTCTGATATTTTCTATTGCTTTTTGAAAAGTGCCTTTTAGACCTCTTATCCTGTCGTGTATCTGTTCTATGCCGTCAATACTGAATGTCACAGTAATATTTTTGCATTTTGAAATCGTTTCGAGGTGTTTTTCAACCAGTGTTCCGTTAGTAACTATCTGGATATAAAAGCCGCATTTGTTTAAATAATCAATAACCATATCTACGTCTTTGTATAAAAGCGGTTCCCCTCCCATAAGGATAATTTTGGGTTTTGGGGAAACATCGCTTATGCTGTCAAAAAACTTTTTCCATTCGTCAAACGGCAAATCCGGACAGGCCAGTTCTTTAAAATTTTCTCCGTACTGAGAGCACATTTCACAGCGTAAATTACATCTATTTGTCAAATAAACAACAAATTCCATTACAAAAGGCAGATTTAACGTCATAATAATCCATTCTTTTCATAGAAAGAATACACTCTTTTAAAAAGGCATATTCCTAATTTATTGTAAATTTAAGAATTAATTATTTTGTTAATTTTACAGTTGCTTTTTACAAAATTTTACAAGATATCTGTTTTCAGAGATTAATAAATAATATTAAAATTATTATTAAAGATATTGCTAATATAACGGAAATTGTTAATGCTATTTTGAATAACAATTTATATTTTTTAGTCTTATTATGTTTAAAAGACTCTTTAAAAATACTTGTTTTAGGCAGTTTAAGGTATTCAAAAATTGCCCACCATATGTCTGCATATCGAGGTGTACCATTCCATGGTTTCATAGCTGCATAATGAATGATTTTTGGATTTATTATGGAGTCATACATTTCTTCTCTTGAATAATTGCTTGTAAATTCCGGTAATTTTAATAAATCCTGCAGATAAGGATAAGAAATATAATTAAGCGGCAAAAAACCTATTTTGTTAAGACAGGCAATATTTATTATATCTTGATCAGGCCATCTTTTAATAATATTTTCATCTTTGACAATATCAATCATTCTGTCTTCAATATTGTCTTCACGAATCTTTTTGAGATTCATAAGCCATATTCCGCCGCCAATATATGAATCTTTTAGCATATTGTAATAGTTATTGCTTAGATGAGATAGTTCATAAGGTTTGTATTTTGAAAATACACTTTTTACACCCGCAATATATTTGTTTTCTATATCAATATCATAAAGCTCTGAAATATCATCCATTACTACAATATCTACATCCGAATAAATAATTTTGTCTATATTCGGAAAAAATCTGGCTGCAAAACACCTGATTAATGTATCAGCAGTAAATTTAGAATTGTCATGGCCTTTATTGAAGCTGCCTTTCTTCCACTCATCAGACATAAAACCTTGTGTATCAATGAATTTGAGTTCTGCATTACCTGCTTTTTTAACAATATTGTGCAGCGTATTTTGATTTTCCGTGTTTATATCAGAGTGCAAAACATACATTTCATAGAAGATATCATTATTTGCTTTGTTCAGTAAAGAGTAAAATGCTACTGCTGCCGGTACGGTATAATTATTATCGAATGCGAAAAATATTGGTATGTTTTTCATTATAATCCTTTTAAGTTCATTTGCTTAAAATACCACTTTGTAGATGTTACAAAAAGGATTTTTTCTGTGTTTTAAATGGTGGGCGATACTGGACTCGCTTGAGCTGTTGGCGAGTTACACGAGCCTTACAGCTCAGGATACTCGTGAGTAGAACCAGTGAGGATTTTCTAACAGAAAATCCGAATCGTGAGAGTTCAGTATGCAAAACTCTTTTCGAGATTTTTTAAATGGTGGGCGATACTGGACTCGAACCAGCGACCCCCACAATGTCAATGTGATGCGCTACCAACTGCGCCAACCGCCCATTTGTTAAACTTTGCCTTCTGCAGATGCGCTACCCCTCTCCTCGAACGTGACATTTAGTCACCTTCTCGTCGGCAGAGTGCCAGCTGCCAAGAATCTTTGATTTTCTGTAATTATCTTACCATGAAATTTTTATTTTCAAAATAACAATATTAATTCAAAATAATATTGTTATCTTAAGGAAGATTATATATTAATAAGTAAAAAATTAAGCAATTGTATTTCGCTTAATTACAACATTTATCTGTTTTGCGAATATAAAAAAGACCTCTTTATATGAGGTCTTTTTTATTAAGGCGGCACCCAGATTCGAACTGGGGATGAAAGCTTTGCAGGCTCCTGCCTTACCACTTGGCCATGCCGCCATAATATCTGTTCCTGTCAGTCAAGTAACCGGTCTACAGTGTTTTTTTATTTTTAATTTAGCAAAATAGTAAGAAATACTTATACGATTTCTTTCTATATTCAATCTAGCGGAAGACGGGAAATACTCGCACGACATTCAAGAAATCTTCGATTTCGTAGAATGACGGGTGCTGGCGATTTGCGACAGCAAATCGAACAGTAAACCGTAGTTGTTGCAAACTCTGTTTGCTTACAAATACGTGGAGAGTCCCCTCTCTGCTTTCAATGTTCAATGGAGCGGAAGACGGGACTCGAACCCGCAGCAGCCTGCTTGGAAGGCAGGTACTCTACCATTGAGTTACTTCCGCATAGATTTTAGTTTTTGCGTCCCTGCCTTCCACTTGTCCGGCAGGTAGTAATCTAACTTCGAGTGCCTTGCACTCTGGGCATTGAGTTACTTCCGCATTTGCACATTAATCTTTTAAAATTCGGGATGACACGATTCGAACGTGCGACCCCTTCGTCCCAAGCGAAGTGCGCTACCAAGCTGCGCCACATCCCGATTTTTATAAATTAAATTAATATTTCAGGCGCAGCTTGGTTTTAATTTCTATACTGCTCGCAGAAGCTTCGCTTCTGACTTAGCATAC
>CASFNW010000011.1 GCA_949296245.1 uncultured bacterium
CAAAAGCTTCGCTTTTGACTTAGCCTGCCTCTATTCGAAATCGACATTTAGTCAATTTCGAATAGAGTTCTTGGAACGAAAAAATGAAATATATGCTCTAATACTCAATATACAAATTTACATAATAAATATTATCAATATATAAACTCTGTCACCAAATTACGTAACAATTACAATACTCAAACTCATAAGTCTTTCTGTTTATAACAACATTGTGTGAAGAATGTAAAATATTACCGGGTATAGTTATATCTCCTTTCTTATTATTTGTGATTTAATGTATTCCGGTTCAAATTTTTTGCCTTCCGGCATCTGCGCTTTAAAAACCTGCCTGTTTCCTGATTCATCAAAATAACGCACTACCTGAGTAGTTGAGTTTACTGTTTTTCCGTAAACCCAGGGGATTCTTTTTGAGTATTGATAAGTTTTTAAAGGACAGCATTGGGGTTGTCTGATTCTCATATTTTTTGTCCTTTCCAAAAATGTTAATGCACCCTCACCTTTTATGGACTGGGTATACAAAAGCTTTAATCTGCCGTTTTCTTTTCCGTAACTATGGAGCTCAAGCTTTAAACATCCGTGTTTTTTGCAGCAGAGAGTATACACAATCTGCTTATAAATTCTTTTCCCGCCAATGATATTATCTATAGGCTTTTTTAGGTGGTAAGTTTCAATACACCAGTAAGTTTCAGGATCTTGTGTGGAATACACAATCCCGCAGCAGTAGAATTTCACAATCCTCTCCCCTTTCTCGCATTGAAGTATATATCTAATCTTTACAGGAACAACAAGTCACAGTTGTCCCTGTTTGTGTAAATTGTGCTTACAACCTTTTGTAAACAGTTCACGTTTTTATATATAGCACATTTCATTTATCCTTGTGGATAAACTTTTTTGTAAAACAAATCTAACCCGAAAGAGCTATAAAATAATATACCCGATTTTACCAATGAAAAAGCTTTTTACACAAATTACAATAAAACAGTGAAAGGAAAAAGGAGTTAGAAAATGGCAGATATGGTAAAAAGATTCTGTAATACATTTCTCGTGGAAGGTATTTTTATCCTGATTGTAGGTATGCTGCTTATTGTACTGCCGCAGGTTTCAACACTTGCACTCAGCCTTATGATAAGTGTAGCTTTGATTCTTGCCGGTATTTATAAACTGATAAGCTCCGTAATCAGACGCGATGAAATAGAAAAATCATGGCTCAGTGCAATCATCGCCATACTGATGATTGGTACAGGAGCATACCTGACTGTTAGACCTTTATTTAACCTATTTTTAATCACTCTGGGTGTAGGTATCTACTTTGTTTTGGAAGGTATTAACTCTATGATAATTGCCTTTGAAAGCAAAGGGGTGCTAAAACACTGGTGGGTAGGGTTATTAGCCGGTCTGGCACAGTTTGCACTCGCTTTTCTTATTCTTTTCGGACTTCCGGGAAGCGCATTGTTTACAATAGGCTTGCTGCTTGGTATAAGCATGCTTCTCTCCGGTATTGCACTGATTTCTGTCTACACGGGAGCAGGATGTCCGAGAATGGTAGAAGCCTGACAATTTAACAGCAGAACCCGCATTGAAATTATTTGTTCTGCTGTGAGTCCGGGGCTGAGATCCCGGGCTCTTCTATATATAATTGTATATGTTCCATAATTCAATGACAGATAGTAGGTCAGCTTTACTAAGCTGACATTACCTAAATCCGATGCAATAAATTACCGGCTGACATCCTAAGGCTTAAACTTGGCAAAAGAAAAGATACAATTCGATCCAAATAAAAAAGATGAGTTTTGAGGACTCATCTGATAATTAAGCAATAAGTATTTACTAGGGGAATGTTGAAATTTGATTATGCAAAGATATTGATAACTTTTTCTTCTCTTTGCTCTCTTTGTTCATTGCCTTTGTTTGTGTTCATTGCATTGAATGAAAAAGGATTTGAACCTCTTTTGTCTTTGTCAAGATTTTTAGAGTTTGTTAATTCAATTGTTCCTGGAAGATTGAACACATTTCTGATTTCTGATTTTTCGCCTTCCGGTACCGGAGCAATCAATTTTCCTTCAACATTTTTTTGAACTTTTTCAGTGCCCATTGCAGCCATAGTGTTCAAATATTGAACATTAGCAATAAAGTTTTGATTCAGGTTGATATCAAGACCTGCATTTCTTACTGCTACAAATTTTGCAGTATCGAGATTTGTTCTCTGGCTGTACAAATCAATGCCGACTTCAGGTCTTCTGAATTTTGACAAATCAACTACATTTGTATCGATAGAAGCTGCTTTTGTATCTGCTTTAGTAAAAATCTGTTTTGCAATTTCATTTACTGCAGATGTGTCGATGTAGTTTCTGTTTGTGTTTAATGTGATGCCAAGACTCATTTTTATCATACCCCTTATTGCTTGTACTTTTTGTATCGGCAAAATAAGTTGGAAACTTTATGCTTTTTGATTTATAATTTACATAAGTTTACAATTTGATAAAATGGACATTATGTCCCTATCTCTTTGTATAAATAAAAAAAAATGATATAATTTTGTAAAAGCTGTCC
Source organism: uncultured bacterium (assembly GCA_949296245.1). Lineage (GTDB taxonomy): Bacteria > Cyanobacteriota > Vampirovibrionia > Gastranaerophilales > Gastranaerophilaceae > Limenecus. Next base: position 2,554 of record CASFNW010000011.1, read on the forward strand.
GAGAAAATTTTGCGATAAGGAACATGAGCAAAATTTTTGAGTGTCACTTGAAAAGGTGAGCAGATGCCGGCAGCGTTGTTCCGGCGGTATTTGCGACACCAGATTAGATTAATTAGAGGAAGAAATAATGAATAAAAGCCAATCTACAGGTATCTGGATAGTTGTTGTTCTTTTGATATTGTGCCTTGCATCGATGTTATTCCCGGGACAGGCTACTGATACAAAAGATATTTCATATTCACAGTTTTTAAACAAAGTTAAAAGCGGACAGATAGAATCAGTCCAGATTGATAAAGATACACTTATCGCAAAACCCAAAGCCGGCCAGCAGGATAAAGTTGTCTCCGTTGCAAATAAAAAACACGTTGTAAGCGTTCAATACAGGGTTATGATTCCAATGAACGACCTGAGCCTTTATCAAAAATTAGAAGAAAAAAATGTAGATGTAAATGTTAAAAAACCCAGTGATACTTCTCAATTTATGGGATTTTTGTCTATCATTCTTCCGTTTGTTCTGATTATAGGTTTTGTTATATTAATGGCAAAAACACTTCAATCAGGCGGTTCTCAGGCAATGTCTTTTGGTAAAAGCAGAGCCAAGTTGATGCTAGACAGCAAGGTTAAAGTCACATTTAACGATGTTGCCGGTATAGATGAAGAGAAACAGGAACTTGAAGAAATTGTAGATTTTCTTAAAAACGGCGAAAAATATATTAAACTCGGTGCAAAAATACCTAAAGGCGTCTTGCTTGTAGGCGTTCCGGGTACCGGTAAAACATTAATGGCAAAAGCTGTTGCCGGAGAAGCAGGTGTTCCATTCTTTTCCATAAGCGGTTCCGACTTTGTGGAAATGTTTGTAGGTGTAGGTGCTTCTCGTGTAAGAGACCTTTTTGAACAGGCAAAAAAACATCAGCCCTGCATTATATTTATCGATGAAATCGATGCTGTCGGTCGTCAGAGAGGTGCCGGCATGGGCGGCGGTCATGATGAAAGAGAACAGACGTTAAACCAGCTTCTTGTTGAAATGGATGGTTTTGATGAAAATACAAATATTATCGTTATCGCAGCAACAAACAGACCGGATATTCTGGATAATGCATTATTAAGACCGGGACGTTTTGACAGACAGATAGTTGTACACAGACCTGATATTCTCGGTCGTGAGCAAATATTGAATGTACATGCCAAAAATAAACCTCTGGCGGATGATGTGGATTTGAAAGTTCTTGCAAAAAGAACTCCGGGCTTTACCGGTGCTGATTTGCAGAACCTCTTAAACGAAGCAGCTTTGCTTGCAGCCAGACACAATAAAGATAAAATAGACATGCCTGATTTAGAAGAAGCTATTGATAAAGTAATTGCAGGTCCTGAAAAGAAAAGCAGAATTATCTCTGACGAAGAAAAAGAAAATACTGCTTATCACGAAGTCGGACACGCACTTCTTGCAAAGCTGTTGAAAGATACAGACCCGCTTCACAAGGTTTCTATTATCCCGAGAGGCATGGCACTCGGTGTAACAATGACACTGCCAGAAAAAGACCACCTGACTCTGAAAAAGTCACAGCTTTTAGACAGAATTACAATGCTTTTAGGCGGTCGTGTTGCAGAAGAGATTATCTACGGGCCTGATTCCATCACAACAGGCGCCCAGAATGACCTTGAAAAAGTTACGTCTACAGCAAGAAACATGGTTACAACCTACGGTATGTCTTTTAAAATGGGGAACATGGCTTACGGAAAGAGTGAAGAACACGTATTTATGGGCAGAGATTTCGGACATTCCAGAGATTATTCTGAAGAAATTGCTGCTGATATAGATAGAGAAGTAAAAAGAATTGTAGATGAGAGATACAATCTTGCCAAAGAACTTCTTCTCGGCAACCGTGATATGTTGGAAGTTATTGCAAAAGAACTGCTCGAGCGTGAAACTCTGGATGAAGAGGAGTTTGTAGCGATAATGAAACGCGTTGAAGAATCCAGACAGCCACACGATGCGTAAAACAGCAGGATAAAGATTAATAATTAATAGTTAACACCCGTTATTGATATCAATAACGGGTGTTTTGTATCTTTTAAGAAAGGATTCTTATGATTTTGTTGAGGTTTTCAAACTTTTCATTTCTTTTTTTAACGAATTAACTATACCTTTAATGTTTTCTAACAAGGATTTTTTCACTTCTTTAATTTCGTGTCTTTTTACTTTACCTGTTAATTCTTCATTTCTGGAAGCTTTATATTTATTTACTGTTTCTTTTATAAAATCTTTCAAATATTTATAGTTTTCGATAAATTCTTTTACCCAGATATAAGCGCGTTTAAAAATATTTTTACTGTAAGGGTGCGATTGGACATTTTCGCTATACAATGATTTAAAATCATCGCTGGCATTTGTGAGGTTAATTTTATTTTTTGCAACATTTTTTACTGCTTTTCTTCCCAGTGTAGTCATTCATGCTGCTAATCTTGTTACTGCAAACATTTTTACTCCTTCCTAAGGGTTAGCTTATCTTCTAAATACTTATGAAAAATATATTTTTCTATGATATGAAAGATTATTAATCTTTTGTTACACAAACAGGAGTATCTTTTAAATATAATATTTTTATGGAAAATAAAAATTTTAACAAAAAAGTTTATATAGAGACAATGGGCTGCCAGATGAATAAATCCGACACGGAAAGAATCCTCGGTATGCTTTCTCACTTTGGATATGAAGAAACAACAGAACCTAAAGAAGCGGATTTGTTGATGGTAAATACCTGCTCTATTAGACAACTTTCCGCAGATAAAGCATACAGCCTTGTCGGTGTGTGGGGTAAATGGAAACAGGAAGAAAGACAAAAAGAGCTTCAGGGTAAGCCCTTTAAGAATATCAAAATTGCCTTTTGCGGATGTGTAGCGCAGCAGGATAAAGAAAAGCTACTAAAACGTTTCCCGTACGTAGATTTAGTCTTTGGCACAAACAATGTTTACGAACTTCCGGAATTAATCAAAAGAATAAACGAAGGTGAAAGAGTCTGTGCTGCAAACGAAACTCCGAAGAAATTTACTGACGGTCAAGAAGAAGCAAAATATGAAATTAAAAGGGCAAAAAGCCTGAATGCCTGGATTCCGATTATGGAGGGCTGCAACAATTTTTGTACCTACTGTATAGTCCCTTTTACAAGAGGAAGAGAAAGAAGCAGAAAGCCTGCCGAAATTTTAGAAGAAGCCAAAAAAGCAATACAAGAAGGATTTAAGGAAATAACACTGCTCGGGCAGAATGTTGACAGTTACGGCAAGACTCTTGATAAAGACACAGATTATGACGGCAGAGAGGTTACTCTGGCTAACCTGCTTCGGGACTTGAATAAAATAGAAGGAAAATTTAGAATCCGTTTTGTAACATCTTACCCGACAGATATTACCGATGATTTGATTCAAGCGGTAAAAGAATGTGACAAAGTATGCGAATTTTTCCACATTCCGATGCAGTCAGGCAACTCAAAAGTGTTGAAAGAAATGAACCGCAGATACAATAGAGAAGAATACGGACAGATTGTCAAAAAAATCCGTGACACTTTTGAAAATGTAACAATAACCTCAGATTTTATAGCGGGATTTCCCGGAGAAACAGAAGAAGAGTTTATCGATACTCTGAGTGCAATAGATGAATTTGAACTGGATTATTCCAATACAGCAGCATATTCTCCAAGAGTAAAAACAAAAGCTGCAAAATGGACAGACAAGTTTATTGACGAAGAAACAAAATTTGAAAGACTTGCCCGTTTGAATGAAAAAAACAGAGAAGCCTGCTTGAAATCAAATGAAAAATGTATAGGAAAAATTTTTGAAATTCTTGTTGAATCATTTGAAGACAAAGACGGTAAAATTATTCTTGCAGGCAGAGCAAGAAATAATAAGATAGTCCATTTTGAAGGTGACAAAAATCTTGTCGGTGAATTTGTCAACGTAAAAATAACAGGCGCCAGCACATGGCATCTCAGAGGAGAATTGTAAATGAATTCAGCCGTATACAAAAGGCTTTGCGCTTTGTTTATTATTCTGGCATCAGTTTGTCTGCCTGCTTTTTCAATGAAAGTAATTAACAAGATAGACTGGAACCAAAAAAGAAAAGCGGAATTTATAGGTATAGAAGATGCGCTGGAAATAAAAATAAAAATGGAACGAATGCTGGTGTCTGCGTATATCTCGAACTTAAATTGCCATGAATACAGCAGGGTATATGCTCTGAAAAGCAGCGGCGGAAATATTTATCTTCGCCCGAGAAGACGTTCTGTCAGAATCAGCAGAGAACCTTCTGTATATTTATTAAAAATTTTCAGGGAACACAAGGATAATATCTATTTCAAACCAAACGGAGTCGGACTTTTCGGAAACCTTGTAGGCGAATTTTATATAGGCAATGACAGCCTCAGCAAGCACATGGTGGATGCCGGTTATTGCGATTATGTAAAATAATATTGTTTAAAATTGTTTAATAAGCTATACTGAGGAGCAGAAAGATTTTTTTAAGGAGAGTTCTATGAATATGCGATTTGATGCGGGTGAAATTATTACGGCAATGATTACGCCGATGGATAAAGACAGAAATGTCGATTACAAATCGCTTGAAAAACTTGTAGAACATCTCATTTCAACAGGAACGGAAAGCATCCTTGTTGCAGGAACTACAGGTGAATCCCCGACACTTACTCATGATGAAGAAGTTGAAATTTTTAACTTTGTAAAAAAGGTTACAAACGGCAGAGCAAAACTTATTATGGGTGCCGGCTCCAATTGTACAAAAACTGCTGTTATGGCAACAAATAACGCAAAACAATGCGGCGCTGATGCAATATTGTCAGTAGTTCCGTATTATAATAAACCTTCACAAAAAGGTCTTATTGCTCATTTTTCAACTATTGCAGAGTCTACTGATTTGCCGGTTCTTTTATACAATATTCCGGGTCGTACCGGTATTACAATGAAACCGGAAACAATCGCACATCTGGCGCAAAAGCATAAAAATATCTTTGCAGTAAAACAAAGTCTGGCAGATATGGATGTTATCACTGAAACAAGAAGATTATGTCCTGAAGATTTTGTGATTTATTCCGGTGATGACAGTCTTACACTGCCGATGGTTTCTGTCGGCGCACACGGTGTAATCTCCGTTGCTTCTCATATTATAGGTAAACAAATGCACGAAATGCTCGACCTTTATAAATCCGGTAAAGTTGCAGAGGCTACAAAAATGCACCTAAAACTCTATCCGTTATTCAAAAAAATCTTTATGGCACCCAATCCTGTTCCTGTCAAAGAATGTCTCAAACAAATGGGTATTATCGAAAATTATGTAAGACGTCCCCTTGTCGAACTCGATGAAGACGAAAAAAAAGAACTTATTTCGGTTTTAAAAAATTATATTTAAACGGACTTGTATCAAATAAATAAACAGAAGACTGCAGCTTTGCCGCTCCAAATGCTTCAAAATAAAAAAGGAGGTTTTTTTAACCTTCCCTTTTTATTTTATAAACACTAATTACTGATTCTGATTACTGATTAATCCTTGCCGTTTATTGCATTGAGACAATCCTGACAGATTCTGCCGTGCTCTCCGTAATCGGAAAGCTCTCTGTATTTCCAGCATCTGTCGCATTTTTCGCCGTGTGCTTCTGTTACATAGATTGTGTAATCATCTTCCGTATATTCATTCAGCACATTATCAGGTGCTTTTTCCGTAAGTTCCGCCTGAGATGTGATAAATATATTAGGCAGCTCTTTTGCGTAGTGTTTTAAAAGCGTATGGTCGCCGCCTTTTACATATACAGCAACTTCGAGTGAACTTCCGATTTTTTTGTCAGCTCTTAAAGGCTCAATTGCTTTTGTAACTATTTCTCTTAATTTTAATATTTTTGTAAATTCTTTTTCTATTTTTTCATTAGCCCATTTTGCGTTTGTTACAGGCCAATCTGCAAGCAGAATACTTTCCAGATTGTTTCTTTGCTTTTCAGGAGTGTTCTGCCAGATATCCTCTGCCTGATGAGGCATTACTGGAGCAAGCATTCTTGTAAGCGCCTGAGATATTTCATAAAGAACAGTCTGACAGGCACGTCTTGATAACGATTTTTTCCCGGCTGTATACAATCTGTCTTTTACAATATCCAGATAGAATGAGCTTAAATCTGCTGCAGCAAAATTTTGCAGATGCTGGAAGTACTTATAAAATTCATAATTTTCAAATGCTTCCGTAACATTTGCAATAAGATTATTTAATTTGTGCAGTGCAAATTTATCAATAGCTTTCAAATCTTTATAGAAAACATAATCAGCTATCGGGTCAAAATCATAAAGGTTACCTAAGAGAAATCTTGATGTATTTCTCATCTTTTTAAAGATTTCAACCATCTGTTTAATGGCAGTATCACCGATTCTTACATCGTTTCTGTAGTCTACGGAAGCGGCCCAGAGTCTCAATACATCAGCTCCGTAGAGTTTTATAATATCCTGAGGTGCAACAGTGTTGCCCAGAGATTTACTCATCTTTTTGCCTTCGGCATCAAGAACAAATCCGTGTGTTAATACTGTCATATAAGGAGCACGTCCGGAAGTTGCTACAGCCGTAAGAAGTGATGACTGGAACCAGCCTCTGTGCTGGTCTGAGCCTTCCAGATACATTTCAACAGGCAAATGCCCGAGTTCTTTGTATCTTTTTTCCACTACCGCACGGTGTGTGATACCGGAATCAAACCATACATCCATGATATCTTTTTCTTTAAGGAAATGTCTGCCGCCGCAGTGAGGGCATTTAAACGCTGTAGGAAGAAGGTATTTTGCTTCTTCTTTTGCCCAGATATCAGAAGATTCTTTTTCAAATATTTTTGCAAGATTTTCAATTGTTGCAGGAGTAACAATAGCCTCTCCGCAATCCTTGCAATAAAATACAGGAATCGGTACACCCCAGACTCTTTGTCTGGAAATACACCAGTCTGTACGGGAAGCAACCATGTTAGAAATTCTCTGCTCGCCGGAAGCCGGAATCCACTGTACATTGCTTATTTCTCTTAATGCTTCTTCTCTGAATTTGTCTACTTTTACAAACCATTGAGGAGTTGCTCTGTAGATTACGGGGTGCTTGCATCTCCAGCAGTGAGGATAACTGTGTGTAATTTCTTTGTGTCCGAGAAGTGCCCCTGCAGCATCCAGACGTTCCAGTACAACCTTATTTCCGTCTTCATAGTAGATACCTTTCATATCCTCGACTTCGTCAGTCCAGTATCCTTTTGCATCAAGAGGAGACAAGACATCTATTCCGTACTTCTGGCAGACTTCCCAGTCCTCAAGACCGTGCCCAGGAGCCGTATGTACACAACCTGTACCGGCATCTAGAGTAACGTGGTCACCCAGTATTACCTGACTCATTCTGTCATAAAGCGGATGTTTTGTTTTCATGTTTTCAAGGTCTTTTCCGCTGACAGTACCTAAAATAGTTATCTCTTTTTCATCAAAAGCATTGTCTGCAACGAATGCATTTACAAGATCCGTTGCTATTATATAAATTTCATCAGTATACTGAACAAGAGAGTATTCAAACCTTTCATTCAAGCATATTGCAAGGTTAGAAGGGATTGTCCAGGGTGTTGTTGTCCAGATAACCGCATATATTTTGTTTTTGCTTTGTATACCCGCAAGTTCTTTAATCTTAAGAGAATCTACTTCTCTAAATTCAAATTTTACATAAATGGCTGTAGATGTGTGGTCTGCGTATTCCACTTCTGCTTCGGCAAGTGCAGTTTCACATTTCGGGCACCAGTAAACAGGTTTCAAACCCTTTTCGATATAGCCTTTCTGGTACATTTCACCAAAAATTCTAACCTGTTCCGCTTCTATTTCTGGGGAAATAGTTACATAAGGATTTGACCAGTTGCCCCATACCCCGAGACGTCTGAAATCTTCTTCCTGTCCGTGAAGGTTTCTTAAAGCAAACTCTCTGCATTTCAGGCGGAGTAAATATTTTGAAACAGCTTCTCTTCCGCCTTCAATAGTTTTTACAACCGCATTTTCAATAGGCAGCCCGTGTCCGTCATACCCAGGAACATAAGGAGAGTAATATCCGCCTAAAGATTTATATTTAATAACAATGTCTTTAAGAATTTTGTTTAAAGCTGTCCCTATATGGATTTTAGGAGAACTCAAGTACGGAGGCCCGTCGTGGAGTACAAATTTCTTTTCAATATCTCTTTGTGCAAGATTTTTTTCGTATATTTTTCTGTCTTCCCAAAAATCCTGTATATCAAGTTCTCTGACAGGAGCATTTGCCCTCATGGCAAGTGTTGTCTGCGGCAGATTCAGTGTATCTTTAAACTCAAATTCTTTTTTATCCGACATTTCGTCCCTCTATTCATTAATATTGTAGTAATTATAATTTTATATTAAAAATCTTAAGAAAAAAAGCGGTTATAAACCTTTATATTGAATCATTGATGTAACTTCTACTCCTTCGAGTTTTTTTCTTCCGCCGAGATCGGAAAGCTCAATAATAAACCCTGCACCGACTACATTTGCACCGGCTTTTTTAAGTAATTTGCAAGCCGCATCAACTGTTCCGCCTGTTGCCAGCAAATCATCAATAACAAGCACATTTTTGCCTGGTTCTACAGCATCTGCATGCATTTCAATTTTATCTGTACCGTATTCCAGTTCATATTCCTGAGAAATGGTGTCCGCAGGAAGTTTACCCGGCTTTCTTATCAAAATAAAACCGGCTCCGAGTTTGTATGCAAGAGGCGCACCGAAAATAAAACCTCTGGACTCAATACCGGCTACATAATCAATTTTTTTATCTTCATACTGCTGTACAAGAAAATCAATCATAAACTGCATTGCTTTTGCATCTTTTACTGCAGTTGTAATGTCTCTGAAAACAATTCCTTTCTTGGGAAAATCAACAATATCTCTAACCTTTGATTCTACATAATTTTGCATCTTTTTCTGTTCTCTTCCTTTTCCTCTAGTGTAGTGCCTGTTCTATATCATTTATTATATCATCAACATCCTCAAGACCAACAGACAGTCTCATAAAATCATCGGATATCCCGCAGGCTTTCAGCTGTTCATCATTAAGCTGTCTGTGTGTTGTAAGACATGGATATGTAATTATAGAGCGGGAGTCGCCTATATTGGTTGCGTGTATTAAAAGTTTTACATTTTCTATAAATTTGATTCCTGCTTCTTTTCCGCCATTTATACCAAAGCTTATGATTGAAGAAGCACCTTTGGGCATATATTTTTGAACAAGATGATAATATTCATTGTTTTCGAGTCCCGGATAGTTTACCCATGCAATATGCGGATGTTTTTGCAGATATTTAGCTACCTTTAGCGCAGTATCAGATACCCTCTTCATTCTAAGAGGAAGAGTTTCCAGCCCCAGAAGCGTAAGATAAGCATTAAAAGGGCTTGTGCAGCAGCCAAGGTCTCTCAATAACTGTCCTCTGGCTTTTACAATATATGCAGCTTTACCGAAAGATTCAGTATAGCTGAGCCCGTGATATGACTCATCCGGCTCAACAAGTTCAGGGAATTTTCCTGATTTTTTCCAGTCAAAATTTCCTGAATCAACTATTATACCGCCCATTGAATTGCCGTGCCCCGAGATGTATTTTGTCGTGGAATGAACAACAATATCAGCACCCCATTCAAAAGGTCTGCAAAGATACGGCGAACATACGGTATTATCCACAATTAAAGGTATATTGTGCGCATGTGCCACCTGTGCAGCAGCTTCTATATCAAGAACATTGAGCTTGGGGTTGCCCAGCATTTCCGTAAATATACACTTTGTGTTCGGGGTAATCGCTTTTTCATAATCTTCGCAGGTTTCTCCTTTTACAAAAATCGTATTTATCCCGAGTTTTCTAAGAGTTGTATTTAAAAGATTAAATGTCCCTCCATACAAAGTAGAAGATGCCACAACATCGTCGCCTGCTTTTGTTATATTCAATACAGCGATTAAAGATGCAGACTGTCCGGATGATACAGAAAGTGCTCCGACACCTCCTTCCAGTGCGGCAATACGTTCCTCCAGCACCTGTGTTGTAGGGTTGGAAATCCTTGTATAAATATCTCCGGACGTTTTCAAATCAAATAAATCAGCGGCATACTGTACGTTATCAAAATCAAACGCAGTTGTCTGGTATATCGGCACTGGGATACAGTGTCTGTTATCTTTGGCTTTATGAGCACCCTGAACGGCTATTGTGTCAAAATTCATTTTATCTTCTCTCCAACTCTTCTTAAAAGCAAAACAGAATTAAATCTGACCTCTTAAATTGGTTTTAATAATGTCTGAAACCCACGGTACATAGCTGTCAGAGCCTCTGAGAACACCAATAATAAGATAAATAATGAACAAACAATATACAAAAGTTATTATTGAAAATCCGAGAATAATCGGAGTATTCATAAAGAAAGTAATCATTCCTATAACATTTTTCAATACAGGGATATAACTCAAAAGGTTAAACAAATATGTCAGCCCCGTAAATACAAGCCAGAGAGCGAATGCAATAAAGATTGACTGAAATATATGGTATTTCAAAAACGGTCTTAAATCTTTTTTCATAAGTGCAGCAATAATTATAAAGACAAACCCTATCAGAGGAAACATATATGACAGTACGGCAACTAATTTTTCGAATAATGAAGGATTGTTATAGTTTCTATGATACGGCACTTTTTTCTCCTGAAGATTTCTTCTCTTTTCTGTTTATATATTCCTGAAGAATTTCTATATAAACAAGTTTATTTTCCATCGAATCCGGTTTGTATTTTAAAGCGGTTCTGTAAGTATAAATCGCATTTTCCAAATCATTAAGCATAAAATAGGTATTGCCTATGAAGGTATAAGTTTTTGCATCTTGCGGCTGTATTTGCGATGCTTTTTTATAGCAATCCAGCGCCTCAAGATACTTGTGCCTGTCTACATATATATTGCCGAGAAGTATATATGCATTCGGCATATCAGGTGCAATTGATATAGCCTCTTTGTATTTGTCTATAGCCATATCTATTCTGCCTGCATCGGAAAATGCTATAGCATGGCATACATATATCTGGTAGAATTTATCATCAATTTTATAACATTTCTGGAAAAACTTTTCAGCATTATTAAAATCTCTGATGGAGGCATAGCAGTTTGCCGTACAAATGAGTGCTTTTAGATTAGTTTTGTTAAGAGAAAGTGCATTTTTCAATGTCTTGATTGCTTCTCTGTACATGTGCATAGACATTTGTGCACTGGCTTTGTTTATATAGTTTTCCGGCTCTTCCGGCTCAATTGCAATAGCTCTGTCATAGTTTACAATTGCACTCAGATAATCCTTGTTGTCCTGATACAACAATCCTATTGCATTAAACAAAGTTGCACTGTTGTTCTCAAGCTCCAATGCTTTTGAATAATTCTTCATTGCTCTGTCAAAATCGTTTAATTCAGCATAAGCATTGCCGAGATTCATATAAACAGAAAAACTCTTTGACTCCAGCTCGGTTGCTCTTGAATAATAATCAATAGCTTTATTTATATTTTTAAAATAAAAATATAAACTGCCTGCATTAATGAGAGCCTGCGAATTAAACGGATTTATTTTCAACAGTGCTTCATAAATACCGAGAGCCTCATTAAAATTTTGTTCACCGAGATAAATTTTACTCAGCTCAATATAATTTTCTTCATTGGCAGGATCTTTGCCAATGGCTTCTATCAATTTTTCTTTAATTTCTTTTTCGTTATTGTTGTTAATTTCCATAGTAATTAATATATTACTACAATTTCTTATAAATATAAACTTTGTAAAACTTGTTATATGTATAAACTTTTGTTAACAATACAATGTAAAAATTTTTATACACTAGCAAAAAAATATATGTTGTTTATTTATATTTATGGTATAATAAAATGAATATTTGTGGAGGCATATTTATAAATGCAAAAGAAAACTGCATCTGATACATCAAATTATGAAAAAATTGAAAAATCAGGATTAAAAAGAATCGAAATTTCTCAACTGCCAAAAGAAATTCCTAATTTTAAAAATTCTTTTGAATCAAAAGATTCTGTTATAAAAAAATGGCTTACTGATTGGATAACATCCGGTTTCAAAAAGGGTATGCTAAAAGAAAATACCCTTTTGCCTAAAAAATCTGACCTTGCATACTATCTCGGTGTAAGTGTCGGTACAGTGCAGAATGCTATTCGTTTTGTAGAAGATGCCGGATATCTGGAATCTAAACAAAGAATCGGTACTATTCTGCGTGATGCTAACAACTCAAATCCGATTATAAGAAAGGCCTCTTCTAAGAGAGAAAAAGTTATAACTTTGATAAAGAAATATATTCTGGACAATAAGCTTGAAGCAGGCAGCGCATTGCCTTCCGCTCGTACATTGTCTTCTATAATAGGCAATTCTACAAACACTACCCGCCTCGCATTAGATTTTTTGTGTTCTCAGGGAATAATCGAAACAAAAGCTTTCCGCTCCAATGAATCTAACTGGATAATAAAAGTTGTTCCTCAACTAACTGAGGAAGAAAAAATTCTTTCTGCTTCAGAAGAGCTTTCTGCAGAAACACTTGTAACTAAAGTGGAAAATGATCTTAAAGAATATATCAAGAATAATTTTAAAGTAGGTGACAGACTTCCCGCTCATCAGGAACTTTCAGAAGTTTTGAAAGTAAGTATAAAAACCGTGCATGATGCAATGAAAAATCTTGTTGACGAGGGATGTCTTCTTGCCAGAAGAGGCCGATACGGTACGATAATAGCAAAAATCCCCGGAGAAAATGTATTGCAGCCGATGAACGAAACTTCTATTTTTGCAAAAGCTGAGGATGCAGCATTTTACAGCTATCAAAAAATAGAAAATCTCATAAAAAATTATATAAGAGATAATTTTGAAATAGGGGATAAACTTCCGTCTATGGATGCTTTGTCGAAACATTTTGATGTATCATCAAACACTATCAGAAAAGCTTTACAAAATCTCTCAAAACAAGGTTACGTCAATTTTTCCCGCGGACGTTACGGCGGTACTTTTGTAATTGAACAGCCGGAAAATGAGCAACAGGAAACTTTCCAGTGGCTGGCTGTAAGCCCTGACTATACAGTATCTTACGATAAAAATAATTAATAAAAATGTTATGGCACCAATTTCACCAGTATTTTCATATATTGGCTCCGGCGTATCAAAATACCGCTGGAATAATCAAGTTACCGATCCAGTAGAACAAAGGCGGGCTCAGTCTATTGATTTTATGAAGGAAATGCCATGGGTAACGGATAATGCCATTGCAACAGCTCTGACAGAACTAAAAGGGCTTATGTTTGCGCCTGAAGATTTATATTATTTAAAAAAAATGGGTATAGAAGCACCTTTTGCCTCAGGAAAAGAAGCTGTTGATTTTATAGAAAAAGAAAATATAAGAATTATTTTTGATACTCCTGCAGAAGAAGGCGTCCATGCACAGTATGATTTTTATAAAAATATCATCACCATAAATAAAAGATATAAGAATACAACTGATTTTGCTGTTATGCTTGCTATTGCGGAAGCTATTTTGCATGAGACAGGTCATGCTAAAGATAAAGATGGGAATAGTTCTATACAGGAGGAGTTAAACTTTCTGGGGATGAATGCAATTGCACATCGTGCTTTTCTTAAAAAGTACGGAGATATTTTTTCTGATTCATATGAACCAATAATAAAGGACGGTGTAAGCCTGTATGCAAAATTATTTTTTGACAATGATATTGATAAAAAAGCTCTGATAAGCAGAATAAAAGAAAAGTACGGTGACTTACCTGCTGGAGACAGGCTGCATCCACCTGGTAAAATTGCAAGGACTGCAAAAAAACAATTGTAGTTATTACACCATTTTTGTTACTTTTTGTAAAGACATATTTCTTTAAATACACTTGATTTTTAGCAAAAATTTACGTTTACATGTTTTACATTTATAGTAAATGGTGTAGCAAACATGGTCTAAATGTGTTATAATTAACCCATAGGTCAGGTTTGATATTTTATATATATTTTACAAATTAATCAAAGGAGGCTCTATGTCTACTAAAACTGCATCAAAGGAAGTAAAAGAAGTAAAATCAAAATTCAATGATGAATTTGATAATTACTTAAAAAGACAATGCTTAAAAACAACATTTAACGGCCTGGAACTCGAAACTTTCAGCTGGTACAAAAAAATGTTGGGCTTAGTATAGCCAACATAAAAGTTAAAAAATAATTTGCGATGATATGCTCATCGCAAATTACAGAAGGGTCAATTGTCTTTAAAATGACAATTGACAAGGAAAGAGGACTTTTTGTCCCCTTTTTTGTTATCATATAAATGAATCTCTGATTGGAACTGTGTTAACCGAATTGGGATTTATCTCTAACTGAGTTATTGGAATCTAGTGATTCTTGCAGCCAATCAGGGATTTATTAAATTATCCTAGAAAATTCATTCATGTCATTTCCCTCTCACAAAACAATTCACTGGATTGTTTTGTGCGGCGGAGTCTTATCACGAATTTTTCTCTGACAATCAATTAAATTCGTTATATCAATTATCAGGCATGTATAAAATAGCCTCTGTTTAATTTTGAAATTATGAAGTAAACTAAAAATATGGAAAGAAAAAGACTGCCTGAATATCTAAAAAGAGGAATAATAGACACAGAAAAAACAAAACTTGTCCGTTCAATTTTGAAAAACAGGTGTTTAAATACCGTTTGCGAAGCTGCGAGGTGCCCTAATAAAGCGGAATGTTATGCAAAAAATACCGCGACATTTTTGATTCTGGGAAATATTTGCACAAGGAACTGCCGTTTTTGTAATATTTCCGGTGGAAAACCGGAGCCCTTAGACAGGACAGAACCATTAAAAGTTGCACAGGCAATAAAAGAACTGGATTTAAAATATGCTGTTATTACATCTGTTACACGTGATGATTTGCCGCTGCAAGGTGCAGATATGTTTGCTCTTGTTATTGAAGAAACAAAAAAGCTTATTCCTGATATAAAAATTGAAGTTCTTACTCCTGATTTTGAGGGAGTAGAGGATTTGATTGACATTGTTGTTGATGCAAAACCGGATGTATTCAATCACAATGTGGAAACCGTAAAAAGACTTTATCCGAAGGCCAGACCTTTAGCAAATTATGAACGTTCAATCAATTTTTTAAAACACATAAAAGAACGCAGCCCGAAAATGGTTACAAAAACAGGGCTTATGGTCGGTCTGGGTGAAACTTTTGACGAGTTATATGAAACTTTTGCCGATTTGAAATCTGTAAACTGCGACATTGTGACTGTAGGGCAGTATATGCAGCCTTCTAAAAACCATCTTGAAGTAGAAAAATATTATACTGATGATGATTTTAAAACAGTTGAAGACATTGCACGCAAAACCGGTATAAAATATATTGTCGCATCTGGTCTTGTTAGGAGTTCGTATAGAGCGTTTGAAACTTTTGAATCCGTTCAATTCAGATAGTCAATAATGCCATCCAGTATAGAGTCTATCATTTGTTTTTTGAAATTTTCCGAATTCAGATTAGCCACATCATCTTCATTTTTCAGGTTGCCTGTTTCAATTAATACACCTGGAACAGGTGAAGATTGTATATTATTAGCGGATAAAACACCCAGAGATTGTTCTTTTTTATAAGTAATACCTCTAAACCAGCTGTGTTTATTTAAGCTATTAACAATAATTTTAGCCAGTTCATTATCTTTTTTATCTTTTATTAGTCCTCGTTTATTTGCAATTACATATATCCCTCTTTTTTCACCATTCGAATTACTATGCAAGCTAACAATCATATCTATATTATTTTTATTTTGAATATCTCTTATTGCTTTCATCGCACTATAGACAGATCCCTGAACATAAATCACTTTTCCGCCTTCTTTATTTATTTTTTTTACAAGTTCTTCAGCAATTCTTTGGTTTACAACCCATTCTTCAAGAGCTCTGCCGCCGTTGCCTATAAATTTATTAGTTTCAACATTAGGGTTCTTTTTACTCATAACAGCATTGCTGGTACCGGGGTCAAAATTTACATTTAACCTTCCTTTAGATTCTTTTTTGTTCATTGCACCGCCATGGCCCGGATTTATTATTATAGTTTTCCCTGATAGTTTACCATTTCCAGCAGGATTAAAAGTTGCGACATAGGCCTGAATATTTCCGTTTTCATCTACTTGAGGAAGCGGACGCTTTACGAATC
This sequence comes from uncultured bacterium, assembly GCA_949296245.1. Classification (GTDB taxonomy): domain Bacteria; phylum Cyanobacteriota; class Vampirovibrionia; order Gastranaerophilales; family Gastranaerophilaceae; genus Limenecus. Next base: position 18,823 of record CASFNW010000011.1, read on the forward strand.
GATGCTGCCTTTTTGCTGTTTTTTCCCAGTCTCTATAAAGAGAATTTATTGTCCAATTGGTTTTTTCTCCGTCTACAAAAATATAATTAGAATTATCAGCTGCTGTATGAGATTTTGTATTTTGAAATTCACTTTTAGCTCTTATTGACTGTTGTCCTAGTTTTCCGTCATATAAATTATAGGCTATATTTTCGTATTCAGCTAACACATTTTTATATACGTCATTTGACATTTCGCCTTTGTTTTTTTCTGCTTCAAGATATTCAAGACCTCTTTTGTAAACTGCATTAGCAGAATCGGCAACAACATCCGGCATTCCGTTTTTGAATATTTCATTAGCATTTGCCATATTGTACAATCTGCGTTTGCTCAATCCTGCCGCCGGTTTATGAACTTTTTCGCCTTTTGCGTTTGTAACTACTGAATAATCCTGTGTAAGATTTGCGATTGCGACCGGATAGTTTTGTTCATTAAGCGCTTCGCATAATGCATTATTATCGCTTACTGCACCAACGCCTTTATTAAAAGCTAAATCTATAACGGATTCTTTTAAATGAACAGGCATATTGTAGTATGCCTGTTCATTTATAACAGTTTGCAAATCCAAATCCACATCAAGTAAGTCCTGAGCAAGCAGTGTGTATACTTGTTCATCAGTAATTACTTTATCTTTATACAATTCTTTTTCTTCTTTATTTAAAAGATGGCCGATGCCTATTGTTTCGTTATTGTTTCTGTCTTTGTATACATTATTATGCTTTTCTTCAATATCACTAAGAAATTCTAAATAATCCATGCTCAAGCCGGACATTTTTGACACATCTTCAAGTGATTTTATACTTTTTACGGTATAAGATTCAGGAATAATCAATGTATCACCGGGATAAATTACAGAATTTTTATCCATACCGTTTTGAGACAAAAGTCTTCTCAATGATACATTGTGCTTCTTAGCAATAGCGTATGGAGAATCACCGGATTTTACTTTATAAAGAGAACTTGCATCTTTGTCTGTATACATAGCACGATAAGTGGTATCAGCTGGTGCATCTACAATAACTATCTCATTTGGATTCACATTCTGGATGTTATTACATGTTTTTACTATGCCGAGTGTCGGCAGCAAAAACAAAGCTGCAATGGCTCCATTTCGTATTTTCGGAAAATTGCTTATATCAATAGGCGCAGAAGCTGTTTTTCGGGATTTTTGTTTATTTTTATCACTATTTTGTGGTGTTGCTTTAAAAGACAATTTATTAAAAGATACATTCATTATTTCACCTTCCTATTTTCAAAAAAACATTGGATAGTGAATATTGCCAAAGTTTTATTAAACAATTACAAAAGTTTATAAATATTTTACAGTTTTATATTTTTAATTTAGAATGATATTAAACGGTATAGCTTTGAAAAAAGTGAAAAGTTTTTTTAAAAAAGTGGGTTTAAATTGGACATAAAGACAAAAGCTGCTATAAGAAAAAGTTTGTCAGAGTATAACGAGCTTATTGAAACAATTGCAAAGATAGAGTTCAAAAAGCTTTCATCATCTTATTTGATAGATTTTTCAGAGCTTATAAACATAGGTACACAGGTTGTACATCATTTTTGTACATCCACAGATATTACCAATTACAACAATTCATATATTTCTACAGCAATAAAATGGGCAATAAGAAATGAAGTCCGCAGAAGATACAAATGGTATTCACAAAAAACTAAACAAGAAAACACAGCTCATCTGACAACGGAAGAAGCACAGGAAGCAAATAATGATATAAGAGAAGCCATTTACAAAACAATACTATCCATTGACGAAATGGCCGAAGCCGAAAATCCGACACAGATTAAAGATGACGCACGTACTCCTGAAGAACTTGTCGCTTTTAATGAGATGAGCGCTGCTATAAAAGAAGCTTTGAAAAAACTGCCGCAACGAGAGCATGATTTAATCGAAGCAAAGTTCTTTCATGACAAAAAATTAAGAGAACTCTCCGATGATTTCAATATTTCTCCTTCACGTATTTCAAGAATTATCCAATCCGGATTAAACAAAATCAGAAAAGAACTGGAAAAAGAAAACCTTCTTTAAGCAAACAGTGCTTTTATAAAATCGTTTGCATCAAAATCTTTTAAATCATCCATCTTTTCGCCTACTCCGATTAATTTTACAGGAAGATTCATCTCTTTGGCAATAGCAATAATTATGCCGCCTTTAGCGGAACCGTCAAGTTTTGTCAGAGCTACACAGGTCAGGTTTACACATTCCGTAAAAACTTTTGCCTGAGAAAGTCCGTTTTGACCGGTATTTGCGTCAAGTACAAGGATGGATTCCCTGAGGGCTTCCGGTGCATTTTTATCAATAACTGATTTTATTTTTGACAGCTCCTGCATGAGATTGAATTTGTTTTGCAGTCTTCCTGCAGTATCCACCAGTATTACATCATAATTTTCGTTTTTAGCTTTTTTGATTGCATCAAAAACAACAGAAGCAGGATCCGCACCGTCATTGCGTACGATATCGGCACCGGCTCTTTCGCTCCAGATGTTCAATTGTTCTTCTGCCGCAGCTCTAAAGGTATCGCCAGCAGCAACAAGCACCCTTTTACCCTGTTGTTTAAAACGATTTGCCAGTTTGCCTATAAGCGTAGTTTTTCCGGCACCGTTTACTCCAACAATAAAATATATATTCAGCTCATTTTCTTTATAGTTTAGAGTATTATCTCCCGCTTCTTTCAAGACTAAAGAAAACTCATTTTGTAAGTATGCTCTGACCTGAGAGGGTTTCATATTGTTCTGTTTTCTTAATTTGTCAACTATAGAAGAAGCGGTATTTACTCCTAAATCCGCTTTAATAAGCAATTCTTCCATATCATCAAGAATAAACTCATCAAACTCTTCCTCCTGTTCAACATGCTGTATAACGTTGCCGACAAGGGATTGAGAAGTATTCGCAATAGTTTTTTTTAAGGATTCAAAAGTAAGAGAAAAGATATTTTTTTTCTCTTCCTGAGATTTTTGTGTTTCAGGCTGATTGTCCTGAGCGGTATTTTCAGTTTTTTTCTTAAAAAAATCAAACATTATCTAAATTTTTTCTTTGTCTCTTGCTTTTTTCTCATCAACGATTTTGCCTAATATACCGTTGATAAAAGAAGAAGAATCATCTGTAGAATATTTTTTAGCCAGCTCCAGTGCCTCATCAACAACTACCTTCACAGGTGCTTCGTCAATAAACAAAAGCTCGGCAATAGCTATTCTCAAGATATCTTTGTCAATTTTGACAAGTCTGTCTATATCCCAGCCGTGAGCAAATTTTTGTATCAAAGAATCAATTTCCTGAGAATGCTCTTTAAATGTATTTGCTATCTGAATTACATAATTTTTTACTTCGCCTGTATGCTCCAATGCTGTCATTTCTGCAATTTCAAGAGCAAGAACAATTTTTTCACTTATATTGAGTAACTCTTCCAGCCTGCCTCTAAGGTCTGATGTCATAGGCAGCGCAATAGGAATATTTGTAGCATGCATAGGACGGTTAAGGTTTTCAGGATTTTCCGCCTCATATGTATCTACGTATTCTTTCATTGCATTTATTGCACCGACAGAAACTTTTAATTCATCCAGTGCGTTGTTTGTAAGTGTTCTTACTGATTTTAGGATAATATCTTCAAATTCCGCCTGGTTGTATTGCGCAATTTTTTTATCAAATTGAGAAAATAATATTAAAGCCAGTTCTCTTGCAGCTCTTCTTGCTTGCATTTGTTATTCCTTCTTTATCTTTATTACTTATGTCTATTATAGACATAAAAAAAGTTTAAATAAAGAAAATAAGAAAATTTTATTTTTCAGATGCATCACTCAACTTAACATTTTTAAAAAATTGTTCAGAAATAATCTGTGAATATTTGCCGCTGTCATTTGCAGAAACCATGATTTTATTTTTTCCGTCTTTATCAGTTACTACGGATATTATTCCTTTAAGGTTTTTAACCGGCAGATTTGTAACCTCCGCTTCAAACTGTGCATAAGGAACTGTTTGCCCCATTGCTTTCATTGTGCCCTGTTTTAGAATCTTAAAATTTTCTACATGAATATACTGATAAGACAATTTTTCGTTTACTTTATCAATCTTTTTTTTTAACTGTCCGTTTTTAAAGTCTTCTTTTGTAATTTTAAGCGCTTTGTTTTCATTTACTACCGCAAGTTTTTGACCTGTGGCATCGTGATTTGCAACTACAGCTCGAAACCCGAGAATATTGGCAGATTTAGATAATTCATACTCATCAGGAATAGAGGAAAAATCCGCAACATCCTTGCTCTTTTCAATCAATGCCTCCTGTGACGGCTTTTCTCCTATATGGAATGTTTTTACCATCCAGTCCCAGCCGCCGATTGATTTAAAACCGATTATTGCAAGAACGATGATTGCTATTTTTATTATTAATTTTAAACAGCCCATTACAATCCAAACCTCTTGAATATTGTATCAATGTTCCTTAAATAATACCCTGAATCAAAACAGTTTTCAATTTCCTGCGCCGATAATACGGAAGTAACGGAAGAATCATTATAAAGATTCTTTTTAAAATCACCCCCCTGTTTATTAAAAGCGGACAGTGCATTTCTCTGTACTATGGAATAAGCCTCTTCTCTTGACAATCCTTTTTGCGTCAATGCAAGAAGCACTCTTTGCGAATACACTATACCACCAAACAGCGATGTGTTTTTAAGCATGTTTTCTTTATGTACAACAAGCCCTTCTACGAGTCTGTTGAAACGATTCAGCATATAATCTATAAGGATTGTTGAATCAGGGAAAATTATACGTTCCACAGAGCTGTGGGATATATCTCTTTCATGCCATAATGCAATATTTTCCATAGCAGCTTGAGCATTGCTCTTTACAACCCTTGCAAGACCGGATAGATTTTCCGAGGATATTGGATTTTTCTTATGCGGCATTGCAGAACTTCCCTTTTGTCCTTTTTTAAAGGCTTCTTCAGCTTCCAGCACTTCTGTTCTTTGAAGATGCCTTATTTCAATTACACACTGCTCAATAGCCGAAGCAATCAATGCCAGCGCCTGCATATAATAAGCATGGTTGTCTCTTGCTATAACCTGTGTGGAAATTCGGGCAGGTTTTAGACCCAAATTTTTGCAGACAATCTGTTCGATTTCCGGTGAAATATTGCTGTAAGTTCCGACAGGCCCTGATATTTGTCCCTGTGCAACTTCTTCTTTTGCTGTTATAAAACGTTTTTTTGCTCTTTCAAAATGATCCAGCCAGCTTAAAAGCTTAACCCCGAAAGTCATGGGTTCAGCGTGTATACCGTGTGAACGTCCGATACATACGGTATGTTTATATTCAACAGCTTTATTTTTTATTGTTTCAATAACTTTATCAAGGTCATTTTCTATAATTTCCGAAGCCTTTTTTATCTGCAGAGCAAATGCAGTATCTATAACATCGGAGCTGGTCATACCCATATGTATAAATCTTGATGCTTCGCCGACATTTTCATTTACATTTGTCAAAAAAGCAATAACATCATGTCCTACTTCTTTTTCGATTTCATCAATACGCTCTATACTAAAAGTTGCACGCTCTTTAATTGTTTTCAGGTCATTATCGCTGATATCTCCGAGTTTATTGTAAGCATCACAAACAGCAAGTTCCACCTGCAGATAGAAACCGAATTTTGATTCGAGTTCCCATATATCTTTCATTTCTTTTAAACTGTATCTTTCAATCATAATTGCCTTTCATACAATATTCTAATCTGGTGTCGCAGTTGCTGCCGCTGACTACGCTGCGCTGCCGTCAGCTTAGCATTTGCTCACCGGGTTCACCCGTCAGGAATTCCTCTGACCGCAGCCAGCACCTGAAATTATTGCGGATATCTGCTTGTTGCACACAGCAGCATTGCGGCAAGTTTATCCGCACCTTCAAAACCTCTGTTTTTTAGAATTTCCGAAGCTGTTTTAACATCGTATTCAACAAGATTGTGTTTAACGGAAAATTCATTTCCCTGTATGTCTATAATTGCATAGCAGGCTTTTGGCTCTTTTGCAAAAGGACGTCCGACACTGCCGGCATTAACAACAGTTTGTTTTGTATTTGTCTGATAACCGCAGGGAACATGTGTATGACCGCAAAAAATTACATTTGCATCTGTTCCTGATATCATTTCTTCAACTTCTTCAATCTTTAAGTTATCAAAAATATTTTCGTTATTTTTTCTGGGGCTTCCGTGAACCAGAAGAATTTTTACCCCTTCAATTTCTATTTCTTTTTGTGCAGGCAAGTTTCTCAAAAAGTTTTTTGCCTCTTCTGAAAGAACCGTAACATCACACTCAAGAGCATGAGCCATAACCGGATTGTTCTCTTCCAGCATATGAATCATCTGATTGTCGCAGTTTGCTATCATCTGGTCTGTGTTTCCCTGAATACAAACAAAATCACTGTTCTGTACAAAATCCTTAATTGTTTCCACTGTTTTTTCAGGTTCCGGCCCTGCCATTGCAAGGTCGCCCAGACAAAAAATTCTGTCGCATTTTTCCTTCTCAATATCTTTTAATACAGACTCTAATGCCTGCATATTTCCGTGTATATCAGATATTACAGCAATTTTCATAGTTTATCCTTTTTTGTGTTAATCAACTATAAAATTTTATCATATTATAGTTTTTGAGATAGAATTATTACGTAAATTAATGCGGGTGAATTACAGTGAAATTTAACAGAACATCATTTCTTAATACACACAGAGACGCATGGGTAGAAGTAAACTTAGATTGTATAGAACATAATATCTTAGAATTCAAAAAGTATTTGAAAAAAGACGCAAAACTTTTTGCTGTTGTAAAAGCAGATGCTTACGGGCATGGTGCTGTTATGATTGCACCTGTGCTGCTGGCTTCCGGTGTGGATTTTCTCGGGGTTTCATCAATTGATGAAGGGCTGCAGCTTAGGGAAAATGATATTACTGCTCCTATTCTGGTCTTAGGCGCTGTTCCTGTCTGGTCATTTGATAGAGCAGCACAAAATAATATTTCTGTTTCAGTATTTTCTGATGAACACATTGAAGCCTGCAGGCAGACTTATGAAAAGCTAAAAATTAAACCCAAAGTTCATGTAAAAATAGATACAGGCATGAACAGAATAGGTGTGAGACCTGATAGAGCTGTTGAATTTATACAAAAAATTCAACAAAGTGATTTTATAAATCTTGAAGGAATATTTACACACTTTGCAACAGCAGAGACAAAAGAACTTGCTCTAAGACAATATGAGAAATTTCACAATGTAGTACAGTCTGTTGACACAGAAGGTCTTCTTATACACTGCTGCAATACAGCTGCTGTTATAAGTTACAAAGATTTTGATTACAATATGGCAAGAGTCGGAATAGGAATATACGGACTACAGCCGGATTTGCCTGTTGGAATACCGGCACCTGACTTAAAACCGGCAATGTCTCTTAAAGGAAGAATAACAAATATTCATACAGCACCAAAAGACGAAGGTGTAAGTTATTCTCATACTTTTGAAACCCAAAAAACAACAAAGATAGCAACGATTCCTGTAGGATACGCAGACGGTGTGTTTAGAGGTTTGTCAAACAAGATTTACGGTATTATAAACGGCAAAAAAGTCAAACAAATCGGTAATATTACAATGGATCAAATGATGTTTGATATAACAGACTGCAATGCACAGGAAGGCGATATTATTACGCTCATCGGAAAAGACGGAAATGAAGAAATAAGAATAGATGAATGGGCAAAAATTTTAAATACAATCCATTATGAACTAACCTGTGCCCTCAGGGTCAGACTCCCGAGAGTTTACACAAGATAGATTATCCTTTTACATCAAAACCGCCGTTAGTGCTATCAGCTCTTAATGCAGCGCCGATATTATACATCATTGCATTATACTTTGCTATCTGCATTGAAACGTTTCCGGTAAAGACATTCTGGTTTTCGTCAATAAAATTGAACAACGGCTCCCATATTCCGTTTACAGTACCGCCGGCAGTTTTTTCAATCTGTTTTATTGTTTTTGTTGGTACTTTTACATTAAGACCAAAAGGCTGTTTTATCAAATTATCCGCCATATTTTTGTCACCCCTGTAGCTGTTCTAACCAGTATATCGACCTTACCTTTTTTAAACTTTAATAATTTTTTATAATTTGTAAAGAAATGTATATTAAAATAATTGTTAACTTTTGTAAAAATAAATTTAAATACAAAATTGAAATTATAAAATTTAAAATAAATATAAAATTCACATATTAAACAAAAACATTTTTATTATTAAATAAAAAATCGTATTTTCAAAGCAGGCTTCAAAAATTTTAACATTTATAAGTAGCAACTTTTTTTTTGAGTGGATTTGTATTTAGAGTAAGTCTTTCATATCATAAGGTTATCAATCACCTTAGGGTTTAAAAGACATTAGACGAAAATTATTATGATTAACAAAATAAGTTTAAATAATCAGGAAGTTTATAAAAAAGACACAGGGCTGTCTTCATATAATAACAATGTAAAACAGGGTAACCCTTCTTTTAAAGGACCTGTTGAAGCTGCAACGGCGGTTTTGCAATTTTGCAATACAAACCCTATGGCGGGTGTTTCTCTTATAGACATGGTAACGGCTATTGCACCGAGAACTATTGTAGATGCAAAGACTAACGGTTTTGCAGCTGCTGAAACATTCAGAAGAGAATCCTCCGGATTGATTGTTAACTGTTTAATCCCCGGCTTTATCGTTCTTGGGGTAGCCAAAGCATTAGAAGCTTTTGGTTTCGGTGAAAAAGGCTTATCAAAAATGTGGGCAAATCAAGAAGCTCTTGAAACTTTCCAGCAGCATTTCCATGACATAGAAAATACTCCGGATGCTGCCGGCAAATTTGTGGATTCGCTTTTAAATGATGCCAAAGTATTAAACAATGCAAATCCAAAGCCATGGACACCTTTGAATACAAAGGATTTGGAACAGGAAATAACAGAATACAAACGTGTAATCCAAGACAATGTAAAAGACAAAAAAATTGTTAAAGCAGCAAGAGACGGATTATACAACAAAATTCTTGAAGTAACCGGCGGTGCGGAACATATCAAAATCGGAGCATACAAAGAAGTTGTCAAAGACGGTGCTAAAGTCTTTGAAAGAACAGGTGAAAAAGTTTACCATGACAATATTACTACACTGCTCAGAGATGCTGTTGAAGTCGGACAAAAATTCATTCATGAACACAAATGCGACAATAAAGAAATTGCAAATTTCGTGAAAAAAGCAACAAAATTTGTTAACCAGAAGAGCCTTTTGGGTCTTGCTATTGTTATCCCTCTGGCAGCTTCAATGCAGTCTATAAACAGATGGATTACAAAAAAATCTTCCGGACAAGAAGGTGCTCCTATCTATAAAAACTTTGGCAAAGGCAAAGAAAAAGAAGAAATGTCACCGGCGCAAAAGTCTGCTTTCTGGACTAAAAAAATCGGTGCGGCAGGCTTAATGGTTGGTGTAGCATTGCTGTCAATGATGAAAAAGCCGAGTCTTAAGATGCTTCAATTTACAAAAAATATGCCGTCTATGGACCAGTGCAGATGGATTGCGACAGCTACATTTGCCAGCCGTATGCTTGCATCTGAAGATGAAAACGAATTACATGAAGTTACCTGGAGAGACATTGCTACATTCAGCAGTTTGTATTTCTTGGGCGATTATGTGTCTAAAGGTGTCGGAACAATAATTCAAAAAGTAAAAGGTATTCCTATGTTGAATTACATGACGGACAAGCCTGATACCAAAAATCCGCTCAAGAAATTCTGGTTCTGGGTAAAAGATACTAAGCTCAAGAGCTTTGATGAAGCAAATGCAATAAAAGACGGAATTGTAAAAAATGGCGAACAAATAATAAAAGAATACAAAGGCGGAGCGAAAGCAAAAGGTCTGCGCGCAATATGCGAAGTAAGCTCTCTTAGCTTTTCTATGCTGGTTCTCGGTATTCTTGTTCCATGGTATGTACGTAAAGAAACAGAAAGAAAAGAAGAATTAAAACTTAAAGAAAGGTTGAAAAATTTAATCTTTTATCCTTCAATAAATTCTACTGGCAACAAAAAAACTTTTCAGGCGTTTGGTATGATGATGCATCAAATGCAAAAATAAAAAAACAGGTTAAGATATGCTATCACAAATTACACCCTATAAAATACAACCGCAAACATTAAAACAGAATAAAAATAATAAAGATAACAAAACAAACCCGAGTTTTAAAGGCCCTGTTGAAATGGGTACACAGGTGCTGAATTTCTTGAATACAAGCCCTGCTATCGGTGCGGTGTTTGTTGACTTTTTCTCAATGGTTATGCCAAGAACCATTGTTGACTTTTCACGTTCTAAAGATGCTGGACTGGAAACAGGATTTAGAGAATCAGCAGGTACAATTAATCATGCAATGGCAGGTATAGTAGGTCTTGGCGCCGGTTATGCAGTATCCGCAGCCTTTAATAAAGCTAATGGCGTAAAGGCACATCTTTTGTTTGCTAACAGTGATACAATAGATACATTTGGACAATTAATGGCTGACAGCGTTGCTGACGGTAAGTATGATGCTAAAAAATATTGGAACCAATTTTTTAAAGGTCTGGAAGGCTTAAATACAACAGAAGGTGCAAATACCTGGAAAACTTTAAGCAAAGATTCTGCTGAAAAAGCTGCACAAATAATGATTGATGCTGGTACAGAAAAGTATAAAGCGCCAAAATCAGCAATTGCTAAAGCCATTGAAATTGTTACAGGTGAAACAGGTGCAGGCTCTACATTTAAAGTTAATTTTGTTAAAGAAGCAAATGATAAAATTGTCGACAGAATACCTACAAAAATTGAAGGTTCTATTGATAATCTCATTGGCAATGCATATGCAATGAGAAAAACAGTATTGGACAAAGCTGCACATGATAGAACAGAAATTGTAGAAAACCTTGAAAAATTTCTGAAAGGAATAAAAGGCAGAAAATCGGCAACCGTTGCGGCAGGTCTTGCTATTCCGGTTATCATTGGTATGTCATCTCAACCGTTTAACAGATATCTTACAAAAAAGCGTACAGGTTCTGACGGATTTGTCGGTGTAGAAGGAAGAGAACCGGATAAATCATTCGGTTTTAAAGTATTAAAAACGGTTCTTGGTTTAGGTCTTGGTACTGCTATGGTATCTTGCATATTAAAAAACCCTCTTGCACTTGTTAAAAAAGGTGCACTAAAAGCCTGGAAAGAAGCACCTGCAGAAATTGCCAAAAAACTTCAATACAAAGGCGCTGTACCCACTATGGATCAATTTAAGTTTATCTACGGCTTGACAATTATGAGCCGCATATTTGCTGCGCGTGATAAAAATGAAACACGTGAATCCGCAATCAAAGATAGTCTCGGCTTTGCAAACTGGTTGATTTTGGGCGGTTTTGTTTCTAAGCTTGCAGCAAAAAAATTCAACGGTATAGTAAACTTTGACCCAAAAACACAAGGTGAGGGATTGTGGAACTATATCACAAAAGCTGTAGAAAAAACTCATGAAGAACTACTTTATCCTGCTTTAAAAGATTTAAATATAAGTATTATGGACGGAGATAAAAAGATTCCGTTCAGAAAATTGATGAAAGAAGTCGAAAAAATAGCCCGTAACCAGAATGATAAAAATTCCAAAATTGCACAAGCAGCCATTAAGAAGTTAAAATACAAAAACTATATACAGCTTCTGGGATATCTATACTCCGGAGTAGTTCTTGGCTGGGGTATTCCAAAACTAAATATAGCAATTACAAATGCTGTAGAAGGCAAAAAAGGTAAAAAATCCGGCAATAAAAATGTATTACAGGATAAGATGAAAGTTATGTCTGCTCCTCTTGCACAGCCGGTAGAGCCTGCCAGCAAAACCTTCTCTGCTTTTGGTGCTTATCTTAACTAGCAAGGCTATGCCGTAATGCTTAATTTATTTTTGTGCAGAAGTAACCCACACTTAATATATCGTAATTATTTTTGAAAAATATTTCTATTTTATATATAATTCAAATGAAAGAACAAAAAAGGTTAGTATTATGACAGAAAATAAACTTCCATCTGGTGTTGGCAAAAAAATTGTTGAAGCATTAAAAAAACAAGCGGAAATAGAAATTCAGCCCATACCTGACAGTTCTAAAAATAATTTGATTCAAGAATCTGTTAAAGAAAAACCTGCAGAAAATGTTATCACTGACAATATAAGTCTTGATAATAATTTTTCGGATTTTTCACTTGCAGAAGATTTCCCGGATGAGCCGGTTGATTTTACAGACAATAATCTTGATATTGAACTGGACGAAGCAAATCAAACCGATTTTGAACAATCATTTACACAGAATCTTAATTTTGAAGAAACGGATACTCAAATGTTTGAAGAAAAAGAAATGTTTAATGCTCAACAGCAGCCCCGTTTGAATGCTATGCCTCAACAGCAAAAAAATTATTCAATGCCTGCTAATGTAGCAGTATTAAAAAGATTGATTATGCAGCTTCCTCAAGGAGTAACAAAACAAACAGGTGCACAAATTATTCGTCAAACGATGGAAGCACTTGGTATTTCCATGAACAGTGTTTTGAAAGAAGCACAGCAGGGACAGGACAGTCTTACTGCAAGTGCTAAAGTCTGTATGACTCAAATAGCTGAATACAAAAATAATATTAAAAGTCTTGAAAAACAGGTTCAGGATTATAAAAAACAGGCAGTTGCACTAAACGATCTTATCAGTCTTTTTGTGTTAACTGACAGACATTAATATAAAATTAAAATTTATTCTATAAATATCAAAAAAGGCTTTGCAGAACACAAAGCCTTTTTTATCAAGAATTTTATATTATTACAATTGTTACCAGCTTATATTCTTCTCTTTAATAAGTCGAGCTGTACAGCCCCAGCCATCAGCTTCTTGAAACTTTTGTGCATCATCTGAATCATCTGCAGCATTATCTCCGTCTGTATTGTCTTTTGAAGAATCAGGCGGACATTTGCCTTCTGCAGGATTTACATCCCCGTTTTTCATTACATCAAAAGCATAAACATCTACACCAATCATATTAGGATCTTTTGTACCGTTTACATCAACTACAAATCTAAAACATACTTTGGATGTTGCATTTGCAGCATTACAATCATTAACAAAAGCCAGATTATAAATGGCTCCGTCAGCAGCAGTAATTGTTGTATCAGAACTAGAAAAAGTTCCGGAGCCCAGGCTGCTGTCTTCATTATTCAGAGTTTGTATCTTATATGAATTTGACGGAACACCAACTGATGGCATTATTGTCTTATATTTACTAATAATATCTGCCGCTGCATTTGATGAAGAATAACTTGTCCACATTGATATAGGACCTTCAGTTCTTTTTATTGATTTTGTAGCAGAAGATAATTCAGAATATGCTTTTAGAGCTCCTGCAACATATGCCTTTTCATCAGAAGTTTTTTTCAATGTAGGTATAGTCATTGAAGCAATAACACCGATAATTACCAGCGTCATTAAAACTTCTGCAAGTGTAAATGCTTTTTTCATAAGATTTTTTCTCCTATCATTATAGAGATATTATTCATAAATAAAGTCAAGTGCATGTTCATCGCCGTTAATCAGTTTAGAAGAACAAGTATATCCGTCACCCGTCATATCTTTACAATCATCATTTCCGGTATGAGGAATGATGCCGTCAGTACTAACATCAAAAACAAACACATCAATACCCATGCGGTTAGGCGCTTTTGCACCATTCGTATCTACAATAATATGTCCGCATATATGAACAATGTTATTATATTTCATACTCTCCATATTAGATGCTGAAGATGAAAAATTGGGCACTGCATATGCAGGAGCACCGAATATATCAAGATGGCTCTTTGTCCTTCCGTGCTGTACTGCCGCCCCCCAATTGTTCTTATTCGCTGAACCGGCATACTGCGCTTTAAGATCTACTGTATACTGGCAGCCGCTGTATGTTTTTGATGGGAACCAGTACATATTATCCGCGCTCTGAAAAGATACATTACCCGATGAATCAGACAAATTAATCTCTGTCTGACCAATTTTTGCATCTGACATTTCAGCACCGGATAATTTTTTTATCTTATAACCTGCCGGCGGAATACCGCTTTGCTGTCCTACAGATATTTTTTGTCTCAACATCCATGAAAATCCCTGGTCGGTACTATCTTTAAATACTCTTTGCCCCTTAATTGCGGCAGGTGCATTCTGTGCATCAGACGGAACCATCCAATAAATAGGTGCTCCATACTCAGCCTTTAATGTAGCAAAGGCATTTGTTGCTGTAGAATAAGCTTTTTGCAACGCAGCAAGGTTTGCACTCCTGTCAGCAGTTTCTTTTAATGTAGGAATAGTTAAAGCAGAAATAACACCTATAATCATAAGTGTGACAAGTACTTCTGCAAGTGTAAAAGCTTTTCTTTTTTGTTTAATCATATTTACCTCTTATTTTTTATATTAATATATACTATTTTCCCTGATATGATTTACAACTATCAGTAGGCGTATACATCCATGGCATCTTTTTATTTCTTATAACATAAGCAGTACAAGCCCACTCAGAATTACCGTCATTTTTACCATCACCCATTGCATATACGCCAAAATCACCGGATTTATTGCTGCCATCGCATAATGAACCGATTCTAAAACCTTGTATATCAATACCTATAGTATTGGGCGGAGCTGAGCCGTTTACATCAACAAGTGCACATCCTCCTCCACAGCTATAGCCCCCATCATGTATTTCCCAGGCCATACCGTCAGCTGTCATAAATGTAGGATTAAACTTTGCACTTTCTCCATTAAGATTAAGCCGTTCCCATGATGTCTTGCTTCCACTAGAGATAGGCACCGTGTTCATTGCTTTTCTATAATATTCTTTAACAGCTGAACTTTTAAAATTCCAGTTGGATGCATCACCGTATACCAGTTCTGCATTACTTGTTGCAGCTGCTATTTCAGACATTGCTTTTTGAGTAGCTGCAACATATTTGGCTTCATCAGAATGATTTTTTAAAGTTGGCACTGTCAACACAGAAATTACTCCAACAACAACTAGAGTAAGTAACACTTCCGCCAGAGTAAATGCTTTTTTTCTACAAAATTTTTTCATAACATCCATCCTTTTTTGTTATTTTAGCGGTTCTAATAAATTTTAGTCAAGATTTAAAGAGATGGACATTTTTCCATTGGCGCTTTTAGCCAAGGCATTTTGTTATATTTAATAACATAAGCAGTACAACATGCGGACCATGGGCTTTTATTAGAAGTACCGGATACCCCCTGAGGAACAACGCCGTCATCTGTCAAATAAAATGCATGAATATCTATACCAATAACATTAGGAAGCTGAGAACCATTAATATCAACTATAAAATTCGGATTATTCGCATTTGTATCTATTTTCCAATACATACCATCAGTACCAACAAATACATTTTCACCATTCCAAAGAGAATATTCAGTACCTGAAAAATCTGAACCTTTTAATTCCGTATTAACAGATATACCTGTATCAAAATTTATTACTTCCTTATACCATTCCGGATATTTTGATTTAGTCCAGAACATCGAGTTGCCATGTTTTGTTTCAAGTCTAACAGTCGCATCAGAAACGGTATTAAATGCTTTTTGCGTTAAAGTTACAAATTTTTTCTCTTCTGCCTCGTTTTTTAATGCAGGAATGGTCATTGCAGCAATAACTCCGATAATAGCCAGAGTTAAAAGCGTTTCTGCAAGAGTGTATGCTTTTTTATTTAATAATTTCATGGTTCAGCCTTTCAATAAAGATTATCCGGCATTAAGCGATGCAAAAAGCACATTTGTTTTTTCTTCTATTTTATCTCTGTATTGCATCAAAGTAGTTACATCAAGCCCCAATTGTTCTTTAACAAGAGCCTCGTCAAATACATCCGGTTCATCGTGAGAAATTTTATTTGCAACATACGCAAGCGTACTAACCTGCGGCATAGAAGAAGACAATGGATCATGGTGATATTTTATACAGTTTGCAAGTAAAACAGAAAGCTTCCATTTTTTTGCAAGCAAAAAGCCCATATCAGCATGGTTTGTTTCAAACAGCTCATTTTCAGCTTCTATTATGTCCATGCCGTTTTTAACCGAGGTCCTTACTTTTTGATAAAGCATTGTATCAACAATATTTAAAAGGATTTTCCCAATGTCATGTAAAAAACCTATAGTAAAAGCATCACCTGCATCCACAACACCGGTTTTATCAGCCAGATATTCACACGCAACAGCACATCTTAATGAATGTTTCCACATATCACGACCGCCCTGAGATGTGAGCATTGGCTTCATTGCCACAGCAATGATAATATTTCTCGTCTGAGTCATACCCAAAAGAGCCAGAGCCTTGCCTACAGATGTAATTTCCTGAGCAAAACCATAATAAGCCGAATTAACAAGTTTTAATACCTGAGATGTCAAAGCCTGGTCATAAGCCATAATTTCAGACAATTCTTTTGTCCCTGATGTATCATCTTTTATAATACCAAGTGCCTTGACAATTACGTTAGGCATTGCCGGAATTTCTTTTATTTGATCTAATACCTGTTGTGCATCCATTTTTTTATACCTGTAAGTGTTTCTTTATCGATAGTAAACTTCCGCCGGCACCAAAACCGACAGCTATAATGAATAATACCAGAATTACCGTATTGTTAGCCAGAACCGGAGCAGGAACCATAAAGAACTCATGCACCTTTAACAGCCCGTTATGAACAGCATTCAAAGGCAATAAAGAAATCAGTGCTCCTAAAAAGCCGTATATTGCTCCCTGTAATATCAATGGAATTTTGATATACCAGTTGCTTACGCCCATAAGACGCATTATTTCTATTTCTTCTTTGCGTGATTGAATTACCAATTGTATTGTATTATTTATTATTGTTATTGTCAAAACAGCTGTAAGTATAACAACAAGTACAGTTATTGTATGTACCACATTGTTAAACATCTGCATTTTTTTTGCAATATCCTGTGCATAATTAAGGTCTTCTACACCATTATAAGTTTTAATTTTGTTAAATACTGTCGTAATATTTTCAGGCTTGTCTACCTTTACATGCAGCGTATCCGGCAGCGGATTGTCCATATTTGGAACATCAAACTCTCTTTTTAAATCTGCCCATGATTTTTCTTTTGGTATGATTTTTACCCGTTCAACATGTTCGAGCCCTCTTATCTCCTGTGCAACAGTTTCTGTTTTTGCATCAGATTTTATATATACCGATATTTCAAGAGCATTCCCCAGTTCATGAACAAAAGAATTAAGCGATATTGTAAACCTGAATAAACTGCCGAATATAGTCAAAATAGCTGCCATTGTCGTTATAATAGCAATATTTATCCAGCCTGTTCTTTTTATTCCGTAAATTGTTTCAAGAGAAATTCTGTATATAATTCTCAGTTCTTTCAGCCAATCCTTCGGAATATGCGCTTTCACCTTCTTTTTTATAATTGCTTTTGTTGATTCTTCACTCATATCTCAATCTCATTTTTAGATTTACAAAAAATCTTAATCCAACACTATTCATATGTACCTGCCTGAACATCACGAACTATTTGTCCGTTTTCAAGCGTTAAAACTCTTTTCCTGAAATAATCAACCATAGCATGATCGTGAGTAGAAACCAATACAGTAATGCCCTTCTGATTGACTTGTTCTAAAATCTGCATAATCTCCATTGAATTCTTAGGGTCAAGATTCCCTGTCGGCTCATCCGCAATCAAAAGCGGGGGGCCGTTTACAATTGCACGGGCAATAGACACTCTCTGCTGTTCACCGCCGGAAAGTTCAGATGCTTTTGCTTTCATTTTATCGTACAGTCCTACAACTTTCAAAGCACCGGAAACTCTCGCTTCTATTTCTTTTGAGCTCATTCCGAGAGTTCTGATTACATAAGCGCAATTGTCATATACACTTTGATTCATAAGAAGTTTATAATCCTGAAAAACAATACCCATGCATCTTCGCAGGTTCGGAACCTTTTCCGAAGGCAGATTGGCTATATTTATCCCGCCTATCATTACACTGCCCGAGGTTGGTGTTTCTTCTTTATACAAAAGCTTCATGAGGGTGGATTTGCCTGCACCGGAAGAACCCGTAATAAAAACAAACTCACCGGACATTATGTCAAGATTAATGTTTCTTAAAGCATAATTATTCTTATATTTTTTTGTAACACCTCTTAATTGAATCATTTTATTTTACCAAATTCTCGTGTATTGCTTCTATTATAACCTGAATCAAAAACAATGGCAAAGCAGGAAAAATTCTCTTAAAACGTGCAGGTTCTTTTACTGTGCGGTATAGCCATTCCAACCCGAGTGTCTGATATATTTTGGGCGCTCTTTTTACCATTCCGGACCATACATCAAAACTTCCTCCAACACCTATAAAAACAGTGTTAGGCATTTGCGGTTTGAGTTTGGAAATAAAAAGTTCCTGCTTTGGAGCACCCAGCGCAACAAATAAAACTCTCGGAGAAACTGCTTTTAATTCCTCAACTATTATCTTTTCCTGTTCTTCGTCAAAATAACCGTTTCTTATATAGGTAATATTTAGATTCGCATGTTCATTACGTATATTTTGTACAGCTTTTTGAATTACCTCTTCCTTTGCGCCGATAAGACCTATACTAAAGCCCTCAAGCTCGCACAGTCCAATTAATTTTTTTGAAAACTCAATTCCGGGAATGTTTTCCTGTGATATTCCCTTTATTTTCAACGCAATTTTAACACCGACTCCATCAGGTATTACCAGATCAGCATTATTTAATACGGCAGCAAATTCTTTATCTTTATTTCCTAAAGAAATCATTTCAGGATTTATTGTAACAATTTGCATGCCATTATTTTCTTTTAAGCAAGTATGAACATACTGAAGAGCCTCTTCAAATGTAAATAAATCCACCCCAAAACCCAAAACCGGTTCTTTTTTTCTGTGTAAACATTCCATAGTATATTTAATTATATAAAGGAGCCTGACAATTATCAAGTCGTACAAAACAATTGTAAGAAAAGGAAAAATAGCATCCATTTAATTGATTGAATTATTACAAAAATTTTAATAAAATATGTACTATGGAGAATCTTTCGGAAAAAATTAACACTCTTCAAAAAAACTTTTATGACCTTAACAGTTTATTTGAACTGAGTATTATTGCTACACAGGCTGATTCGATTGAAGACTTAATTGAGAAGGTTACCGTTTTTGTCACTCAGGCTCTCAATATAGACAATGTCAGATTTTTTATCAATCATGACAAAGTTTATTATATGGTCTCGAATCCAAACGCTGATGACCATGAATTTTTTCAGTTTGAAAATGATGAGGAAGGATTTTGGGAAGTTCTAAACAAAAATGAATTTATAAAAGTTTCGGATGATAATAATAAGCCGATATACAAATCATTCTGGGAAAAATACGACCTGCAAAATCTTGACAGTTGTTATTTTAAATTATTTCAGAAAGACGCTGTTCCTTATTTTGTGTGTTCTATAGGAGGCAAAACTGACGGAACCTCATTCAGCACGGAAGATTTACTATATTTAAATAAAGTATTTAATTATATAGGCCCAATCTTAATAAAATATATAAAAAGAAGAGAGCAGGAAAATGATTTAAAGAAACTGCAAAAATCCCTGCATAATATTTCTATTCTTTATAATATTTCTCAGGCGGTTAACTTTATTGATGACCTGAAACGTCTTTTAAGAGTAATTTTAAACAAAGCTCTTGAAACAATTGATGCAGAAAAGGGTTCATTGATGTTGTATAACTTTGCAGAAAATGTATTGCAGACAAAAGTTGTATACGGGCTTGCTGATAAAAATCTTGAAACAGAAATCAATAACGGTCTTGTTGAGTGTTCAAAAATAAAAGTAGGCGAAGGTATCGCAGGTACTGTATTTGTAGAAAAGAAATCAATTATCTCAAACCTCGGTCAGAATGACCCGAGATTTATAGACAACGGGCAGGAATTGAATGTAAATTCTCTTTTATGTGTGCCATTGATTGCCAAAGGAGAGCCGATTGGTGTTATAAATATAACGAACAAACAAAACGGTAAATTATTCAACAAACAGGATCTGGAATTTATAGAAGCACTTGCAAATCAGGCTGCTATTGCGATTGATAACGCAAAATTGTATGAACTGGCCACAAAAGACGGTCTTACAAAATTATATATTTACAGACACTTCTACACATTGCTGGAAAATGAAATCAAACGTTCATCCCGCTATAACCATGAAATGACACTTTTGATGATGGATATTGATAACTTTAAGAGTGTAAATGATACTTACGGACACCCTGTAGGAGACCAGGTTTTAAGAGAAATAGCCAGCTGTATACAACAAACAATAAGAAAAATTGACATTGCATCAAGATACGGCGGTGAAGAATTTACGGTAATTCTTCCTGAAACAAATATTCAGGATGCAAAGATTATTGCTGAAAGAATAAGGAAGAACATAAGCCAGATTAAAATAAATGTAAAAGATAACATCAATATATGCCCGACGGTAAGTATAGGTATGAGTGAATACCCGTCCTGCGCACTGGATGAGCAGACACTTATAGAACTTGCGGATGTTGCTCTGTATAACGCAAAAAATAACGGCAAAAACTGTATATGCGAATACAATCCGAATACAGGATGTACACTAATACCAAGGGGCGAATAAAATAAAAAGCAGTCTTTGTCTGCAGAAAAATATGTCTAATTTTCTTCCACAAATTCAGACAGGTCTATGCTGTCTTCATCCTCACCGTTATCTCTTGCCTGTTTTTCAAGATCTATAATTTTTGCAAGAGTTTTTGCATCGCCTTTTAGTTTAAAATACTCTTTGAATTTTGGCGTTGTTTTAAGATTGAAAGAACGTCCGTTTTTGTCTCTGTGACGGGAGATAAGTCCCATTTTTAAAAGTTCCTGAACATGTTCATATGCATTGGAACGCAGTTCTTTAAGATAAGACTGCCTAATAGGCTCTTTCAGTGCAATGATAGTCAATGTTTTTAAAACAGCCGGTTTCAATTCAACAGGGCAGAGCTGTTCGACTATATCCATATAATCCTGTTTCACCTGCAGAATATATCCGTTTTCATCATCTATTTCAAGTGCACCTTCACGGGCTGAATAATCCATAATAAGCTCAAGAAGTGCTTCTTCTATAGTATCCGGTTCTTCTTTCAATATTTCTGCAATATCCTGCACTTCCAGAGCCTGTGCTGTTATAAATAAAACTGCTTCAATTCTTGCTTTTAGTGACATTATATAAATCCTTTATAAGTCTATTATACTATAGAAGCAGAAATATTGCCCTGAGATTCTAAACGTTTTTTCAATTCTCCTGTCGGCATATAGTACGGAGTAACTGTCATAATCTTTGCCGCAATATCAGGATAATAATAGATAAAACGAAGCTCGCTGTCGGTTAAAGGCAGCTGGGTATGTACATTTGCGTAACGTGCAAGTTCCAGAATATTTCTTGCTTCGTCTTCATCATGAAATTCCAGTTCAAGATTTTTATATACGTTTCTGAATCCTTTGATACCGCCGTATTCTCCGACAGTAATCATCCGTCCGGTTTCTACAATTTCAGGCTCGCCTCTGCCTAATTCTTCAAAATCATAGAGTTCATAGTTTCTTCTGTCTTTCAGTGCACCGTCAGCATGGATACCTGATTCATGAGCAAATGCATTTCCTCCTACTGCCGGCTGATTTGCGGGAATAGGAACACCAAAAGCATGAGACGTGTATTTGGCAAGCTTCCAGGCTTTTGACAGGTCAATTTGCGGGTCTACATTGTATTTTTTTTCAAATCCTGCTGATTTTTTAACTGCAAGAAGACAGGAAATTAAATCTGCATTGCCGGCACGCTCGCCCATTCCATTGATAGCTGTATTTATATATGCGTCCACACCTGCATCAATTGCAGCTTTTGCACCGAGTACGGAACATCCTACAGCCATACCGAGATCGTTATGAAAATGCATTTCCATATCAATCTGAGCTTCTTTTGCTATAGCATAAATACGCTCATATGATGTATGCGGATCTTCATATCCCAGAGTATCACAGTATCTGAAACGGCTGGCACCATGCTTTTTGCATTCTTTAGCATATTTTATAAGATAATCCAGGTCGCTTCTTGAAGCATCTTCAGCATTTACTCCTATAATTTCCGCCCCGCAGGTTTTTGCAGCTTCTACTGCTTCTATTGTTTGGGACAAAATATCTTCTTTAGTCTTTTTGCCGCCGTATTTTCCGTTTATCATCTGGTCAGACGTAGACTGCGAAAGATTTACATATTTCAGGCGTGGTACATTTCTAAAGGATTCTACAACATCTTTTGCTATTGCACGCATCCAGCCGGAAAGTTTTGTTCTTTTAATTACACCCCTGTCAACGAGCTCCAGATTTCCGTTAAGATAATTGAGTTCGTGTTTAGTTGTAGGAAAGCCAAATTCTGACTGTGTTATACCCATGTCATCAAGCATAATATTTATTATTGTTTTTTGAAGTTTTGCAAGCCCCAGACGTGAAGTCTGTACACCGTCTCTGTTTGTAACATCCACAAAATAAATTGTATTGCTGCTTGTCATCAGTAATGACACCCCCTGATAATATATTAATAGGTTGATTATATCATATTTTAATTAGTTTTTACGAAAATATTATTAAACAGGATTATAAATTTACTTAGCCGTTTAGTCTAATGTAATTTTTTTCAAAAATGTAAAAATGGGAATGTGAGAAGCAAAACACTCACGCAGAATAAAAGGAGAATTTATTATGAAAAAGATATTAGCACTTACTGCAGCTGCAATGATTATGGCAGCAACAACCGCATTTGCGTCATGTTCTTTAAAACCTGTACCAATGCAAAATTCATGTTCAATAGGAGTACCGACAGGTGCAGCTGCTCCTGTAAGCTATAGTTATATAGTTTCACCGGTACAGCAAAGAACATATCTTCCTGCCTGTAATCAGTGCAACACCCCTGCTAAAAAAGGATTCTTTAGCAAAATATTTACCCCTGTCCAAAATGTTTATGATGCAACGTTCGGACAAATATTTACGGGCTTATACTAATTTCTAAAGAATCATTGCTAAAACCATAAGCAGTATACTGCCTATTTGTATGCCCGTATTTATACGCTGTGCCCATTTGTTGGAGTCGTAAGCTTTAGATGTCTTTTGTGCGGTAGTAACCGCCAGAAGCCTCTGGGTTCTGGCTTCATCGTTATCACTAAAGGTACGTTGAAACACTTTGTTTTCGAGACGGGCAAGACGTTTGGAGGGCGGCTCCTGTATAAATCTTTTACCGAAGAGCTGCTTTTCCAAAATGTCTAGGTCATAATTCTGGGCATATCTTTCGCCCGTGGTCTGGGCATAGTCATAAGAATTGTCATCTTCTAAACTGTTCTGCTGAGGAATTCTGTTTTTAGACCCTTCATAGCTGTAATAATTGTAGTGCGAATCATTATTACCGCTGCCAAAATACGGACTTTCAATATATTTTCTTCCGTTTTCAAGAACAATTTCTTCTGTATCAGGGTCAATTTCCGCAGCAGTCCTTGAATCACCTCCCAAAATTTTATTACGCAAAGCATCCACTCTTTCATTTAAAGAGAGGGTGCTTTCTTTTTTAAAAGTCTGTTTTTCAAGCCTTGAAAGCCTTAAATAAATATCCTCATCAGGATAAGTCTTTTTAAATACTTTTTCTTCCAGTTTATCCACAACCGGATATTTTATGCCTGCTTCGGCTTTCGGCCCTATATCAGCAGACGCCTGCTCTGTTTGAGGTTGTACAGGTGCAGCAGCGCCGGTCTGTATGTCGAGGTTCATATCTTTATAAATTTTCTCCGCTCTTTGCCTTTGACTTCCGGCATTTGTTCTGCCGTATATATTCTTCTCTAATCTGGACAGTCTTGATTCATTGCTGCCATGATATGTGTAGCCGAAAAAGCTTTTTTCCGCCTCATCCAGCCTGGAAGCTACAGTATCAATCCCCCAGACCTGTAGATTAAAAGCCGTAAACAAACAAAAAATTACAACTGATATTAAAAACAGTCTATTGTTGTGCATAATTCAAAAAACCCGTTTATACGTATCCGAAATTAACTTAAACGGATTTTACGGCTGTCTCAATTGTCCTGTTTTATACTTTATTTTTGAAAATATCAGGCAGAAAAGTCTAATACTTTTTTACTATAAAACCTGAAAAAATATTATACAAATATTTCATATCGTCAACTGACTCCAACTATGTCTTGGATTGTTGCCGGTTCAAAAGTTTTTGCACTCCGTTTAGATTTGCTTTGCAAATCACACTTCGTCAAACTTTTTCACAGGACAGCGTTCCCACTTCCCTCTCACAAACAATTCACCGGATTGTTTGTTCGGCAGAGTGGTCAGCCTTGCCAAAATCTGCTCTTAGATTTTCTTCACGCTCGGACAGTTTCCAATTTTTATACTTTACGGAGATACTTCGTATCTCCGTGCAAAAGACTCCGTATGAAGGAGCCTTTTGCACGTTTCGGATGGAGGCTCTGCCGAATAAAAGCAACTAAATGTTGCTTTTATGAAAGGTGCTAAGTCAAAAGCGAAGCTTTTGCGTGCAGTATAAAGATTAATACAAGCCGTCCGAATCAGGATGCCCTCGGGTACAAGTGAGGGCTTACTCAGACAGCCTGAAGCTTTAGCCATACTGACAGGATACTCCGGAGTACAAGCGAAAGCCGTTTCAAATGTTCTCTTTTGCCAGATACTGTAATGATTCTTTTAATATCTCTTCCGAAGAATCTTTCTTTGCTGTTTGGCAGGCAATCTTTATAGCGTTTTTAGCTTCATTTACTGAATATCCGAGAGACAAAAGCACTGCCTGTGCTTCTGTTATTGCTTCGTCAGAAACTTCTTCAATATTTGTATTAATATCAGAAATATCTATCGGAGATGTTTTTTGCCAGTTGATGAGTTTATCTTTAAGTTCAAGAATTATTTTTTGAGCAAGTTTTGGACCTATTCCTTTAGCTCTTGAGAGTTCTTTAAAATCTCCTCTTATTACAACGGAAATCAAGTCGCATCCCGAAAATTCATCCAGAAGCACAAGTGCAACTTTCATACCCACACCGGATACAGTTATAAGAATATTAAAGATATCCCTGTCTTCTCTGTTTAAAAAGCCGCACAAAAGCATTGCATCTTCTCTGTGAATCAGACAGGTATAAATTTTTATTTCGTCTCCGGTTTCACCGGCAATAGAGATATTTCTGTTTGTTGTGTTAATGAGATATCCGATATTGTTATTTTCTACAACAATCGTTGCTCCTTTTGCACCTGCAGTTTGTTTGGAAATGAGTTTGCCTTTAATATAATCTAACATTTTATCTTTTTTCCTATTCTTTGAACCATTTCTATATCCTGATTTGGCGCCTGTCCTATTGTGGTAAGATAGTTGCCGACCATTAGTCCCTCAACACAGCACCTCAGAGCCTTTTCCTGATTTTCAATACTTAATCTCATCCTGCCCCCGCAGAGTCTCAGAATCGAAGACGGATTTGCAATCTTAAATATTGCAAGAGTTCTCAATATATGTTCTTCATCGATTTTATCTATGTAGCTTTCAAACGGAGTTTTTGCTATAGGCATTAATATATTTACAGGGATTGAATCCGGCGCAATATCTGAAAGTGTTATTGCCATTTCAATACGCTGTTCAACACTTTCCCCCATACCGAGAATCACCCCGCAGCAAAGCTCCATTCCGTATTTTTTTACAAGCCTGCAGGTATTTATTCTTTCTTCAAAAGTATGTGTTGTACAAATTTCAGAATAATATGACTCTGCCGTATTGATATTGTGATGAAATCTTTTTAACCCTGCATCAGCAAGTTTTTTTGCCTGCTCTTCATTCAATATTCCGATAGATGCACAACTATTGAGTCCTTGTATAGTATTAACCTCTTTAATCATTTCAAGCATTTTATCAAAATCGCTTTCATCAGGAGTTTTGCCCGATGTAACTATTGCAAACCTTGATACTTTATTCTGAAGTGCATCAAAAGCAGACTCTTTTACTGTTTTTATATCAACAAGGGGAAACGATTCTATATCAGTGTTGTAATGTGAACTCTGAGCGCAATATTTGCAGTTTTGTGAACATTTGCCGTTTCTTGCATTTATCAAAGAGCAGAACTCTACCTCATTTTTGACATACATAGAAGAAATATTTAACAATTCTTCCAAATCCAGATTATATAATTTTTTTAGCTCTGTTTTATCTTTTAATAAACTCATAAACCAATATTACAACAAACAGCGGACTTTTAAAATTTAGAAGTCCGCTGTTTGAAGATTTATTTTAAATCTTTTTTATGCTTTATGAGTTATTTTATTGAAAAAAGCAACTGCCTTTTGCCAGAGAGAAACTACAAAATCTTTTACGAATTTTGCCCCGGTAACAACTTTTTCGAAAACCCATTTCGCAATTTCTGTTGTTTTTGTTTTTGCACTTGAAAATGCACCTGCAACATTATTGCTTACATTAAGATTTTTAAATTTATCTTTTATATTGTTCATAGACTCGGCACTTTTTTCCTGAAAAGCAGCCTTAGTCTTTTCAAATCCGCCTTTTAAGCTTTCTGCTGCATTACGAACTTTAGCCTTAATGTTTGCCATAGAAGGTAATTTTAATGATTTAATAAAGTTGCCGATAGGCTTTCTGAAAACAATACCGGCTGCAACTGCTAGTGCCAAGCCTACGCCTGCAGCGATATAAGTACCGTTATGTTTTTTTTGTGTGTTTGTTTTATCTGTTTCTTCAGGATGTTTTGCAAAACTTACATGATTATCTTTTTTTAATGGAGTACAACCCATACTACTTTTAAAATTAACTGAACTTACCGACATTTAAAATCTCCTATTTTTACTTCTGTGCTCATGTAAAAGTTCCTCAAATTCATGAATTGCCTAAATTTTATAATTTTGTAATATTTGTTTACAATTTATTACTAAGTAAAATTGTCCGGGAAAAATTCGTGATAAGACTCTGCGAATAAAACATGTCATTCTGAGGCGTCAGCCGAGGAATCTCTCTTCGAGTCATTCTGAGTCGTAAGGCGTACCCTAAAGGGCATCCTGATATGTACGGCTCGTACCTCGCCTACATCTCAAGCAAGAATCTTTTGTTTTTTAGATTCTTCAGTCGTTTCACTCCTTAAGAATGACGCAACTCCGTCATTCTAAGCACTCTGCCGAACAAAACGATTAAGTATCGTTTTGTGAGAGGGCGAAGAATCTAAAATATAGTTAAACAGATTCTTCGGGTTTCACCCTCAGGATGAAGGTTATTGCGGCAGAGGAATGTTTTTCATAACAATATCAATCATTACTTAAAGAAAAGGCTCTTCTTAGTGAAGAAGAGCCAAATATTATCTAAACACTTATTTACTGTCTATATAGTCTATATAAGGAGTGTGTTTAGAAACCTTTTTTATTAATTACCATTCGATAATTACAACACCGGGTGTGCCATCTGCACCATTGCCGGCTTTATTCTGGCTTGCACTATAACCACCGCCGCCTCCGCCGTCACCGTATCCTTTACTTGTCATACCATCATAAGAATTGTTAGTTTGAGCATCAGTACTTGAATATATAAGTGTATTAAGCCCGCCGACACCTCTTTGCGGGTTATTCGGATAGAATAATGTAGTTAACTCACCATTCCCGCCGGGTGTATCAACAAATGTCTGTATTGTTTCAAATCCACTGCCGCCAGCTCCACCCTGTTTGCCAATAAGAACTTCATTCTTATCATTTAACAATGATGTATCTCCGCCTCTAAATCCGTTAGACGCACCGCCAGAGCTGTTTGTTACACCGCCCCGGCCGCCGTCACCGATTATTGCCTTCAGGTATTTTGCTTCAAATTTAGGATAAAACATACTGGATACTGATTGACCGGCTTTGCCGCCTTTTCCTGCTTTATATATCTTAGCCATTACCATTGCATATCCGGATGTGCCATCTCTTGAAAATGCGTGATTTAGACTATCACTACCTTTTGAACGATTAGGCTGGCCTCCATTGCCATATTGATTTTTTTCATATCGGCTTGGATTTGTAAATACAACATACGGAGATACAAAATTATTAACTTCGCGCTGAGAACGCTCATCTATATAACCATAACAATAAAACTCACCACAGCTGCTCGTACCAGGGCGCGAATTAAGTACAGTAACCCCACCAACATCAGTTAGAACACCGCCTTGTGAACCTCCATTGCCATTACCATGCCTACATTGGTTTTCCATTCCCCATCTTCCGTTGCCACCACCGCCGCCTGCTGCGTATATAAGTGTCATATTTTCTAAATTGCCTGTTGATGGATTTCTGCGTACAGCAATAATAGATGAAGGTCCTCCGGCAGGCGCATTATAGTTATCATCATCTACATGTGCATATCCTCCGTGTACCATTTTTATCTGTGTAATATTTTCATCTACCTCATATTCCAGATATGCGGCACCGCCTGCCCCGCCGCCGCCTGCTTTTTTATAGCATTTTGTTTGTCCCGCCGAACCTCCTGCACCAATAGCAACCATTCTATATTTGCCTGTGTATTCCACAGCAAAATCAGATGTCCAGTACTTTTCAAGTTTTGTAGCACTGGCTCCGCCACCACCGCCGCCTGCTATTGTTACTGCAAAATTTCTTGCATTAATCGGGGGTACAAATTTACAATAATTTTGTCCTGTTTTATCCCATGTATCAGGATTATTCATATCTCCGCTAGAATTGCTCTCTGACCAGAATACAGTTTGTCCCTCACTGTTTTTTGTGCAAATCCATTTGCCGTGCACTGCATCAGAAGCCAAACTTCTTTTTTTCTTAGTCAAGACAGGTATGGATGCAAGTGTAATAAGACATACGATAAGCAATGTTATCAATGCTTCTGCCAGAGAAAAGCCGGAACTTTTCTTTAAAAAAGTTTTATTCATTTGTGCTCCTTGTTATAGATAGATATATCTTTATGTTATATCTATCTTCGGCACGTTTCATCAAATTCGACTTTACATTTGTTTATATTTCGGGTTTTATTTAAGTTTTATTAAGAAAATTTTACTGGTTTTATAACATCAATCTGCTTTTTAAAACATATGTAATGGTTATTTTTAGATTCTTCGGGCACTTCGTTTCCTCAGAATGACGGACTTTTGTCATCCTGAGGGAATGTAATGACCGAAGGATCTTTATGTAATAGATTCTTGCTTGAGATGTAGGCGAGGTACGAGCCGTACATATCAGGATGCACTCGGGTAAAAGCGAAGTCCCTCTCTGACATTTTTTGTATGTTTTGTTAACATACACAGAAAATTTGCTTATGTTATAATTTGTATGAATTAGATGAGTATATTGGATAAAGTATGAAAGTCAGTGTAAAAGTTCCTGCCACTACGGCAAATTTAGGGCCGGGTTTTGATTGTCTGGGTTTGGCTCTGCCTATATACAATACCATAACGGTAGAAGAAACCATAATGCCTGGCACAGGAATAGAAATAAATATTATAGATGAGACTCATGAGCAGGATCTTATATCAATCCCAACGGATGAAAACAATATTGTATATAAAGCAATTGAACTCTTATACAATTCTATAGGCCAAACTCCCAGTGAGCTTAAGATTACAATAAAAACACAAATTCCTATTGCCAGAGGGCTTGGCAGTTCTGCAGCCGTTATTGTAGGAGGATTGATTGCCGCTAACGAATTATTGGGAAAACCTGCTGATGAAGCAGCTCTTTTATCCATTGCAACGGAAATTGAAAATCATCCTGATAATATAACACCTGCTGTTGTAGGCGGTTTTGTTGTTTCTTCTCTGGAAGAAGACGGCAGTGTTGTTTATTCAAAAATCAACTGGCCTAAAGACTGGAATATAACGGTATGTATTCCGGATTATGAACTTTCTACAAGCATTGCGCGCTCTGTTTTGCCGGCAGAAGTTCCTATGAAAGATGCTATTTTTAACCTGAAACATACAGCTATGCTTGTTCAGGCAGTAAACACTCATGATGAAAAACTTATGAAAATAGCTCTTGATGACAGACTGCATCAGCAGTACAGAGAAAAGCTTATCCCCGGACTTGCGGAAATTAAAGAAGCTCTAAAACATGAAGAAAATGTGCTGGGAGTGGTAATTAGCGGAGCAGGACCGGCTATTCTTGTTATTTCGCATGGCAACAACCTTAATAAGATAAGAGAAACCGTTTCTAAAGTCTGGCTTGATATGAATGTTAAATCAAAAGTTTTAACTTTGCAGGTAGAAGAACAGGGCGCAAAGGTTATCGACTAGCAACAGGCTGTTAGTTATTTAATATAGTGCCGCAGAGGAAGACAGCAGAGTCTTATCACGAATTTTTCCCGGAAGCTTATAAATAAAATTTGTTTATCTGTTATTTACAAGCTTTTAATTCTTTCTTCAGGGTCGGTAATACTTGTTATACGCAGACCAAAATTGTCTTCTATAACAACAACTTCGCCGTTGGCTACATGTTTTCCGTTGGCAAAAAGCTCTACTGATTCTCCCGCAACTTTATCAAGCTCAATAATAGAACCTCTTGTAAGCTCAAGTACTTTTTTAACCGGAAGCTGGCAGCGTCCAAGTTCCACTGTCAGTTCAAGTTTAATATCCATTAAAAGTTCAAGGTTTTTGTTTGTATCCGTGTTTGTAGGCGTATAGCTGTCAAACGGAGTAAATTCAACCGGTCTGACCGTAACAGGACCGTCATTCGGCTCGGGATTATCCAGATGCACTTCTTCATTGACACTTCGTCCCTGCATTTCATTAAAATCATAATTGACGGCATTATCTGCAGGATTGTCATGCGCAGTAGGTTCTGCTGCATCGCCCGCCGTTTCATTTAGTTCAAATTCTGCGGGGTCTATGCTGCTCTCGTTATCTTGAGGCGGAATTCCCTCCGGATTAAATTCATTGTCGTTTATATTATCTTCTGCCATGGAAAATCCTTTCTAAAAATAACGCTTGAGGGCATCTACATAGTAATCATATCTGTCTGTTATTTTGACACAAATCTTGTCTTTTATCCTGCCCGGACGCGCATAAAACTTTCTTTCGCCGTTTACTTTGACTATCAAATCTTCGGTGGCGGCATTATCCAATTTTAATACATCTCCTTCTTTTAAATCAAGAAATTCCTGCATTGTTATATCTGTCTGCCCGAACAATACATTGATATCAACAAGTGAAGTATCAAGTTTTTCTATCATTTTCTGGCGTTCTTCACTGGTTGCAACAATACCTTTTGTCTGGAAAATATGCTGTGTTGTTAATTGTGAGAGTATATTTTCCAATACCGGATACGGGAAACATAAACTTATCAGCCCGTAATGTTTGCCGGATATATGAACCTCTAAAGTAATCAAGGCAACAATTTCACCTGGTGTCGCAACCTGAATACCGGAATAATTATTATCAAGACCTATCAAATTAGATTCGACTGGTATAATATGAGACCACGCTTCTGCAAGAGTCTGGATAGTACGTTCTATCATCTTTTTGACAAGTGATTCTTCTACATCTGTTAATTCTCTCGGCTTTATCTCAACAGTACCAACACCGCCAAGCATTCTGTCTACAATACTTGATAACACTTCAAAACTAATACCCAAAAGTATCTGTCCGGGTAACGGGTTAAGTTCAAAAATAGCTATTGAAATAGGATTTGGCACAGAACGCATAAATTCATCATAAGTAAGCTGGTCAACAGAAACTACATCAACCTCAAGATGCATACGCAAATATGCAGTCAATACAAGTGCCAGCTGTCTTGAAAATTCTTTGTGTATATCCTGCAAACCTCTTAAGTGGTCTTTGGAGAATTTATCAGGCCGCCTGAAGTTGTATAGTTTATAGCCCTTTTTATGCTCGTCACCCTCTTCAAGAGAATTTATAAAAATATTCTTGTCCTCATATTCCATAGGAAAAGAAGCATTATTTTTTTCTGTTTTTGAATGTCTATCCGAAGCAGACATTTTGTCTCCCTTTGCATTATTTATTGCATTATAAATTGGCCGAAGCTGACCCTTATAACTTCTCTCTCGCCGTCAAATATGCCGTTAACAGATTCGGCTATCTGCTGTTTTGCCAGTTCTTTGCCGGCAGTTGTAGAAAGCTCATCCGAGGTCTTGCTGGTTAAAACAGTAATAACCGCATCTCTGATAGCAGGTTTGTATTGTTCCATTTCCGCTACAATAGCCGCTTTTGGATCAGGTGCAGTTTCTCCGTGCCCTCCGTGACCTCCGGATTTTTTGTCTTCTTCAATCTGTGCGGATGGCTCCGGATTAGTTATTTCAATTGCAACATTGGCTTTTAAGTAACGTCTCGGGTCAATGTCGCTTAAGTTCATGGTAAAATCGCCGAGATCAAGCACTATCCCCTTTTCCGGCTTATCAAGCTGTTCTTCTGAGGTTTCGCTTTGGTCTGCCGTTACATTTTGCAATTGGGTTGTTAAAAGATTCGACTGCAGAAAATAGTTCACCCCTATAAAGATTATACAAACAATGGTTGTTGTAATTATATTGATTAATATAGAGCTTCCGCCGCCTGTTTTTGAATCTTTATCTTTTATTTCAGGTTCTTTTACCTGTGTCGGTTTTGCCATTTCATATCTCCAAGCTTTAGTTATTTTTTTCTGAGCTTAATACTATTATATCCACTCTTCTGTTTTTTGCACGTCCTTGAGGTGTAGTATTTTCTTCAACGGGCATGTATTCTCCGTAACCTACGGCAGAAAGCCTGCTGGGCGGGAATTTGTGTATTTCTGTCAAATATTTAATAATATTTGTGGCACGTGCCGTGGATAATTCCCAGTTTGACGGATATTTTTCGCTTCTTATCGGCATTGAATCCGTATGCCCCTCTATCAGAACAGGATTCTGAAATTTTGCCAGAGACAGCGATATTTTATCCAGAGTAGCTTTTGCCTGTGGTTTTATTATAGCAGAACCGGGGTCAAATAGCATAGTATCATTAAGCCTGATAACTACTCCACGGTCTGTTTTTATTACTTTTACGGAAGTATTTATGTCTATATCTTTTTGAATCTGTTCCGCTACTTTTTGTGCGTCAAGGATTCCGTCACCGCCGTCTAATATTGTTTTTCCGGTATTTTCAAACTGACTTTGAGGCGTTTGTTCTGTTTCATTATTCTTAACATTTTCTGTTTCTGTGGTATTAGTTTGTATAGTTTCTGAGGCAAAAACTTTTTGAATGGAGTTTTTTACATCCTTAACCTTTAAATCCCCCATAGAACTGGTCGCAAACATAACCATAAACAATGCAAGAAGCATTGTTACAAAGTCTGCATAGGAAATTACCCAGCGGTTTATATAATCATTGGAATTTGAATAATAATCGTTTCTCATTTATCTTGTCCCGTATACTCCCGCTGTTTTTTTATGTTCTATTGAGTGATGTCCGTTATGGTATTTCAAATATGCAAGCAGTTTTTCTTCTATAACCATGGGTGATTCTTCCATTTGTATAGAGACAATGCCTTGCAGTACAACTTCTTTTAAAAGAATTTTTTCTCTTGTGTTCATTTTCAGTTTTCCGGCAACAGGAAGAAACAGAAGGTTAGCAAAGCCCACGCCGTATAATGTTGATACAAATGCAACCGCAATGCCCTGTGCAAGTATATCCGGCTGCTGAATGTATCCCATAATTTGAATAAGCCCGAAAACTGCTCCGACAATTCCAAAAGTAGGAGCATAACCCCCTAATGCTTCGAATACTCTGGAGTTTATGAGTTCCTCCTCTTCATCATAAGAGATTTCGGCTTTCAAGATATCATATATCATCTGCGGATTGTTAAAATCTATAGAAAGCTGGATTCCTCTTTTCAAAAAAGGGTCTTGAATATTATCCACAAGACTGTTGAGTGCAAACAATCCCTTTACTCTTGCCTGGTGGGATAAATAAATAATTTCGTCTATAACTTTCATGTGTGAGGGCTGTTTATCTAAAAAAACGTCAACAGAAGACCTGAGGGCATTCATTAAAATTGACGGTTTAAAGTTTACTATTGCAGCACAAAAAGTTCCCCCGAGCACTATCATAACCGCAGACGGCTGCAGCAAAGATACCATCGAAGCTCCGTCAGCTTTGTGCGATGCCAGTATTAAAATTACAGCCGCAAAAATAGCTATTATTGCCGAAAAATTCAAAACCTACCTCTCAATTATTAAACATCCCATGGTCTGTTCAGGCATAGATAACGCCTGCAATAATATCATTTCACATTTTTAATACAGGGAATATCCATCAAATAATGTATTTTTTGAGCTTAATTTTTAATGACAATACCCGTAAAAAAAGATATAATAATCTAAAAATTACTTTTTAATAAGGAGAATTATATGTTAAAAAATAAAAAATCAATGACAGCTTTCACTCTTGCAGAAGTTCTTTTAACACTGATGATTATCGGTGTTATTGCTGCAATGACAGTCCCGTCTCTTAAAAGACATGCCGAAATGGAGGAATATGCAGCAGGGTGCAAAAAAGCATATTCTACAATATCTAACGCTACAAAAATGGTAGAAATGGAGCATGGTGATGTAAAAAGATGGGGAAAACTTGATAAAGAACAGGAAAACCTCCAAAAAATATACGATTACTACAGCGAAAAAATGAATATTATCAATTATTGCCCAGCAAATACAAGCGGCTGCTGGGAACAGTCCACTTCTTTGGCTGGAGAAGATGAAGGAAGTGCTTATGGTATAGAGCAAAATGCAATATCCTTTACAACTGCTGACGGTATGCACTGGTCTATATCCGGCGGTGATCCTGCAACAGTGGGTGTTGGCGATGCACCTGACGGAAGCATAATCGTATGGGCTGACATAAACGGCAACAATAAGCCGAATCAGATAGGTTCTGATGTTTTTGCTTTTGTAATAGACCCGACAAGAGGTATTCTGCCCGGCGGTTCTGACAATGAGTATGCAAATTGTAAAGCTGATGGCAATGGCAAAGACTGCGCAGCAAGAGTAATTAAAGAAGGTAAAATTACATATTAATATCTAATCTAGTGTCGCAGTTGCCGCCGGCTGTCTTGAAATTAGACGTTCGGGAAAAGCGTGGTTTTCCCTCACAAGGGGCGTTCCCTCTCTTCGTTCGGTCTGCCCCGTCTGATTCCGCTGTCTTGTAATTCCTTCCCGCTCGTTGCTGCCGCTGACTACGCTTCGCTGCCGTCAGCTTCGCACTCGCTCACCGGGTTTCACTCAACGCAGCCGGCACCTGCTCACCTTTTCAATATATCATAATTGCTATACGGCACGCAGAAACTTCGTTTCTGACTTAGCTCCTCTCATAAAAGCAACATTTAGCTGCTTTTATTCTGCAGAGTCTTATCACGAATTTTTCTCGAACAATCTAAGGCGGCCTTGCTTGCACTCAAAGCACTGATATGTAGGATTGTGTTAATTTTTGTATTTGCTATAGATCCTTCGCCTTACGGCTCAGAATGACGTAGGAATAGATTCTTCAGTCGTTTCACTCCTTCAGAATGACGGTTTTTAAAATGCAGGGGCTACGGGAGCGGCATGCACATGTTATAACCTTGATTAGAAACAGTAAGTCAGCATTAGTGTGCTGACAAATAATTTTGTCGGAGTTGTAAATCCGACCCACTAATTAATATTATCACTACATATATATTTTAGTTATTAGTTTTAGTTATTTCTAATATAAAGAAATAACCATTTTTGTCATCTATTTAAGTAACATATACAAGGATGACATGTTGTTTTTTTGTATTCTAATTAACTAATTAAACTATCTTAATTTAACAAGGTCATATTTTCTCATTCTGATGTTGACGGGAGTAACCTCTACCAGTTCATCATCAGAGATATACTCAAGACATTCTTCCAAAGACAGATGTCTTGCTGCCTGCAGTGTAACCATAACATCGGCTGTTGCTGTTCTCATATTTGTAAGTTTTTTGGTTTTGCACACATTAACCGGAATATCCTGAGACCTGTTACATTCGCCTACAATCATGCCTCTGTACACTCTGGTTTTCGGTGTGATAAAAAACACGCCCCTGTCTTCAAACTGGGCAAGAGCATAAGGAACTGCTTCTCCTTCTTCGTGAGCGACAAGAGAACCCATTCTCTGGCGGTTTATATCGCCTGCGTATGGTTTATACTCGGCAAAGGTATGGTTCATAATGCCTTCGCCCCTTGTCATTCTGATAAATTCGCCTCTAAAGCCGATAAGCCCTCTTGAAGGAATTAAAAATCTCATTTTTGAGCGTGTTCCGACCGCCTGCATCTCAAGCATTTCGCCTTTTCTGCCGGCTAATTTTTCAATACAGCCGCCTGCGCATTCTTCCGGAACATCTATCAGCAAATCTTCAAAAGGTTCATATTGTTCATCGTTAATAGTTTTGTAGATAACTTCCGGTTTTGAAACCTGAAACTCATAGCCTTCTCTTCTCATGGTTTCAATAAGAATGCTCAAATGCAGCTCTCCTCTGCCGGAAACTTTGAAAACATCAGTGGAATCAGTATCCTCAACACGCAATGAAACATTTTTTTCCAGCTCCTGATACAGTCTTTTTCTTAACTGTCTTGAGGTTACGAATTTGCCTTCCTGACCTGCAAACGGACTGTTATTTACGGAAAAATTCATCTGCAGTGTAGGTTCGTCAATTTTAATTAAAGGCAGAGCTTTAGGATTTTCAAGGCTTGCAATTGTTTCGCCTATTTGAATATCCGGAAATCCGGCAATACCAACGATATCTCCGGCATGCGCTTCTTTAATTTCCACACGGCCGAGGTCTTCAAAGCCGAATAGTTTTATAATTTTTCCTTTTGTAATTGTACCGTCTGTATGGATATGGCTGACCTGCTCCTGAGATTTCATTGAGCCGTTTACGATTCTTCCTATTGCGATACGGCCGACATATTCATTGTAATCAAGTGTTGTTACATGGAACTGCAAATCTTTATATGCGTCTGCTATAGGCGGTTTTACGTTTTCTATAATGCAGTCCAAAAGCGGGATAATATCTTTTGATTCATCTTCTAGTTCTTTTTTTGCAAATCCGTGAAGACTACTTGAATAAATAACCGGAAAATCCAGAAGATACTCATCATCGGTAAGTTCCGTAAACAAATCAAACACTTTATTCAATGCTTCATCAGGGTCAGCAGCGGGTTTGTCAATTTTGTTTATAACAACAATTACCCTGATACCAAGTTCCAGTGCTTTTTGCAAAACAAACCTTGTCTGCGGCATAGGGCCTTCAGCTGCATCTACAATAAGCAAAGCTCCGTCTACCATACCGAGAACTCTCTCTACCTCACCGCCAAAATCTGCGTGGCCGGGGGTGTCTACGATATTAATTTTGTACCCGTTATAGTGTACGGAAACATTTTTTGCAAGGATTGTAATGCCTCTTTCTCTCTCTAAGTCATTACTGTCTAAAACACGCTCCTGCACAACTTCATTTTGTCTGAATACACCGCACTGCTTTAGCATACAATCGACAAGCGTTGTTTTGCCATGGTCAACGTGGGCTATGATGGCTATATTTCTTAACTTTGAACTGTCCATTTTATATACCTGTTTTTGTTATTAATGTTTGTAACCTTATACTCAGATGATATAACAGACATTGTACAAAGTAAAATTGTCGATTTTTCAATATTTTGCAAATTGTAATATTAACAGTTATTTTATACACAATACATTACATTTGTAACATTTTATTGCAATATAAAATTTCTTCGTTTTTTGAATAACAAAAAATAAATTCAGGGTTTTTAAAATTTAATACTTAAATAAAAAATAAAAAACATGTATAAAATATAATGATTTACTGCTATAATTTAGAAGTCTGAATGCAAAATAAAAGGCAAGGAAGGAATTGAAAATGGAACTTACTATGGAATTTCCCCAGCGTGAACGAGTAATAAACCCTACTCATGACATAAAACTTTTTGCAGGGCGCGCACATAAAAAACTTGCCGAAGAAATTGCAGAATATCTGGGTACCAGTGTTGGTCCGATGATTATAAAAAACTTTGCAGACGGTGAAATTTATGTTCAGGTACAGCAAAGCATCCGCGGCGATGATGTATTTTTAATCCAGCCTCTATCCAATCCCGTTAATGAAAATCTCATGGAACTTTTGATAATGATAGATGCATTTAAAAGAGCAAGTGCAAAATCTATCACGGCGGTAATTCCTTATTACGGCTATGCAAGACAGGACAGAAAGACTTCCGGCAGAGAAGCTATCACGGCAAAGCTTGTTGCAGACCTTCTCACAACAGCAGGTGCTGACAGGATTCTTGCCATGGATTTGCATACAGGTCAGATTCAGGGATTTTTTAATATCCTTGTTGACCATATTTATGCAACACCTGTTTTGACAGAATATATTAAAAATTTGAACATACCGGCAGACAAACTCGTAGCAGTAAGCCCTGATACAGGCGGTGTTCAAAGAACAAGAGTTTTTGCAAAACAATTGGATTGTCCTCTTGCAATTGTGGATAAAAGACGCGACAAACACAATGAAGCGATTGCAGACCATGTTATCGGTGATGTAGAAGGCAAAATCTGCGTGCTGGTGGATGATATGATTGATACCGCAGGTACAATCTGCGAAGCATCAAAGCTTTTGATAAGAGAAGGTGCGGAAAAAGTATATGTTTGTGCCGCTCACGGCATTTTGTCCGGCCCTGCAATACAGAGACTTGAAGATGCTCCTGTAGAAGAAGTTATTATTACAAACTCTATTCCGCTGGACAGAGAAGTTTCTTCAAAATTCACACAGCTTAGTATTGCGCCGATTCTGGGTGAAGCAATTTCCAGAATTCATGACAATGAATCAGTAAGCTCTTTATTCGGTTTTGAAAAAGAATACAAATCTTATTAATATTTAGATTTTAGTTGTTCTGCTGTCTTGAAATCAGACGCTGAGGAAAACTGTGAAACTGGATTAGATAATTAGAGTACATAAAAAAATTGCATACCGTAAACAAGTTCAGTATGACACTTAAGTCTAATTCAATAGATTCCTCGGTCGTTACCTCCCTCAGGATGACGTATTATTTTTTATATTTCTCATGGGGCATACTGAGAGTAGAGCCCGAAGGTCTATAAAGTCCGGAATTCTTTCTTAAGCTTTATTCAAAATAACCTATATAAGGCAGGTTGCGCATATAGCCTTCGTAATCCAGACCGTAGCCTGCAACAAATTTGTCATCTATGTCAAAGCCGTAGTAATCAGGTTCTATGTCTGTTTTTCTTGCTATTTTTTTGTTTAGAAGTGTGACTACTTTCAGATTTTTTGGTTTGTGTGTTCTGCAAAGAATATCAAGAAGAAACTTCATGGTGCAGCCTGTATCTATTATATCTTCCACAATCAATACATTTTTGTGCTCCAGATTCGGCAGGGTCAAATCCATTGCCTGCACATGTCCTGATGAGGTTTGCGAGTTTCCGTAGCTTGAAACTCTTATAAACTCCATTTGAACAGGCATTTTCAGGTGTTTTGACAAATCGCAGAAGAAAATACTCGAGCCTTTTAACACGCAAATCAAGGTCAAGTCTTCTTTTGTGCCGAAGTCATTATTAATTTTTTCAGCAAGTTCTTCGATTCTTTTTTCTATTTGTTCCTGTGTAAACAGAATTTTCAAATCTTCAACTTTTTTATCAAGCATTTTTTTGCACCTGTTTTGTTACCGTTAATATATAGGCAGGCAGTTTTTGTGCTCTCAGTTTTTCGCTAAGACATACACCTGCCGCCCACAGTATTTCGTTGTTTTTACATAAAAGAAGTATATCGTCTCTTTTGAATTTTTCCAATCCTTTGTTTATAAAGAGTTTTTTGAGCTTCATTGTACCCTGCATTCCAAAAGGCTGTATAATGTCTCCATGCAAACGGGTGCGCAAAGTAAGTTCAAAATCATCAGGCAGGAAAACAAAGGCTTTTTTCTCAGCTGCTTTAGGATATTCAGGTGTTTTTGTATCCGTATATTTTTCTATTTTAAAAATATGATTGTGAAAATTATATGAGCCGCATTTTGTTATTGTAATTTCGTCATTTGTTTTTACGGGTTCAAGGTCAT
Organism: uncultured bacterium; assembly: GCA_949296245.1. Classification (GTDB taxonomy): domain Bacteria; phylum Cyanobacteriota; class Vampirovibrionia; order Gastranaerophilales; family Gastranaerophilaceae; genus Limenecus. The sequence continues at coordinate 59,117 of CASFNW010000011.1, forward strand.
CAATTGTACAAATTTTTTCTTTAGAAACAAAGAGCCACAGGTCTTTTGTTAAAGACAGGGTTTTACCGGATTTATATTTTGCGTTTTTGTTTATAAATTCATAAATTTCATCCACTTTTTTTGAATCGTAATCAAGATTTTTTTCTATCAAAAAGTCAAAAATTATTTTTCTTTGGACGTCTTGCGAAAGATTTGTAAATTTTTGAGTAATAATACAGTTGTTTTGCGTGATTTCAAGTCGGATTTTGTCCAGATATTCTTTTATAATATTTTGTTCAGATATGGCAATTTTTGAAAGATTCAGGATTACATCATCTATTCTCGGGTTCAGATTTTTCAACTCCGAAATTATCTGATGTCTTAAAAAATTGCGGGCGTATTTTATGTCAAAATTGCTGGAATCATTGTTTGGTACGAGTTTATTGACTGTGCAGTATCGCATGATATCTTTTCTTGAAAAATTCAAAAGAGGTCTGTATATTGTACAGGGGCTGCAATCCGGAAGATAAGATTTTTCAAGTATTCCGCACAGCCCTTTTACTCCCGTGCCTTTTGTAAGGCGGTAGAGAATTGTTTCCGTGTTATCGGATTTTGTATGTGCAAGGAAGAGTCCGTCTGCATTAAATTTTTTAAAATATTTTTTAAAGAACTCATGTCTTTTTTCTCTTGCTGCAGTTTCTGTTTTAGGAACCCCGTCAGGCAGAGTTTCTGTATAGAATTCTATGTTTTTTTCTCTGCAGTATCTTTCGCAGTTTTCCTGTTCTATTTCCGCTTCACGCCCGCGCCAGTTGTGATTCAGGTGCAGAGCAATGAGACGAAACGGTATTTTCTGGGATATCCTGTGTAAAATATCAAGCATGCACATAGAATCATAACCGCCGGAAAATCCGACAATAAAAGTCTTGTTTTCATCGAGAAGTTCGTGTTTTTTTAAAAAACTTTTAACTTTGTTAATCATTTTTACAGGATTCTATAAGTTTTTTAGCTTCTATAATTGCATCATCAAGATTTTTGTTTTTAACTATTTTTCTTGCATAAGAACCGATTCCTATACCATTATATCTGAGACAACACATTTTTGCTAACTCTGCTGTTTTTTCGTTTGTACCGCCCGACATAAAGATATAAGTACCGAAAGGCTGTACAAGATGTGCCATTGCCGCAGCCTGTAAAGTGGAGTTAAAAGTGTTGTCCCCTCCTGACATGGGCACACCGTCGGCCTGAATAATGAATCTTGTGTCGCCTTTCCATTTTATTACTTTATTCAAAAGTTTTTTAACTCTTTCGTTGCTGTAATATTTTCTGTCAAGGCACAGGCTCAATAATCCTTTGAAATTTTTCAAGACATATTTTATTTCTTTTTCAGGAATTTTTTTTACGGAAAGATGAAGTTCTATGCAGTCAAGATTGTAATCCTGTGCGATTTGTACAATATTTTCCATGCTTTGTACGTTATAGTCGCAAAAACTTATTGCTTTGCATTCATCACATTTTTTGCAGCCAATGCATTTTTCTTTTATGACAACAGGATATTTATCTTCCCATACGATTGCCTGTCTCGGGCATTTTTTTATACATTTGCCGCATTGTTTGCATTTTTTTGTATCAATAAAACATTTTTGTACATGGCTGTCTCCGCTTAGGCCTGTACTTATTGTATAGAAAAAGTCATCTGTGCTTCTGCCGGTTTTTTCAATTGTCCTAAGTACCGTTTCAACAGCTTCTTTAGAAGGGTTTATATCGAACATGTCCGCACCGGCAAGTGCGTAAATTTCAACAAGATTTTCTATTTCTTTAAAATCCTGATTGCCAAGCCCCAGAACCAGTTTAAAAATTTTGTTGTTTTCAAGAGTTTGTACAAGATTTTTTTTCATAAACTAAAAATTTATTCTTTCTTTTTCAACCACAACAGGTTTTTTGTTCACTCTTGTGTAGATTGCGCCTATGTATTCCCCAAGTACACCCATGCAAAACAGCTGTATAGAAGCAAGGAAGAAAATACTTATGATAAGAGGAGCAATACCTATAGTGAATTCTTCCCAGAAAATGAGTTTTAAAATAAAATACAATACCGCAGCAAGAAAACTCAAAAATGAGAACCCGAACCCGAGAAAAGCCATAAGTCTCAGCGGAACTTTAGAGTGTTTTACTATTCCTATCATTGCATTGTCATACAGTGTGTAAAAGTTGTTTTTTGTAATCCCTCTTTTTCTTGCGGGCTGTTTAAAATCAACAAAAGCCTTTTCAAAACCTATTTCACAAATCAGACCTCTTATGTAGGGATACGGGTCATCAAGACTTTTTATGATGTCAATCACCTGTTTGTCAAAAAGCCCGAATCCCGTGCAGTTTTTAACAAGGTTTGTATCATCATCCGCAATACGGGAAATAAATTCGTAGTAAAGTTTTCTCAGAAGGAAAAACAGGAAAGACTCTTCGCTTTCTGTTTTTCGCCCGAGAACAATTTTGTATCCCTGTTCCCATTTTTGGATAAAGTCTTTTATGAGTTCAGGCGGATCCTGCAAATCCGATGCAAGATAAATAACCGCATCGCCGGAGGCCTGAATCATTCCGTAGTAGGGGGAACGAATATGACCGAAATTGCGGGCGTTTAAAATTACTTTTATACGATTATCTTTTGCAGCAAGTTCTCTTAATTTTTCTTCTGTTCTGTCAGTAGAACAGTTGTCAAGCAGAATATATTCAAACTCATACCTGCCGCAAAAAGGCTCTATTGCTTTCATTACCCTTTCATACAGGGTGTCAAGATTTTCTTCTTCATTGTAACAGCTTGAAACCAGACTGATTTTTTTCATATAACTCCTCGTAAAATTTTCTAAACATTATTATAACACGCACTCTTTTTTAGGATAAACTATAATCATCTGATAATTATATGGGAGTTTTGATGGAGAATACCTGGTTTAAACCGGAAAGAGTTTTTTTGATATTGTCTTTATTCTGGGGATTACTGTATCTTTTTGTTTCTCCGCCTTTTACCGCTGCTGATGAATGTAGTCATTTCTGGAAGATTTATCTTCTTTCCGAAGGAAAAGTAAGTGCCAAAAAACTTACCTCTCCCGTTGCAAACGGTATCGTAAGAGACAGAGTGCTTTCTATGACGGGTGAGTACGTGCCTTTTGGCATGTACAAAGCCGGATATAAAAATATTAAAACAAGGTGGAGAGATTTTGAAAAGACAAGTTTTTCGCAAACAAAAGAGATTTTAAGCTATCCTTTAGAAAAAGATAAACTTGTATTCAATACTTTTCCTGTACCGGCATATACGGTATTTTCGTATTTGCCATCCGTAATTCTTATGAAAATAATGACTCTGGCAAACATAAACCCGGGGATTATGATGTATGTTTTAAGACTGGTGTCTCTTGTTACGTATACTGCTTTAATTTATGCGGCAATAAAAATAATCCCTTTTAAAAAATGGCTTTTTGCTGCTCTGGCGCTTTTGCCAACAGCTTTATATCATTCTTGTATGATAAATGCCGATTCTATGACAATCGGATTGGGTTTTTTGTTTACGGCGTTGACTCTTTATTATGCTTATAACGAAAAAGTACAAAAATTGACAACGAAAAATTTGTTAGTTTATTTTCTTGCCGGTGTATGGTTTGTTTTTTGCAAATTTGCTTATCTGCCAGTTTTGTTAATTTATTTTTTAATTCCTGAAAATAAGTTTGAAAGTAAAAAAATAAGATATAAGGCCTTTGTTTATGCTTTGTTATTTGTTTTGCTGTTTACTTTTTTTGTCTTTACAATAAATGCCAGAATAACAGCAAATACTGATGACTTTTTTATGAGGCAGACGGCTGTTGCATTTTTGATAGAAAAACCGATAATATTTATTAAGGTGGCTTTTTATACCCTTCTTGTAAAAGGGAAAGACTGCTTGACAGGAGTCATCGGGAGTTTTGGCTGGGGCGAGGTAAAAATCCCGATACATATTGCGGGGTTATATTATCTTTCTTTGCTTTTATTTTCCGTCTTTAATTTTAAAGAAGAGCAAACACAAAAAACACCTGACACCGTACACAAACTTTTATTTGCCGGTATTTTTATTTTGTATTCTATACTGCTTTTTGTTATTTTGTATTTGAATTTTCAAATCTCGAAAGACGGTATAATAGATGGATTCTGGGGCAGGTATTTTATTCCTGTTTTGCCTTTTATATTTTTATGTTTTCAAAATAAAAAGTTTTTTGTTAAAACAAATGCACTCATTTTTGTAAATTTGTTTTTTATAAATTTTGTTTTGTTTGTAAGTTTAATAAGGATAGTTTACAGATTCTATGTATAGACAATGTTTAAAACCGCAGAATATTTTTGCTTTTATATGTCTGGTGTTCGGATTGTTTTTTGTGTTTTTCAATCCGCCTTTTCAAACACCTGATGAAGCCCAGCACTTTTTTAAGATGTGGGGATTTACGCAGGGTACTTTTAATTTTAAGGTTCTAAACGGATATTCCGGTGATATTCTGCCGGATAGTGTTATAAAAATAAGCAAATTTGACAGACTGTGCCGTCATCCGGAGTTAAAAACTTCTGCCGGCGAAATTTTTTCCGCATTAAAAATAAAACTGGAGAAAGATAAAACCTCTTTTTATGTTTTTACTCCGACTTCTTACACGCCGGTGTCGTATTTTCCGGTGTTTTTAATACTGTGGGCAATGAAGCTTATTAATGTGCCGCCTTTAATTATGCTGTATATAATGCGGTTATGTTCTTTGTTTTTGTATACGGGGCTTTGTTATCAGGCAATAAAAATAATCCCTTTTAAAAAATGGCTTTTTGTCTTGCTTACGCTTTTACCCATGGCTGTATATGAGGGTTCATCCGCTACCGCAGACCCGTTAACTACGGGAACGGGATTTCTGCTTGCGGCATATACTCTGTATCTTGCATATAGTGACAGTGTAAAAAACATTGGCAAAAAAGAGCTGTGTGTTTTCGGATTTCTTATCACATTGCTTTTGTTGTGCAAGTACGCTTATCTTCCGTTTTTGCTTTTGTATTTTGTACTGCCGAAGAAAAAGTTTTTATCCGCAAAAATTTATTGGAGTGTATTTATTTTTCTGGCTTTATTAAATACGGCAATAATTGCTCTTTTTATTCACCACATAACAAATGTATCGCAGGGGATTGTAACAGGTGCCCCGGGGTATGACAAGAAGTTTATGATAGCATTTATTTTAAACCGTTTTCACTGGTTTATGGACTTTGTGTTTAAAACAGTTCATGCTTACTGGATGTCGTATTACTATGCTTTTATAGGTCTTTTGGGCTGTAATGATGCTCCTTTGCCTCTTTTTGCGCTCAATTTTTATTCCGTAATGCTTTTTGGCTCTGCTTTGATAAAGACAAATAATGAAGAAAAAACAGTATGTTTAAAAGACAAGATTATTTTTGTTTTGATATTCCTGCTGACAGGGCTTATTATACTTGCTTCCGTATTTATTCTGTTTCAGTGTTATCCTTTGTTTTGCGGGGTGCAGGGCAGGTATTTTATCCCTGTTATGCCGTTATTCTTTTTGCTTTTTGACAACAAAAGAATTGTATGGAGTAAATTTCCTGTTTTATTGATTCTTTGTATTTTGATATTAATTCCTTTTTCGGTTACAACAATACTTAACAGGTTTTATTTGTGATGGTTAATTTTATTGTAAAAAATAAGTTTAATATTCTGATACTGATTTTGTTTTCCGTACTGGCTGTGACAGGTATTTTTCACCATGAAATCTGGAGAGATGAAGGGCAGGTCTGGCTTGTTGTCAGGGATTTAAATCTTTACGGCATTTTTGACCATGTAAGAAATGAGGGGCATCCTCTGTTGTGGTATATGTTTGTTGTGCCTTTTGCAAAAATGAAACTGCCTGTAATTACCATGCAGTTGTTGAGTTTTGTTTTTATGACAGCGGCAGCCGCAGTGTTTTTATGGAATGCTCCTTTTTGTAAGTTAAGCAAAATTTGTGTAATTTTCAGTGCAGGATTTTTGTACTGGCTCACAATAATTTCCAGAAGTTATTCCATAATACCGTTGTTTTTATTTTTGCTTGCGGTTTTTTATAAGAGGCAAAAAGAACATCCTTATATTTATTGCCTTTTTAACATATTACTTTCAAATACCCATATACTTATGTTCGGCTTTTGCAGTGTAATTGCTATGCTTTTTGGTTATGAAAATATTTTTAAAAATCCGGATGATAAGAAAAAATATATTGCTCCTTTTATAATAATGCTTGTTTGTCTTATGATTACGGCTCTTTATGTTTTAACAAGACCAGAAGAAAACGTAAGCGCAATGGTTTCTCCTTTGAGTACAATCAATTTGGCTGCTGCAGCGGATTCAATCCGCGGATTTTTTGTAAATGTATACGCAGAATCAACTTTTTGTGCATGGATTGGAGGGTTTTGCATTCTTGCCGGTGCGGTATGGCTGTTTGTAAAAAGCCCGAAATGGGGAGTTGTATTTTGTTCTGGCAGTTTGTATCAGCTTTATATTTACGTATATGTATGCAAATCTTCTCCGGAAAAGGCTATGCTTGTTTTGTTGACACTGGTTTTTTGTTTGTGGTGTGTTTTAATTTCCAGAACTTTTACAACAAGAGAAAAAGTTTTTGTTAATCTGCTTGTTATCTTGATATTCGGTTTGACTTTGAGGCTCGGATATCAGCTTTATAAAAATGATATCTGCTACAAATACTCCGGAAGCAAAGAGGCGGCAGAGTTTATAAAAAACAATATTGAAAAAGATGCCGTAATAATTTCCAATATGACTCTGACCACATCGGGATTACTGGCCTATCTGCCTGACAGACAATTTTACGTTACCATGTTCAATGATTACTATACATACGGCTATAAAAAGTTCAGTATTAAAAAAGAACAGGACTTTAAAAACCGTAAAGTGTATTATATCTACAGTGCAATGGAAAAACCGGATAAAGACAAAGAGATTCTTTTTGTCAGTTCTGCAGATACTCTTATCCCGACAGAAGTATTTTATATAGCAAAAGACAGGAGTTTATGATAAAAGATTTTTTTAAGATAGAAAATGTATTTTTCATATTGTGCCTTTTGTGGGGGGTATTGTTTTTGCTTGTAAACCCGCCGTTTCAATCCCCTGATGAGCCGGAGCATCTGTTTAAGATGTGGGGATATACTAAAATGTCCTACAATTACAAAATAAAAGACGGCTGGAGGGGACAGACTCTGCCTGAAAGTTTTGCTGCAATGTATAAGGTGTATGATGCTTACAGAATGTCAAATGACCCTGTTCCTTTTGATGTTACACTGAAGGCTTCCATGCTGCCTCTTGATAAAAACAATACTGAATTTTTGCGCTTTACTCCTTCTTCTTACACGCCTGTATCTTATTTCCCTTCATTTTTGGTTTTGTGGATATTAAAGATAATGAATGCCGCGCCTCTTTTTATGATGTATGTTCTTCGGTTCTGCTCGCTTCTTATATATCTGGCATTATGTTATTTTGCAATAAAAATCACTCCCGTTAAAAAAATATTGTTTTTTATCTGCGCAATGCTTCCTGTATGCGTGTATCAGTCGGCTTCAATCAGTACAGACGGAATTACTTTCGGGGTAATATTTTTATTTCTGGCATATACTTTCAAACTTGCTTTTGATAATACCGTTGAAAAAATAAACGGGAAAAATCTTCTTTGCCTGGGCGGGCTTGTTGTTTTAATCGGAATTTTAAAGTTTTCATACTTGCCTTTGTGTCTTGTATATTTTTTGATTCCGCAAAAGAAATTTGATTCTTTCAATAGTTATTTAAAGTCTTTTGCTTTGGTGCTCGTTATAAGTGCGGTTGTTTCTTTAATAGTTGTACTGCCTGCTGTGGGGAGCAATGGGCTGATTCGATACAATTATGAAAACCACCTGCTTTCAAACGGTGAAGTCATTAAAAATATTATCCTTCATCCGGTTGTTTATCTGCAGAATGTGCTAAAAACCATACGGCATCTTGCTTATTTTATGAGTCAGAATGTAATTTCCAGTATCGGTGTGACATTTGCAATGATTCCTCCTGCTGTTTCTTATTTTTACTGGTTTTTGATTTTTGCGGGAAGTTATTTTTATGAAAAAAATGAAGAGTTTTTGAAAATTGATTTTATACAGAAAATTCTTGTTGGTGCCGGTGTAATCATTTCTTTTTTGATTATGATTACGGCAGTCCATATTATTTATCAGACAAAAGGCTATATACTCGGGCTGCAGGGCAGATATCTGACACCTTTGATTCCTTTCGCAGTTCTTTTATTTGCTAATAAGTTTGTTAAAATAAAAGGCAATATTGTCAAAATTCTGCTTATATTATCTGTGCAGTATGTGCTTTTTGTAAATCTGATGACGGTAATAAACAGGTATTATTGAAATAGATTAAAACGGGAATAATCCGATGGAAACAAAAAAAATACTTATAAAAAATATACTCTGGACAATGTTATATGCCATATTTACACTGGTGGTTGTCCTGCACCACGAAATCTGGGCGGATGAAGCACAGGTGTGGATGATAGCAAAGAATGTTTCGTTTTTAGGGCTTTTTAAACATCTCGTAAATGAAGGACACCCGTCATTTTTTTACCTTATTATGATGCCTTTTGCAAAAGCCGGACTGTCTGCCGTTTTTATGCAGATTATCTGCTGGATTTCAATGTGTTTTTCGGTATTTTTACTTTTGCAGTATTCGCCTTTTAACAGGTTTGCAAAGTTTGCGATAATAACAAGCGCCGGATTTTTGTACTTTTTCCCGGTAATTGCAAGAAGCTACTCTATAATACCTCTTCTTGTTTTTGCACTGGCAATTTTGTATCCCAAAGCTAAAGAAAAGCCATTTTTGTACGCATTTTTGCTGGTAATTTTAGCCAATACTCATATTATAATGTTTGCATTCTGTGCTTTGCTGGCAATGTTTTTTTTCTTTGAAAATGTTATAAAAAATTCTGAAAATGGGCTGCAGCAGGCTGTCTGTATGAAAAATAAAGCCTCTTTTGCTATCATGTGCGCAGGACTTTTGGCTGTAGTATTGCAATTGGGAGGGACAACCTCGAGCAATGCTTTTATAAAGTTTGATTTTATAAATTTAATTGCAAACGTCGTAAAAGTTTTTAGTGAATTTTTTATAAACGCTTTTGATGAACGGTATGCGGATACTTCGCACATAATGTTTTCCGACTTAGGCGTTGTGCTGATTTTATTGAGTGTAATTTTATATATTTTCTTTTTTGCAGCTCTTTTAAAACGTGACAAAAAAATGTTTTCGCTTGCATTTTGGGGCATAGGGTTTCAAATTGCAGTTTATATTCTTGGATACAACCATTGGATTTTTGTTACAAGAATTTTCTGTGCTCATTTGATAATGCTGTTTTGTTTCTGGATTGTGCTGACCCTCGACAAGCCGTACACAAAACATCCTAAAATCTTTAACACAAAAATTTTGAATACGGCAATAGGCTGTTTCTTTTTGATAACAATATTAAACGGATTAAAGTTTGCTGTTCTGGACTTGTTTAACCCGTATTCCGGAGCAAAAGAAACAGCGGAATATATAGAAAAAAATATAGACAAAAATAATTCTATACTTGTTACGGACAATGATCCTTATGCGATTGCTCTTGTGTATTATCTGGACGGAAAATATGACATATACTCCGCCAGAACACAAAAAGTTTTGCGCTACATTGTCTGGGACAAAAATCTCTATCATGTTCTGGACGGCTCAAAATGGGCAATTTATGCGGAATATATGCGAGAATACAATAAGGAGTTTAAGGGCAAGAAGATTTATGCCGTTGTGTCTGATTTTAATCTTTACAAATTAAATGTAAAAAATATAAATGGTTATAAATTGTTGTTTGAAAGTAAGCCGGCAGTGAAAAAATATGAGGGCTTCAGAGTGTTGGAATACAATCCATAGAATTATTTTAAATTATGTCACCTTGAAAAGGTGAGCAGTGACGGCTCGAAGCGGAATCTGACGGGGCTTTGTCCCATGCGAAGGTAAACCACGCTTTGCCGTAGCGTCAGTATTCCAAGACAGGCTCGAGGCTGCAACTGCGACACTAGATGAGATTATAGATATGGGTTATGCTGATAAATTGATTATGCCGATTCTTTCTGTTCTTCCTGAGATTTTTTATAAGGAACCGCATACAATTCGCCGTAAAACTCCTCCTGATACAAATCAACATCAGATTCGGGCTCTGCTGTTAAAAACAGAAGTGCAATGTATGCTGAAATTTTGTCAAGTCCGAGAAGGGTAAGGGTAGTGAGTTCTACTTTGTCCTGTGTTTCAAAAATCTTTTTTAGGTTTTCGTGCAAGACTTCCACGCTCTTTTCAATATACTCATCATGTGCAAGATTTACTATATCATCCGGCGTAAGTCTGGCGTAAGAACGCACCCTTCTTTTTGCACGTTCGTGGGCATTTTTCAACGCCTGTTTTCTGTCAAGTTCTTCGTAAAACTGCAGCTGTTTAATAAGGTCTTTTAAATTTACCATACGGCTTCTGTTCAAACGCACGCTTGTACGTCTTTGCAGAACTTCATCAAGCGAAATAACGTTGTTTGTGTTGATTTCTTCATCGTTCCAGTCATCCTGCAGTTCAAAATCATCAAAATTTTCATCTTGATTGTCCGTACCTTCTATCTGGCTTGCGTCTATGCCTTCTAATACATTAGATTTAAGACGGAGAAGAATCGCTGCAAAAAGCAGTGTCCTGCCGGTCAAACGAAGGTTCTGGGCTTTCATTTGAAAAAGGTGTGCAAGATATTTGTCCGTAATATCTACAATATCAACATTCCACGGGTCAATCTTACCTGTCTTAGCCATATTTACAAGAATTTCAATACCGTCAACCTGTGATTGCGGATCTTTTTGCATTTCGGTTGTTGTAATCATGTTCATGGTGTCAAAGTCAATATCTTCGTGCAAAGAAGACCCCTCTGACGGTGCATAAAATTCATGATTTAAGCTTGATTCGGCTGTTTCTGTCATATTTTTTATCCTACAGTCTTTCTGTCATGCTGAACTTGTTTCAGCATCTTGCCAAAGTGAAAAGTTTACTCCGGCTTTTGTGAAGACCCTGAAATAAATTCAAGGTGACGCTTATTAGTCTCTTAGCTTCACGCCTGTGACGCGTGTTATACCTTTTTCTTTTTGAGTAACGCCGATTGTCCTATTAGCTGATTCTATCATAGGTTTACGGTGACTAACTACTACAAATTGCGTATTTTCTGCCTGTGTTTTTACCATATCGGCAAGTTTTTCCACATTTATACCGTCAAGGTTTGCATCGACCTCATCAAACGCATAAAACGGTGCCGGCAGGTATCTTTGTATTGCAAATACAAAAGCAAGCGCTGTCAGTGATTTTTCACCGCCTGACATAAGGTTAAGACGGGTTTTTTCTTTGTCCCTGGGCTGTGCCTCAATAGACATACCGCCCGTAAACGGCTCAGCCGGATTATCCAGCACAAGTGTGCCTTCTCCCTCTGAAAGTTTGTGGAAAATTTCTTTAAAGTTATCGTTTATGTTGTTATACGTATTCATAAACGTATCTTTTTTGAGGTTTTCATAACCCTGCATTCTGTCTAAAATCTGATTTTTTTCATTCGAAAGGGTTTCAATTTTAGTTTTTAATTCGTTCTGGCGTTCCGAAACCTCGTCATAGGATTTGATGGCACGCATGTTTACATCGCCGAGTTCATCCATGCGCTTTTGAAGTCTCTGGATTTTGCCCGTAATTTCCTCTACGGAAATCTCTATTTCAACAAGAGAAGAAATATCAACCCCGTTTTCTTTAAGTTCTTCTTTTACATTATCAAGCTGCGGCTCGAGTTCCCTTCTGCGTGCTTTAAAGGCTTCTATCTGCTCGTCAACTTTTTCTATATTCAGAATAATCAGATTCTTTTCTTTATCAAGCTCAAGATACTGTGCATTTACAGCATCACGTTCTGTCTGAAGTTCAACAAGTTTTTCGCCAAGTTCCTTAATCTTTGCATCAAGAACTTCTATCTGTGCTTTCAGTTCTTCAATCTCAGCTTTGTATTTGACTTTATCCTGCTCATAAATTTCGTTGTCAGAACCTAATTTTGCAATTTCTTTTGTTTTTGTATCTATAACATCGTCATGGAAAACAATTGTTCTTTCAAAACCGTCTATTTCATTGTGTGCACGGGCTATGGCGTTTTCGATATTTTTTATCTGCTGTTCTTTTTCTTCTGTCAGCTTTTTGAGGTTCTGGAGCTCCTGCGGGCTCATTTTTTCTTCGATTTCTTTAATTTCTTCATCGAGTTTTAGCGCCTGTTCATTCTTTTCAACAAGATTTTGCTCCATTTCATCCAGTTCTTTTTGGAGTTTCTGGATTCTGGGTTCTGCCTGAGAGATGTACTCCTGTTTTTCTTTTATATTGTTTTCGTTAAACTCCGCTTCTTTAACAAGGTTCTGCAGCTCCATTTTAGCCTTGTTGTACTCTGTCATGGTGTTGGAATAAGAGATTCTGACCTTATCAAGCTTGAGCTCCAGCTCTTCTTTTTTGGCGTTCAAGTCAGCATAGTTTTTTTCAAAGCCTTTTAAACGTTCTTTGAATTTTGCAAGCTCTTCATCCTGAGTCTGGCTGAATTTTAGCCCTGAACGTTTTTGAGAACCGCCTGAGATAGAGCCTGATTTTTCAAATAATTCACCTGTCAGAGTAACCATTCTGTACTGGCCTATGAGTTTGCGGGCAGTGTTGTAGTCTTCCACAACAAGTGTTTCTCCCAATGCATGGAAGAAAACATTTAAATACTCATCATCAAAATCTATCAAATTTATAGCAAAATCAACAACGCCTTTATCTTTAGGCAGTTTAAGAGACCTGGGCGCCTTATTTATTTTATTTAACGGCAGAAAAGTTGCTCGTCCTGCATTTGCACTTTTCAGGACTTCAATTGCCACTCTTGCAACTTCGTCATCATCAACTACAACATTTGCCATCCTGCCGCCCATAGCGACCTCAAGAGCTGTAGAATATTCTTTGTCCACCTGTCCTAATTGTGCAAGGGTAGCATGTACGCCTTTTATTTTGGCATTGAGCACGGTATCGACGGCACGTCCGAAATTTGCCTCATCAAACGCCTGTTTTTGTGCCTCCATCTGCTGAATTTTTCTGTATGCAGTCTGCACATTATACTGAACATCGTTTAATTCATTTTTGGTTTTATCCAGTTCATACAGGGTGTTTTCCTGAATGGTTTTAAAATCGGCAAGTTCTTTGCCGAGTTCTTCTACCTGAACCTCTACACGGTCTTTGTTGCCTGCAAAATTCTGTTTAAAGTTTTCCAGCTCGGCAAGTTTTGTTTTTGCATCTTCTACACCTTTTGTCAGCGTGCTCAATTCCGCTTCCAGCGGAGATTGGGTCTGGATGATTTTTGTTTCTTCGTCTTTAAGCTGCTCAAGCTGTTTTCTTAATTCATTTCTTTTTGCAACAAATTTGTCCGCTGTTTCATTGAGCCCCGAAACCTCCTGAAGAGTTTGTAAAAGGTCGGCTTTTTGAGCTTCTTTTTGTTCTTCTAGATTTTTGATTTCCTGATTTTTGTTTTCTATATTTAATTTTGTCTGTTCTTTTTTCTTTTTAAGGTCTTCTATACCGTTTTTTGCATTTTCAATGGTTTTCAGGTTATCCTGAATACCTTTGTCGGCATAAACAATAGCTGATTCTTTCCTGTCGACCTGACCTTTGATTTCTTCAACCTGTTTTTTTACTTCGATTTGTTCTGCTTCGCCCTTTTCTCTGACAAGGTCTGATAGCTCATCGAGTTTTGTTTTTACCTTAAGAAGTTCAGTTTCCTGCTTTTTGAGTTTTGCTTCTTCTTCTTTTTTCTTTTTGTTTGCGTCTAAGATACTTTCATGGGTTCTTTCAAGATTCTTTTTAATATCAAAATATTTTACCGCAGTGATTTTTGACTCGAGTTCCGTTTTTTCATCACGCAATTTTTGATATTTTATGGCAACTTCTCTTTCCGCTTTCAGGGTTTCGAGCCTTGTTTCTACCTCGGACAGAATCAAAAGTGAGTTCTGCACACGTGATTCTACAGTACCGAGTTCATTTTGCGCCTGTTCTATACGGCGGTCAAAGTCTGCTACACCTGCGATTTCATCTATGATTTTTCTGCGCTCAACATCAGAGCAGTTTGTAATAGACATGACATCGTTCTGCATAATGACGTTGTAGCTGTTCGGGGTAATATTATATTTTTCTAATATTGAATGTACGTCTGTCAGAGTAACAATTTTGTCATTCAGATAATAGATAGAGTTGTACCCCTGAGAGGATTTTTTTATTTTACGTGCTACAGAAAACTCTTTCTCTTCCGCATTTTCGGGGGCAAAAGTCACTTTTACGATTGCTTCATTTCTGCGCGTGTGGGTTGAAATTAACTGGGATATTTTTTCTGCACGAAGTGTTCTTGACGTGGACAGCCCGAGTGCAAACAGCACACTGTCAATGATGTTGCTTTTTCCGGAACCGTTAGGGCCGGAAATTGTTGTAAAACCTTTCAAAAACGGTATGGTGATTTTGTTTGCAAAAGATTTGAAGTTATCTATTTCTACTTCTTTTATATACATTAACTCAATCTTATCCCAAGTATCTAGCTAGATATATACATCTAATTTTCTTATAAAATAAACGGTTAGTCAAAAAGGTTACGATTATTAAAATTGTCCGGTGAAATTTATGCTAAAAGATTAGGAAAGGCTATTTATTCTTTTTCAAAAATTTCTGCATTTCCAACAATGCTGTATAAGTAGGCATTATAAGAAGTCTTTCGTCAGGATTTACCTGTGATACAGAGTATTCTACGGCTTCTTTAATGTCTTTTATAACTTTTATCTTAGACTGTTCAAATCCTGCGTACTTCAGCCTTACGGCCATATCGTATGCACGTATCCCGCTCACAACAATATTACCCGGATAATCTTTTAAAAGTTCAAAATCAGCATCCCACAGCCAAGAAACATCGCGTCCGTCCGCGTAGTTGTCATTTATAATTATTAAAAGCTCTGAATTTGACCGGTTATTTACTGTTCTCAGCACTTCAGAAGCACCTGTAGGGTTTTTAATAAGCTGTACGAGCACATTTTTGCCGTTCAGTACAAATTTTTCCGCACGTCCGAAAACAGACTTGTATGTATCAAGCCCTTTTTGTATTACAGAAGGCTCTATGCAGAGTTCAAGAGCCAGACTGATTGCAGCAAGTGCGTTATATGCGTTGTAAAGACCTGCGATATTAATTTTAAAACAATTTTCGATTTCCTGTCCGTTTTTAAAATATTTAAGATAAATTTCGGAAAAATCATCATATATAACCGCATACGCTTTGTAATCCGGCGCCGGACGTGATTTGCCGCAATTTTTGCAGTAATATCTGCCTATGTGTGCATAATATCTTTTTTCGTAAGACAAATCAGCACCGCACGGACAATATACAGATTCTGCCGGTGCTTGAGAATCCTGCAGAGAGGTTTTGTAGGTTATTTCATCAAAACCGAAATAAATTCTTTTATTATTAACACCTATTTCAAGAAGCATGGGGTCATCAGCATTTACAAGCAATTTTAAAGCTTTCTTTTTTGCCACGGCTTCCTGTATTTTTTTTGCCGTAGTATCGAGTTCCCCGTATCTGTCCAGCTGGTCGCGGAAAAGATTTGTGACAACAAGATAATCCGGATTCAAAAAATCATACAGCTTTGTTAAATAAGCCTCATCGCTTTCTAAGACCGCATAATCAAAGTCTGAAAAAGGCTTGTACCCGACAGCAAGAGAGCTTGCAATGCCGGAGAGCATATTTGCTCCTTTTTCATTGTGCAAAACGTGATTGTCAGCTGTTTTTAATATATGCGCAAGAAGTCCGGATGTGGTAGTTTTTCCGTTAGTACCCGTTACTGTAATAACTTTTTTCCGGCAGTATTGAGACAAAAATGACAGAAAATTTTTTGATATTTTTAATGCAACAACTCCGGGCAGAGATGTACCCGCACTTTTTGCAAGATGCAGCATTTTATTTACGGATTTTGCACTGAAAAGTGCTGTATAAAAACTAATTTTATCCATCATTTTCATATCAATGATTATATCGTAAAATTGTGGTATGGAAAATGACAACTATGAAAAAGCAATAAATCTGATAACGTCCAGAGAAAAATTCCATATATGTCTGGGGCTTGAACGTGTATCTGCAATGCTGGAGATTCTGGGCAATCCGCAGGACAGCCTGAACATAATCCATGTAGCGGGAACAAACGGAAAAGGCTCTGTATGTGCGGTTTTGTCAAAAATTCTTACCTGCGCGGGTTTTAAAACGGGACTCTATACCAGTCCTCATATACTGGAATATACTGAACGCATAAAGATAAACCACAGAGACATCTCCAAAAACGATTTTGCGGATTTAATAACGGAAATTGCACTGACAGCAAAGGTCAACGGCATTTATCTTACAGAGTTTGAACTTTTAACATGTGCGGCTTATAAATATTTTGCAGACAAAGAGACTGATATATGTGTAATAGAAACAGGTCTTGGCGGCAGGCTTGATGCCACATCCGCCATAAATAAAAATATACTCTCAATTATTACCTCCATAAGTTTAGACCACATGGACAGACTGGGGGATACCATTGAAAAAATAGCATTTGAAAAGGCAGGTATTGTAAAAAACGGCTATCCCGTTCTTGTCAGCTCAGACAACAGGGGGGTTGAAACGATAAAAAGAATTGCCAAAGAAAAACAAAGTCCTGTTCTGACGCCTGAAGATAAAGCAGAATTATTATTTGAAAATTCTAAAAATTATGTTTGTTATAAAGGGAAAAAGTATGAGTTTGCGCTGCTCGGTTTATGGCAGGCAGAAAATATGTCTCTTGTGTTTAAAACGGTTAATTATTTGAGAGAAAACGGGTATGAAATACAGGATACTGCAGTGCAAAAAGCTCTAAAAACCGTATGCTGGCCCTGCAGAATGCAATACATTGAAAAATACAATCTACTGATTGACGGTACTCACAATCCTGACGGAGCACGGGTGCTAAGAAACAGTATTGATTATTATTTCCCTGATAAAAAAAGAGTCTGGATATACGGTTCTTTGACAACAAAAGACTATAAAACGGTTACGGAAATTCTTTTTGAGCCGCAGGATGAAGTTTATTTTTATGATTTTAAATACCCGAACAGTGTTCCTTTTAAAAAACTTGCGGAATTATATCCTGATGCTGTTTTAATAAATCAAAAAGAGCTTGAATATCTTGCGGCAGAAAATAAAGAAGCTCTTATTATAATTTCGGGTTCGTTTTATATGATAGGTCAAATATTAACTGCTAAAGGATTTTTCCAAAATATTGCCGAGGTGGATAATATCTATTAAATTTTTATTCGTCAATAATGTCATGAACTAAAAATTACTTAAGCATCCAAGTGAAAGGAAAAACTGCAATGTTGACAACAGTTGAAGAAAGTAACGAATTAATCAATGTAGTTATTGTTGAGGATTACAAACTGACACGTGTAGGTCTGCGCTCTACTATTAACGAGTTTGAAAATATAACCGTAGTAGGTGAAGCTGAAGATGCACTCAAAGGTCTTGAAATTATTGAAAACAAAAAACCGCAGGTCGTTTTAATGGATTTGGGACTGCCGGAGATGAACGGTATAGAGGCAACACAAAAGGTAAGAGAAATTTCTCCGGAATCAAAAGTTATTATCTTAACTTCTCATGACAGAGAAGAAGAAGTGCTGGCAGCACTGGGCTCGGGGGCATCCGCATACTGTTTAAAAGATATAGATCCAAAAACTCTTGCATCTGTAATCAGAAATGTGTCAAAAGGTGCATGCTGGCTGGATCCTGCAATTGCTCAGGTTGCACTCAACTTATTCCCGAAACCGGAAAATATAAATCTGCAAGGAAACGGAGAGATGTCTGATGCAAGAGCACAGTTGACGGAGCGAGAATTTGAAGTTTTAAGACTGCTTGTTAAGGGTAAAAGCAATACGGAAATAGCAAAAGAGCTTATAGTTTCCGTACATACAGCAAAAGCACATGTCTGCAGTATTTTGCAAAAATTGTGCGTGGATGACAGAGTGCAGGCTGCAGTAAAAGCAATAAAAGAAAATATCATATAATAGTTAAAATATAAAAAACGCCTGTAAAATACAGGCGTTTTTTAGTTCTTTTCACAGTATTCAATAAGCTGGTTTTGCCAGTCTTCAACTTTTTCTATATAAAAATCAGCACCTTTTTTCATACACAGCTGGCGGTGTTCTTTTTTGGAAGAAGCTGTCATTACACCGATAATTGTGTTGAGTTCGTTCATTTTAGAAAGTTTTACAAGTTCATCCAGAAGAATAAAGCCCTCACGGTCTGTCGGGATAAACAAATCCATTATTACAAGTTTAAATTTTTGTTTTTTATATTTTGTAATTGCATCATAGATTTCTTTTGCAATAACAACATCATAGCCGAGATTTCTGAACATTACTCCAAGCTGATATGTTATTACGCCAAGGTCGTCTACTATCAAAACAGTTTTTGTATTTTCTTCATCCTCCAGATTATCACCGGATTCTACAATAGAGTCTCTTTTTTTAGGTGAAGAAAGTGATTCTATTGTTTCTGTTTTGATTCTGTCCATTTTGCGTTTTATATCAAGAATCAAATCTTTTAGCAAATCCACATTTATATTCTTTTCACCCGGCGGAATTTTGTCTACAAGACCGTATAAAGATTCCAGAAACTCTATGTCAACTTCTATAGTGCGTTTTGATTGTTCTTCACTCATAGATTTATAATACCATAATATAATTATTAATAATATAATAAGATTTTTTTAAAAAAATTGCCACCATTTATTTGGCTTATTCTTCCTTTTTATGCTATCGAGGCAGTTTTGCAGAATTTTTATAATCTGTGTATTGTTTAGATTAAAATGGTTCTGCAAATCATGCAGGTATTTTCCTACATATTTTTCCGCAGCTTTGATATTATTGTCCTTTTTGTTTAAAAGATTTTCCCGCATTTTTACTCCTTTTACGTCTATCATAAATAGAAGCCGCAGGAAATACATTGTCACAAAGAGTAATTCTTTTTAGGGTAATTCCTGTATATGTTACGTAATTCGGTGACAGATTTTATATATTGATAATATTTATTATGAGAAAATCAATTAGCAGCGAAGCTGCACACGAAGTGTAATACGGCTCTGCCGTTGTAACCTTGATTACAGACTCTTTGTATTTACGAACAAAATTTTCGTTAGCGTC
>CASFNW010000012.1 GCA_949296245.1 uncultured bacterium
ATGTTCGTTTTAACTTTGTTTTGTCTTACATATATATAAAGTATATACTAAGTCCAAAATTTCACTTTTTAGTATATACTGTTACATTTCTTTACAATTAAAAATAAAGATTATTTTTGTGCACTTCTCCAGCTATTTGAAGGAAAATGATCTTTGAGGTAATTTAATGTTTCTTTATCAGCAGCTATACTTGTCCATTTCATCAGATTAGCTCTATGTTCATTTTGCAGCGGGGTAATATCATCCTTCAAATCAGTATATGAAACCTCCAAAATATTATTATAAAACTCAGATTTCGACATTTTCTCAACTTTAGAAGTATCATATGGATCTACCAGATAAACAAATTGCTCATCATAGGATTTAAAAGTATAAGCATGCCCTTCAGCGTTTTCATTATATAACGATACGAATACTATATTTTCAGGATTATCCAAAATAGGTTTAAGCGTAGATTCATCCATTTTTTGTTTATAAATTATGCCGTTTTTTACAATAGTATTATCATCAAATCCCTGTCTTATAACACTGGCGTTTTTGCCTGTCAGAAGGCCTATTGCTGTACTCTGTTGTCCAGAGTGCGTATACATATCATCATTACCGCTGTAATTAATAAAAGAATAGCTGTATGAATTAGCTTTTGCTCTGCCGCTTTCATCAATTTCTTTTCTGTAATTCCTTATAGCAAGCTCCAATGCAAGCACATCCTTATCACCGACAGAATAATATCCGCTATTACTATAAATGCTTCCGGTTAAGAACGAATGCTCGTCATCTTTTATTACATTATTAAGCTCTTCATCCGTAAAAGTATAACTCTTGCCAACGCCTTTTAAATTTATTGTCACATTACCATTGTTATCTGTTTTTATTACATCATTTAACAATTCAGAACCATTCACTGTCGATGAAATTCCGTATATAGTACTCAAAAGCCAGCAATCACCGGCATTTTTACCTTGTTCAAAATCGCCTATTTGTCCGTCTGCTTTTTGAGAATAAAATGCAGCCATTTTAGCTTCATGGTCAAATTTTTCAAACTTGTTACTTTCAGCATTCCATACAAAAAGATTTTTTCCGGTTTTATCAGTATATATACCGGCATATAAAGTTTTATACATACCGTTTTTTTGCGCCGTATATTCTGCTAAATTTATTTCTTCACCGGAACTGTTATAGTGCTTATCCTGTTTTTTATAATAGCCGTCTTTTATTACTTCTTGCACATCAGTATTTACAAAATTGCGAGAAGCTTTATCCCATGTCAGATATGTGTTATTTACACTGTCATAGTAATACTGTCCGCCTGGTGCTGGACAATAGCCTTGAATCTGGGCTTCGTATCTCATGATAGTATAATTATCAGTTGCCTGGCGTCCTGTCGGACCTATTATATATTTTTTCTGCCCGTTTTCAATATAACTGTAGGAGCCGTCAGACGCATATTTTTGTCCATCCGATGTCTCATATCCGCCTGCATTATTTACCTTAACTATATCTGTAGGAGAAAAATTAGAACCCTCCCATCTTTTATATTTGTTGCTTGCTTTGTCATAGTAGATAAAAGGATGTGATGTTGATTCATATTTATATCGTTGTGCCCAAAAAGTTCTTTCTTCTATTTCTTTGCCTTCAGAATTGAAAAATTTCTTGAGTTCTTTGTCTTCGTATGCACCTGAAGGCAGCATTAATTTTTTGTCTTTGGTAAGATAGGCACCGTCTTCATATATTTTCTTTGCATTGTCCAGCACATCAAATGCTTTTGTTGCATAATTCCATCTGTAATAAGATTTTGTTTTCTTATCATAATAAATATCAGCACACTCAGTTGTTTTATAGCCGAGTGCTATTGCTCGATTTTCTTTGTCAGAATCCGGCTCATCAGATACAAGCCCGCTGTACATTATCGAAATATCTGATATTTCTTTTAACTTTGTATTAGAAAAACCAGTGTTTTGAACACTGCCGCAATCTGTATTAGTTTTAAAATAAATTTCAAACATATACACAACTCTTTCTTTATTAATAAAAAAAATAGCGTATAAAAATTTCAACAAAAAAAATTTTTGTAATATATCTTTATAAGTAAGATATATTAAGATATGTTAAGAAAGTATATACTTTACACTAATAAGATTATTTCTTAATATACTTGACTTTAAGACAAAAAGAGAATAAAATTTTTAAAACTTTGTATATACTGATAAAAAAATTTTTAGCAAAACTAGCAAAAAAATTTTTGTCCATGTTTTTAAGCATGAAAATACACGAAGAAAATAAAAATACCGGAGAGTAAATATGTCAAACTTAGATAACAACTTTAATATAAATAATGCCAACAGAGCTTACGCCCCAAATTTTAAAAAGGGTGAAGAAATAGTGGATACAAAACTGCAAAAACGACAGGACGACATGCCTGTTGAAATTCTAAACGATGGAGCACAGGCTGCAGAATCTTACGGACGTATACTCGTAAAACAGGCTGGCAAAGTTGATAATCCTGAAATGGTTCAATGTGTAAAGGATGCGGTTGATTTTTATCTCAGCCATCCAAACCTCGCTCAGGCCGGTGTAAAAGCATGCGATGATGCATACGAACTTTTGAATGCACAGGGTGCACAAGATGCCTACGAAAAAGCATGCTGCGGTGCATGTGATGCTGCAGAAAACAAAGCTCTAAGTTAATTAAAATAACAAATTATTAATAAATAGTTTGTTTTCCTCTGTTATAGTATAATTCCTGTATGATTAGTCAGGATAATTTGTTGTCATTAGATAAAATATCTATAATCTGCAACGAAGATGTGCGAGAATCTTTAAAAGTTGCTGATTACACCTGCAAGATATTAAATAATAGCGGATTGAATGCAAGAATAAATACTTTTTCTTCACCTGACAGCAAGACTTCTCTTGTAATTACTGTAGGCGGAGACGGCACGCTTCTCAAAGCCGCACGATTATATGCGCCGAAAGGCACGCCTGTACTGGGTATAAATCTCGGACGACTGGGATTTCTTGCACAATTAAATCCTGATGAAATCGACGCATTGCCTAATCAACTTATTAACACCAGGTATACAGTCCAAAAACGAATGATGCTGTCTTCATTCAATGACAAAATTCTTGCATTGAATGATATTGTAATTAAAGGGGATTCTTTCTCCAGAACATCAAAACTGTTTTTATCCATAAACGGCAGAGTAGTTTGCGACTATCTGGCTGACGGAATAATAATCTCAACGCCTACAGGCTCTACAGCTTATACTCTTTCTGCAGGCGGACCTGTAATCATGCCTGAATTAGAAGCTGTTGTAATAGTACCTATATGTCCTCATACGCTTACGGCAAGACCGCTTGTTATACCTGCATCGGAAGAAATTAGTATTTCCAGCTGCAAAACATGTAATAAACTTAAACTTTCGGCAGACGGACAGGAAACAATTGATATAAATACAGATTCATCTGTAAAAATACAAAAAAGCTCAATTCAGGCAAAACTTGTTATACTGGAAAAAGAAAATAACGGATTTTATTCAATCTTAAGGAAAAAACTGCAGTGGGGAGTGGGACCGGAACGATAAGTTATGATTAAATCACTTTCTATAAAAGATTTTATAATTATTGATGAACTTCATCTTGATTTTGATAAAGGTTTTAATGTAATCACAGGTGAAACAGGTGCCGGTAAAAGTATTATTATAAATGCAATTGACCTTGCTTTTGGTGCCAGAGGCGGTAAAGATTTAATAAAATCCGGCAGAAACAGAGCGGCTATTGAACTTACAATTCAACTTAAAGAAAAATTACCCCAAAATTTTATTGAAGAAACAGGTATTGAAGACTTCGGGCAAGAAGTTGTTCTCTCAAGAGAACTGACTGAATCAGGTTCCCGCTCGCGTGTTAACGGATCTCTTGTAACACAGGATGTGATAAAAACTTTAAGAGAAATGCTGATAGATATACACAATCAGCACATGACATATACTTATATTCAGCCAAAATATCATATAAAACTTCTGGACAGCTACGGCGATAATAATCATCAAAATGTATTAAAAAAATACAGGGAAATTTACAGCAGATACAGTGAAATTTGCAAAAAATTAGATGACGCAAAAAACAGGACACAGCTTACAGAGCAGCAAATTGAGTTTTTAAAATTCCAGATTGATGAAATACAATCAGCTTCAATAGAAGATATTGAAGAGGATAAAAAACTTGAAGAAGAATTGAATGTGCTTTCAAATACAGAAAAGCTAAAAGAGCTTGCTTATTCCTCATACTGGACTCTTTACGGAGAAGACGGATGTATTCTTGATGCATTGGGTAAAGTAAAAACAAATATTTCAAAAGCAGCAGAGACTGATGCAAATCTTTCCGAGTATGAATCACAGATTATTGATATACAGGAATCATTAAAGGAAATATCATCGTCGCTTAGAAATTATTCAGAGGCAATGGAGTTGGATGAACAGCGTCTTGATGAAGTACAGCAGAGAATAGATACGCTGGATAAAATAAAACGTAAATATGGAAATACTCTGGAGCAGGTACTAGAAAATTATGAAAAGTTCCTTACTGAATACAATTCTATCGAATGCTCACAAGACGAAATTGATACTCTTGAAACACAAAAACAGGAACTTTTTACTAAAATGCAATCAGCCGCTGCTGAACTGACTGAATCAAGAAAAGAAATTTCTAAAGATCTGTCAGAAAAAATACGTTCTGAACTGGAGAAACTGGATATGCCCAAAGTACAGTTTGAAATACAGATTACGGACTGTGATTACTGTACAACAGGCAAAGACAATGTAGAATTTTTAATTTCAACAAACATATCAGAATCACCTAAACCGCTTGCAAAAATAGCATCAGGCGGTGAAATTTCAAGAGTAATGCTTGCTTTAAAAACAATATTTGCGAAAACTGACAATATAAACACAGTCATTTTTGATGAAATAGATACAGGAATATCAGGAAACGCATGTCAGGCTGTTGCACAAACTATTAAAGAACTTGCAAAAACTCACCAGATTATATCTATAACACACCAGCCTATAATAGCAGCAAAATCAGACAGACATTTTTATGTTGCAAAAACTCAGGATGAAACCACAAGTGTAAAAGTTTATACACTTGATGAGAAGAATAAAATAAAAGCTATTGCAATGCTGGCTGCAGGTGAAATCTCAGACGATTCTATAAACTTTGCAAAACAGCTTATATACAATTAGTAAAAACATGGTTATAATAAAATTTGTACTGCATCATAGGAGTGTTTAAGTTGAAAGCTGAGTATTTTGTATATATGTATGCTCTTGCCATATTGATATATGCGGGATTAAAAGTATTTCATATACATTTAAGAATCATTGACGGATTTTTTATAATGTTTTGCGGTTTGTGTGTAGTTGTTTCCTTAGCATCAATTGTAAAAATTATGGCAGGCAACAAAGACTGATATTCAAGACTTATGCTTATATAGAGGATTTATAAAATAAAATAAAATTTAGTCAAGACCTCTATCTAGACTTGACTAAATGTCAAGTTTTGTGAGAGGGCTTTGATTCAGTGCAAAATGTCTTCACGAAATTATCAATAGTTTTTCTTTGAATTATTGATTTGTAAACAGTGAAAGAGCGGCTGTAGAGTCGAACGAAGAGAGCGAACAGCCATGTGAACAAGGTAAACGAAATGGAAAATTTTTAGAATAAAAATTTGAAATGAAGTACTTGACCTTGTGAACGCCAATAATCCAAGACGTACTCGGAGTCAGTTGACGATATGGAATTCTGTTTCCAGCTTACCTTACATATACAAGAATTACGCGGTTTTAAAAATTTTGGGTGAAATTTGCTATATAAATCGTTTTTTATAGGTAATCTGATTGAATATCATTAATAAAAAAAGTTGTATAATAACTGTATGCTTATACAGTATATAGCTGAATATCTTGAATATCTGCAAGCAGAAAGAGGGTTGGCACAAAACACAATCGATGCATACAGACGCGATTTAACTGGCTTTTGTAATTATATTTTGAATCTTGATAATATTGATGACTTTGAAAAAATAAAACGCACTCACATAAACTATTATATAAAACAACTCCATGACAAAAATTATTTCCCGACAAGTATAACCAGAAAACTCGCAGCAATACGGGGCTGGTTCAAATGGCTGAATGCTAATGAAATTATAAATAATGATCCGTCAACAGGGATAGAACTGCCAAAATTGACAAAAAAACTGCCAAAAGTAATGTCTGTAGCTGAAATTGATAGAATCCTTGCAAATCACATCGATGAAACAGAAGCCGTAATTTTGGAATTATTATATGGTGCAGGACTAAGGGTTTCAGAGCTTGTTAATCTTGAGATGAATAATATTGAACTTTCATCAAAATACGTAAGATGTACAGGTAAGGGGTCAAAAGAAAGAATTATACCAATCGGTGAAAAAGCAAAAAAAGCCATAAAAAAGTACCTGAAACACAGGGACATCTTAATAAAAAAATACAAGCTCGATACAAAACATTTTCTTATAAAAAATAACGGGCATTTTGTGACAAGACAGGATGTTTATGTTTTTATAAGTAAGCAGGGAGAAATACTCAAAAAACATATTTCACCGCATACACTAAGACACAGTTTTGCAACTCACATGCTGGAAAACGGTGCAGATTTGAGAGTAGTACAGGAGCTTTTAGGCCACAGTGATGTTTCTACAACACAAATATACACGCATGTAAGCAAGAAACGTTTAAAAGATGTTTATTTTTCAATTAATAAGTAGTGAGGAAAAAAGTTGAAATTAAAAGAAATTTATTCAGTAAACAGCAAACCGGTCATATCCTACGAAGTCTTTCCGCCAAAAGACGACATTGACGGGCAGAAATTAGAACAGCTTTTTGTTGAACTTGAAAAACTTATGAAATTTAACCCTTCTGTTATTTCCGTCACATACGGTGCCGGAGGGTCAAATCATACTGAGTCGATTGAAATTATAAAAAGAATTAAATCTGATTTAAAAACCACCCCAATGCCTCATTTTACCTGTGTTTCGACAAGTGAAAAAAATATAAAAAATTATTTAAGCACTCTTGAACAGCACGGAATTGAAAATATCCTTGCTTTAAGAGGAGATATGCCTCAAAATCAGGAAATATGCCACGATTTTAAATATGCATCAGAACTTGTTGAATACATAAAGAAAGAAAGTTCCTTATCAGCAGCAGTAGCAGGTTATCCAGAAGGTCACAGAGAAGCGGAATCTCTTGAAAAAGATATAGAATACCTTAAAGTTAAAGTTGAGAAAGGCGCTGATGTTATATATACACAGTTGTTTTTTAACAACAATCACTATTTTAATTTCTGCGAAAAATGTCAAAAAATCGGCATAGATATACCAATTATTCCCGGGATTTTGCCTGTTACCAATTTTAAAACTTTAGAGAAAATGACTTCGCTATGCAAAGTTGATATACCGGCAGATTTTTATGAAAAACTGGATAATCATAAAGACGATAAAGATTATATAAAACAAACAGGTATAGAATTTGCAATAAACCAATGCAGGGAGCTTATTGATTCAGGAGTAAAAGGAATACATTTTTATACACTAAATAAAGAATATGCAACCGGCAGAATTTTGAGTAATCTTTAAAAAAAGGAAACATTAAAATGAAACTTATATCAGAGAATCTACATATAATATCAAAATCTACGAAAGAAGCAGTCTTAAACAGAGACGAAACTTTTATAAGAAATTTGCTAGCTAAACAGATAAAAACAAATCCTGACTGGATAGACCTTAATATCGGTCCTGCACGAGGTGCATTTGCAGGCACAATGGAATGGCTTGTAAATATAGCAAATGATATGACCGGTATTCCGCTCTCACTGGACAGCACAAATGCTGATGAGATTGAAAAAGGTCTTAGTCTTGCAAAAAATCCACATGACTGGATTATAAACAGTACAAATGCGGATGAAGAGAGATTAGACAAAGTAACTGATATAGCTGCCAAATATGGATGCAATTTAATTGCGCTTACTATGAACAGCGAACTGGGTATACCCAAAGAATCAGACAAAAGACTTGAACTTGCCTTTGAGATAACCTCTACGACAGAATCAAAGAATATACCTAATAATAAACTATACTTTGACCCTCTTATTCTTCCTGTATGTGTGGAGCAAACACAGGCTCCGGAAGCATTAAACACAATAAGAATGCTCAAAGAAAGCTTTGAACCTGCTGTTATGACTACAGTAGGGCTGTCCAATGTTTCTAACGGATGTCCAAAAGAGTTGAGACCTTTAATCAACAGAGTATTTATGGTGCTGGCTATGGGCTGCGGGCTTGACAGTGCTATTGTTGACTCGTTTGATGCAGAACTTATAAGAGTAAACAACGTAATAGAAACCCAAACACCTCAAAACAGCTATGACAAAATTTATATTGATTTATTCAATATGATGCAATCTTTTGAAGATACAGAATCCATTGAATATAGCAAAACAGATATTGAACAGGTAAAAATATTTAAAACCGCAGAAATTCTTTTAAACAAAAAAGTTTACTCTAACAGTTATCTGGATATTTAAAAAAAATATTAAGATTTTTCCCCATAAATTTTGTACAGTATCCATAGAACAAGAATAAAAATTGTGTTTATAATCCAAATATTCAGACTTGATGAGTCAGGATTATGTTTTGACGTGCCAAATATAAGCCCATTTAAAATAAGTAATATTACTAAAAGTAATTCAGGATTAATTATATACAATATAGATTCTGCCTTTCTTGTTACCTTAAAACTGATTTTAATGAGAGTAAATCCTCATAACTTGCACCTGCTTCCGACAACTCTTCTGCCTTAATACCAAAAAGAGTTATCATGTCTTTCGTTTCAGGACCATAATCATTTGCCTTAATCCGTGTCATAACAAAATTTAAAGCTTCTTTGCGTGTATAAACAGACGGTAACGAACCCATTGCACCACCTTGATTTATACAGGTTTTAAAACTTCTTTTTTTTGCCTTACCCATAAATCTAATCTTTATTTTTGCTAGCCATAAAGCTTAATAACAGCATTATAACAGAAATTAAAATTGCATAAATAAAGAATTTCAAAGGAGTACCTACAATAAAGCTGGCAATCGCACCGGAAATAACAGCTACAGTTGATAATATAAGTACTGTTTGATTCTGCGTACAGCCGGCATGCAAGAGTTTGTGATGCAGATGTTCCGCATCAGGCGTAAACGGCGACACTCCTTTTGCAATTCTTCTTAAAGAAGAAAAAGTAATATCAATGATAGGAACTGAGAGTATAAAAAACGGAACAAACATTGTCAATTCAGGTGATTTCATTACACCGGTTATTGATAATGTTGCAAGTAAAAAACCTGCAAATAAAGATCCGGAATCTCCCATAAATATCTTTGCGGGGTGAAAATTGTAAGTCAGAAATGCCAGCATTGAACCTGCGAGTATAAACGCAATTAAAGCGCTGATTGCATTTGTCGGTGTCATTGCAACGGCTATAAGGCCCAGTGTAACTGATGAAATAGTTACAATAGAACCTGCCAGTCCGTCAACACCGTCTATAAAATTCAGCGCATTTGAAATACCAACTACCCAAAGAATTGTGACAATATAAGAAATCACTATCCCCAGATGCAGCGGTTCGCCAAACGGATTGTATATTGTATCAACGCTGATGCCCAGGAAAAATACAATAGAAGCTATTGCAATCTGTATCATCAGTTTAAATTTTGCATTAAGCCCGTATATATCATCTATAAGCCCAAGCAAAAACATTAAAGAACCGCCCAGCAATATTCCTGATAACAGTTTCCCGTAAGGATAATAACTCAATACAACAAGCAATAAAAATGCAATCATAAAGCTTGACCAGATAGCGATGCCGCCTAAGCGGGCTATCGGGCCGTGGTGTATTTTCCTTTCGTTAGGCTTGTCTACCAGATTGTTTTTCTTAGCGAAAAATATTACAAACGGCATGATAAAAAAGCCTAACAAATAAGCCATAATCATCCCGAGTATATGTGCATTTGAAAGTTTTAGTGAAATCATTATACGTGCATTCCTTCATACAACGGATATTTATTACACAGTTTTAAAGAACGCTCACGCAGGTTCTGAAGAGCAATTTTGTTGTCAGAAGCAATTACCGCACCTGCAATAATCTTTGCAACTTCAACCATATCATCTTCTTTAAATCCTCTGGTTGTAACAGCAGCAGCACCGAGCCTTACACCGCTTGTTACAAAAGGACTTTGCGGATCATTCGGCACTGTGTTTTTGTTTGCCGTAATACCTACTTCTTCAAGCACATTAGCAATATCTTTACCTGTTTTATTGAATTTTCTCAAATCAAGAGTCATAAGGTGATTTTCCGTGCAGCCGCCCACAATATCCATACCTTCATCCATAAGCCCGTTGGCAAGTGCTTTTGCATTTTTAACAATTTGAGCTGCATATTCTTTAAAAGAAGGCTCCAGTGCTTCTTTAAGCGCAATTGCTTTACCCGCAATAATATGCTCCAGAGGACCTCCTTGCATACCGGGGAATACAGCTTTATCAATGCCTGCTGCGTGTTCTTCATCACACATTATAATACCGCCTCTGGGGCCTCTTAGTGTTTTGTGTGTTGTAGTAGTGACAAAATGAGCATACCCGGCAGGTGATGGATGAACACCGCCTGCAACAAGAGCTGCGATATGTGCAATATCTGCCATAAGATATGCGCCTACCGAGTCTGCTATTTCTCTGAATCTTTTGAAATCTATAATTTTTGAATAATTGCTTGCACCTGCAATTATCAATTTAGGTTTGTGTTCTTTTGCTAGTTTTTCTACATCATCGTAATTTATTACACCGTTGTCATCCACGCCGTAGCTTACAATATTGTAGTTAATACCGGAAAAATTAACCGGAGAACCATGGCTTAAATGTCCTCCGTTTGACAAATCCATCCCGAGGACTGTGTCACCGATATTAAGAGCATACATAAATACAGCCATATTAGCCTGTGCACCGCTATGCGGCTGAACATTTGCGTGATCCATTTTAAAGAGTTCGCATGCTCTTTTTTGAGCAAGTTCTTCTATTACATCGACATTTTCGCACCCGTTATAAAATCTTTTGTGAGGCTTACCTTCAGCATATTTGTTAGTCAGTACAGAACCGCATGCAGCCATAACAGCCGGTGAAGTAAAGTTTTCACTGGCGATTAATTCTATTGTATTTCTCTGTCTTTCAAGTTCATTTTCTATAGCTGATGCAACATCCGGATCAGTTTTTCTTATAACATCTAATTCCATCATTAAATCTCCCTAGTCTGATAAATACAATTTTACAACAGCAAAAAATAAAGACAAAATTGTAAATATTAATAATATTTTTGTAATATAATCAAAATTGTAGAGATTTAAAAGAGGCAGAGACTGGAGAAAATATGAGAAAGCCTAATATTGCGGTTCTGGGTGCCACAGGTGTTGTTGGAAGAGAAATTTTAAAAATTCTTGTGGAGGATAATGTTCCTTACAATGAAATAAAATTTCTTGCGAGCGCAAAAAGTGCGGGCAAAAAAATATCTTTTAAAGACAAAGAATACACTATTATTGAAGCAATACCGGAGGCTTTTGAAGGCGTAAATATTGTACTTGCTTCTGCAGGAGGCGCTACATCACTTGCTCTTGCGCCGGAAGCTGTTAAAAGAGGCTGTGTATACATTGACAACTCCAGTGCATATCGAATGGAAAAAGATGTACCCCTTGTTATTGCAGGTGTTAACGATGAAGATTTGAAAAATCATCACGGTATAATTGCAAATCCTAATTGCTCTACATCGCAGCTTATGCTTGTCTTAAAACCGCTACATGATTTTGCAAAAATTAAAAGAATGATTGTAAGCACTTATCAGGCTGTTTCCGGTGCAGGTCTGGCAGCAATAAATGAGCTTAAAGACAACACAATTGCAGAAAATGAGGGCAAACCGTTTGAAAATGTTAAGTTCAAAAAGCCTATCGCTTATAACGTTATTCCACAAATCGATGTATTCTGCGATAACGGCTATACAAAAGAAGAAATGAAGGTTACAAACGAAACAAAGAAAATTCTTCACCTCGATGCAGAGACACCTATATCTTGTACTGCTGTAAGAGTTCCTGTTTTCCACGGACACTCAGAAGCAGTTACAATAGAGTTTGAAAAAGAAATAACAGCGCAAAAAGCAAGGGAAATCCTTGAACATGCCTGGGGCGTAGAGGTCGTAGATGATCCGGAAAATTATATATACCCGACACCCCGTGATGCAGCAGGCAAAAATCCGGTATATGTCGGAAGAATCAGAAAGAATATAGCTTTTGACAATGCTATAGACCTGTGGTGTGTTGCTGATAATATCAGAATCGGTGCCGCACTAAACACTGTAAGGATTGCAGAAAGTGTAATAAAAATGCAGCTGTTCTAATATACAGCCCGATAATAGAATTAAAAGCCTGTTATATCAGACTTATAATCTTGCAGGTAAAACTATGGAAACACAAAAAGTAATACCAATATCAGAATATGATTACGAACTGCCGAAAGAATTGATTGCACAAAAACCGTCTGAAAAAAGAGAAAATTGCAGGATGATGGTTCTTGACAGACAAAAACAATCAATAGAGCACAAACATTTTTACGACATAACTGATTATTTTGATGAAAATGATGTAATTGTACTTAACAACACAAAAGTTATACCGGCAAGACTTTTAGGTAAAAAAAATACAGGCGCAAATATTGAAGTCTTTTTGCTCAAACAAATAGGCGACATTACCTGGGAAGTATTAATAAATCCGTCAAAAAGGGTTAAAGAAGAATCTTTAATTGAAATTTCACCGGATTTATATATCAAAGTATTAACAAGGCAAAATGAAGGGAAATGGCTTGTCGAGCTTCATTATGACGGCAATTTTTATGAAATTCTTGATAAAGTCGGACATGTACCGCTGCCGCCATACATAGAACGCCAAATGACAGACGAACAGTTAAAAAATCTTGATTATGAAAGGTATCAAACTGTTTATGCCAAAAAAGAAGGTTCTGTTGCTGCACCGACAGCAGGCTTGCATTTTACTAATGAAATTCTTGAAAAATTGAAAAACAAAGGTGTGCAGATTTGCTATGTTACGTTGAATGTAGGTCTTGGCACATTTCGCCCTGTCAAAGTAGAAAATATACTTGAACACAAAATGGATTCCGAACAGTTTGAAATCAGTGCAGATACCGCAAAAATAATTACAGAGGCAAAAAAACAGGGTAAAAAAATAACTGCCGTAGGTACAACAACCGTAAGAACTTTAGAAACCAGCATGCAGCTGTATGATGAAATTATTGAGACAATAGATGACTCTACCCTTTTTATATATCCGGGGTTTAAATTTAGAGCTGTTGACCGGTTGATTACAAATTTTCACTTGCCAAAATCCACTCTTATTATGCTTACATCGGCTTTTGCAGGCAAAGATTTTGTATTCAGGGCATATAATGAAGCTATAAATGAACAGTATAAATTTTACAGCTACGGCGATTGCATGCTTATTGTGTAATCAATGCAGGATAAATATTATCAATGATAACCGGACAATATATAAGAATGGCTTAACATTCAACCGGCAAATGTTATACTGTGCAGAGAAACACAAATAAATCCTTCTTAATAATTAAAAGCCCCGCTGACAAAGAATACAGCAGGGCTTTTATCGGTTGCGACTTAATTTATCAGTAATTTTTTGCCGTCATAAAGAAAAATGCTTTCGGATGTTTGCAAACAGGGCAAATCTCTACCGATTTTATTCCTCTGTGGCGAAAACCGCAGTTTGCGCACTCCCATTCAACTTCCTCTTCTTTTTCAAAGACTTTTCCGTCTTTGACGTTTTCCAGAAGCTTTTTGTATCTTTCTTCGTGATGTTTTTCGATTTCTGCAACTTTTCTGAACAAAAATGCAATATCGTTAAACCCTTCTTCTTCGGCTTCTTTTGCAAAATTTGCATACATTTCTGTCCATTCATAGTTTTCACCGTTAGCAGCATCTTCCAGATTTTTCATTGTGTCCGGTATCTGACCGTTGTGTAACAGTTTAAACCAGAGTTTTGCATGTTCTTTTTCATTGTCAGCTGTTGCTTCAAAAATCTTTGATATTTGCACATAACCTTCCTTTTTAGCCTGAGAGGCGTAGTAAGTGTATTTGTTTCGTGCCTGAGATTCTCCTGCAAACGCTTCCATTAAGTTCTTTTCTGTTTTTGAACCTTTTAACTCCATAGTATTCTCCTTTGATGTCGCGTTCGGCCTGTGTTAAGTATGTAAATTTATTCTTCTGAAAATTCGTCTTTACCCACTCCGCATAACGGGCACGCATAATCTTCCGGTAAATCTTCGAAAGCTACATTTCCGTTTTCTGCCGGGTCATATACATAACCGCATACATTACATACATATTTTTTCATGTCTTTCTCCTTATTTCACTATTTTGATTTTTTCAGACATTTGTTGCAAATGCCTCTTATTTGAATATTAACATCTTTTATTTCGCCAAACTTTTTGGCATTTTTAGGTATTTGTAACTTTTCATCTGATTCTAAAAATATATCATATACCTCGTTACATTGTATACATATAAAATGGCTGTGCGGTCGCAAATCCGCGTCAAATCTTGCTTTTGGCAGCTGATTGTCTACTCTGAAAATCATATTGAGTTCTTCAAGTGATGCCAGTGTCCTGTATACCGTGTCCACTGATATATTGGGCATTTTTTGTTTTATTGAGTCATAAATTTTTTCTGCGTCAGGATGTTCACAGGATTTTGCAACTTCCTTAAATATTTCTATTCTCTGGGGAGTTACTCTCATTCCATTCTTTTTACACGCTTCTTTTAGTTCCTCAATCTTTTTATTTAATAATTGTTCCGAAGTCATATTAATTCCTTAATAAGAATTATTACTATTTACAGTATATCAGATTTTTTTATTATTTCAACTGCTGTACTATAAATCAACAACTATTGTAAAATTATCTATACAAACTTCCTGCAATAACGCTATATATGCGTTATAATATATTCCCATTGCTTCTATATATTCGTTTAGCAGCTCCTGATGGGCATGTTCAACAACTATCAAACTGGTAAGAGGAGTTTTCCCTTTTTTATATCGTTGTTTTGACAGCTTCAGTATTCTATTTGATTCATCTAAAATTTCTCTGTAGTGTGCTGCATTTTCCTGTGCAATTATGAATTTATCATAGTTTGTATGAATTATATTTTTAGTGATATTAAGTATTGAATTGTATTCAAGCTGTGCTTTTTCGTATTCAAGTTTAGCGTTTTTTATTTCCGGAGTATACATATACAAAGACGGCAAATCAACACCTGCACCGACAAATGCACCAGAAGAACCGTCATGAGCAAATGCATAGCCGCCTGATATGTACAGGTCAGGAACTCTCTGCCTTGCTGCAACTGTTATATCTTTTTGTGCTTTTAAAATTTTAGCTTCTGCCATTTTTATGTCGTAGCGGTTTTTAAATGCGGCATTTTCGAGTTCTTCATAGCTTGGCAGATTAAGCTGTGAAACAAATACCTGATCAAAAAGAGAATCCTCAACAGAGTCATAGAGTGTAAGATTATTTTCTAAATTCAAAACCCTGTTAAAATTGTACTGTGCTGTTTTTACATTAGCTTTTGCTTTATTTATTTGTATAAGCTGCTTTTTGAGCTTCATATCCGCCTGCAGCAGGTCAATTTCATAATTCTCAGATTTTTTTGATTTATTTTTTGCGATATCATACAAATCCTGCAGGAGTTCTTTTCTTTCCTCCATTATTTTTAAGTCTGATTTTGCAACAAGCAGATTAAAATAAGCTGTTCTTATTCTTAGTTTCAGTTTAAATTCATAATCTTTAATTTTGTTTTCCGTATAGATTTGACCGGCTTTTGCAGCATTTTTTCTTGCTCCTCTTTTTGCAATTTCAACAGGCAGAGAAATACCCACCTGGCTGGAGTTGCCTCTTGCTATAGGTCCCATCAGCAAGTTTGACTGAAATTGCGGATTTTTAAGCGCATTTGCTTTTTTTATGTCATTTTGAGATATGCCGAGATTTTTTCTCTGCTCCTGCAGCTCAATGTTACCCTCAAGTGCCATATTCATAGCTTCTTGCAGGGTGATTTTATACCTGTCTTCGTTTTTGCTCTTATCTGCCGTTTTGTCAGCAGCAAATACGTTCATACAGGTGCATAATAATATAATTCCAGTCAGCAAAAACCTTTTCATAGGATTTTATTTTAAAATAAAAATCCCCATAAACAAATTGTTGTTCATAAATCTTAAAAATAGTGTATTATAGTTATGTGGATAGAAAAGAAAGGATTTAGTTATGTGGGAAAAAGACGTTAATATTAACAGGATTCAAGAAATCAGAGTAAAAGCTAATGTATCATTCGGTGTCGGTGCTATTTCAAAAATTGAAGATATAGCAAAAGACCTTAAAAATAAAGGTATAGATAAAGTTATTGTAGTAAGCGGAAGAAATGCATATAAATCAACAGGTGCATGGGATTATGTAGAAAAAGCATTGAAAAATAGCAGCATAGGATACGTAAACTATGCAAATGTTACGCCAAATCCGACTACTGCTGCTATAGATGAAGCAACAAGTATGGCAAAAGAATTCGGAGCAAAAGCTGTAATAGCAATAGGCGGCGGTTCTCCGATTGATACAGGCAAGAGTGTCGCAATACTTCTGGAATACAAAGATAAAACAGCAGCACAGCTGTATGAATTTGAATTTACACCGGAAAAAGCAGTACCGATTGTTGCTATTAATCTTACTCACGGAACAGGTACAGAAGTAAACAGATTTGCTGTTGCAACAAACCTTGAAAAGAACTTTAAACCGGCTATTGCTTATGACTGCATTTATCCATCATATTCTATTGATGACCCGCAATTGATGACCAATCTGTCTTTAAATCAGACATTGTATACATCAATTGATGCAGTAAACCACGTAGTTGAAGCGGCAACTTCAAAAGTAGCATCTCCTTATGCTGTTACTCTTGCAAAAGAAACAATAAGACTTGTTGCAAAATACCTGCCTAAAGCCGCTGCAGATTTGCATAATCCTGAATACAGATATTATCTATTGTATGCATCACTGTTAGGCGGTGTGGGTTTTGATAACGGACTTTTACATTATACACACGCTCTTGAACATCCGCTAAGTGCAGTAAAACCTGAATTGTCACACGGCCTCGGTCTGGCAATGCTGCTGCCTGCCGTTATTAAAGCAATATATCCTGACAAAGCAGCTACACTTGCTGATATCTTAGAGCCGATTGCACCGGGATTGAACGGTACACCTGATGAAGCTGAAAAAGCGGCGAATCTTGTAGAAAAATGGCTCTGTGATGTTGGTGTTTCTCAAAAACTTACTGATGCAGGATTTTCTGATGCAGATGTTGATAAACTGGTAAATCTTGCATTCACAACTCCTTCTCTTGATGGATTGCTTGCTATTGCACCGAATGATGCAACAAAAGAAAGAGTTAAACAGATTTATGAGGAATCTATGCATCCTTATAGCAAATAATTAATGATTTTTGTATAAATACAGGACTTAAATTTAAGTCCTGTATTTTTTATAATATATGCTATAATTTTCAGGTAGGTATTTATTTATGGAGCAGATTATGGAATATAAAGGAAAAGCGTTTAAATTCGGTGATAATATTAGTACAGACCATATTGCTCCGGGGCGTTTATTTCACTTGCGTTCCAATTTAGAAGAATTTGCAAAACATGTACTTGAGGATGCTGATGAAACTTTTGCATCAAGAATGAAAAAAGGCGATTTTGTTGTTGCCGGGAATAACTTTGGGCTTGGCTCTTCACGTGAACATGCTCCTCAAATTATTAAAATAGCAGGTGTAAGTGCTGTTCTTGCAAAATCCTTTGCAAGAATATTTTACAGAAACGCTATTAATATAGGTCTTTTGCTTATCGAATGTGATACAGATAAAATCAATGACGGTGATGAACTTGAAATTGACATAAAAAAGGGTGTAGTAAAAGACATTACTCAGGGTACGGAAATTACTTTTTCTCCTTTGCCGGATGTGATGATAAAACTTTTGCATGACGGCGGGCTTATTGAACATTTGAAAAAGCATGGTGATTTTGAACTGGTTTAATTTTCTTGTCCAATATAAAGCTTGTGATTATAATTTGTAGTGAAATAAAATTTAGGCAGATTGCAAGTTTTTTTTCTCATAACCGTCTGTAATGCATTCCGGCAGGCGTCTGAACATTTTATTTGTGTTAGTATCAACAGCAACACATGTTACGGATGCAACTATATTTACAATACCTGTTTCTTTGTTTCGTAATGTTTGTTTAAAGACTATCGCACTTGGCCTTAACTGTTCTATTTCCGTATCCAGTAAAAGTTTATCATCAGGTTTTGCCGAGACTTTGTACTTGATATTCAATTCAACAACAGGCAATAAGCAGCCGTTTTCTTGAAGTTTCTTTAAATCAATTCCCAACACTCTGTTAGTAAATTCTATTCTACCGGCTTCAAGCCATCTTAAATAAGCACCGTGCCAGACAACACCGTACGCATCAGTATCTGCATAGTACACTCTTATTTCATCAGTATGTTTCATA
This sequence comes from uncultured bacterium, assembly GCA_949296245.1. Classification (GTDB taxonomy): domain Bacteria; phylum Cyanobacteriota; class Vampirovibrionia; order Gastranaerophilales; family Gastranaerophilaceae; genus Limenecus. The sequence goes on from CASFNW010000012.1 coordinate 18,742, forward strand.
TCGCTATCCTGTGTATTCAACTATGAATCAAACAGTCCCTGGATTTTATCGGATATTTCCTGAGGATCGAGTTCATTAGTAACATTATTTAAATCCATTGCTATCTGGTACAGTTTTGCTGCTTCTACCTTATCGCCTTTTATTGCAACAGAACGTCCAAGATTATAGTGGGCAAGTGCATAATTTGGATTGTATTTTATTGCTTTTTCAAATAACTCAATTGCCTGCTGCACCCTTCCAAGATCATCCAGATATATAACACCGAGGTTGTTATAAGCAATATCATAAGTCGGGTCGTATTTTATAGAAAGTTCGTATTCTTTTATTGCTTCATCTATATCGCCTTTGCCCCAGTGTAAAAAGCCGAGGTTGCAGTGTATTTTTGCATTTGTCGGGTCAAGCTCAAGAGCGCGTCTGTATACAGTAAGAGCATTGTTATACTGCTGCTTGTCATAAAATGCACTGCCAAGATTTATGAATATATCAATATCTGTGGGTGTCAGCAAATATGCACAGTGATAAGCACTTATTGCAGCATCTGCATTCTTTTCTGACTCCTGAAATACATACCCCAGAGTCTGTGCAATAATACTGGTCCACTCAGGACGAGGGTTCAATGTAATAGCATTTTGATAATAAGAAATCGCTTCTTTTGCCTCGCCTTTTAAATAAAGGATGTTTGCAAGATTGCTGTAATATTCCGCTGCATTCGGCTGAATTTCAATAAGTTTTTGATAAGATTCAACAGCACTGTCTAAATCTCCGAGTTCTTCATAAACCGAGCACAAAGAACGATATGCCGTTATATTGAGGCTGTCAACAATAATCGCCATTTTATATTCCAAAATAGCATCTTCGTATCTGCCCATTGCACGGTATATGTCACCTAGAAGACAGTATAAAAGTACAAAACCCGGTGCTTTTTCAAGCGCATCTCTGTACAGATCAACGGCTTCATTTATGCCGTTTCTTGCCACCATTATCCAGCCTTTTATCAGCATTGGTATGAACTGGAAATAAGATATAACTTTTAAAACACTCTTTATTGCATATCCGTCAAACGGTAAAGTTAATACAGCCTGCCAGAATTCTTTATATCTGAGCAGCTTTGTTTTGAATGTTCTGACAGACATTACCCGATAGAGATTGTAGCGCAGAAAATGAGCTCTTGCTGAAGAAAGAGGCTTCAATTTTATTGCTTTACGGGCAAAATCCATTGCGTCAGGGAAATGGGCTTTTTTTGTATGACAGCAGGCAAGCATATAATATGCCTGAGCATTTTTATTATTTTTTTCAACAGCCAGATTAAAGTAATTTATAGCTCTGTCTATTTCATTTTTATAATAAAAAGCCAATCCTATTTTGTAATAGATTTCTGCAGAATCTATATAAGACTCCAGTGCTCTTTGATATTCGGTAATAGCTTCGTCAATATACTGGCGTGCCTGATGGATGTCGAGATGCCATTCTATATATAAATCACCGAGTTTAACATGCAGCTGTGCATTTGTCGGATCTTTAGCAAGTTCAATCTGGCATTTTTCTATAGCTTTTTGCAGATTGTTATTCGACTTAAATTCTTTCTGTTCTCTTTTTCTATGTTGTAATATTTTAAACATGCTTATTTTATATACTTCACTCTACTGTTATATTAAATTATTCGGCACTTTTTTGCAAACCGGCATTATATTTTTACATTGTGGTTTTATTCTGGCTTCTTTCGAGCATAAGACATTTTTTTATAATCTTTTCTCTTTCTTTTTCTTCTATTTCCATAAACTCAAGAACATATTCGTTGCTTTTATAAAAGTTTTTCTTTAAAATCACACCGTCAGCTTTTATCATTGGTTCAAATGGATTCAATCTCAATTGGACTTTGTATTTTTCATCTGCTTTAAGAGGTGTTTCCGTTATAAACCTAACGCCGCCGCCGCTTATATCCACAGATGTCGTTTTTATATTGCCGTCAGTCTTTTCTAAGAAAAAATCCGTTATATAGGGCATTCTGAGATACTTTCTCCTTTGAATTATCTGGTGCTGTTCATTGAATTCTATTATAAATTTACCGTCAAAAGGTGAATCATACACAATCGAATCTATAATCATAATACCGGTGAATGTGTAAATAAAAGCTTTTATCTCAGTACCTTCTCTGAGATATGGTGCATATTCTCTTTTTGAATCAGGAAAAGACAACGTAAGCCTGTCTGAGTCCGGTTCTACAATGTATGTATCAAGAATTGTTCTTTTGCTTCCGGTTTCAAACTCAACCTGTACTTTTAAACCTCTTTTAATGGGATTCAGTGCCATTTTATCTTCCTATATTTCATATCGTCAACTGACTCCGACTACTTGTTGAACCTGTGCAATAAACAAGTTCGATGTTTAACAATAAGTCCGGCACAGCCAACAAGTGCATGGGGTCTACCTCTCATAAAATATGACATTTAGTTATATTTTATTCGGCAGAGTCGTAAAATGCTAGACTTTGCGTCACTCGCACTCCGTGTACCACTCCTACAAGCGAGGCCGCCTCAGACATCATTTAAATATTGCTGAGGTGCGAGTACAGTCAACACAAACGGGTCTTTTATATATTCATTTGCAACTCTTGTAATATCATCAGTTGTTACCTTATTTATCATTTGTATTAATTTTTCTTCAAAATCCGCACCGAGTCCTTTGTCTTCATAAAAAGAAATCAGACTTGCCTGCTGCAGGTTAGTTTCCGTGAAGAACTGACGTTTACCTATCAAATTATTTTTTGCACTTTGCAATTCTTCTTCTGTTACTGGTACTGTTTTTATTTTATCAAGCTCAATTTTAAATCCTTCAAGAGAGGTTTTTATATTTTTGGGTTCTGTTGCAATATATACGCTGAAAATAGCCGCTTTGTCGTATGTTTCATAACTGCTTCTGACAACATAAGCAAGACCTTTTTTGTCTCTCAGCTCCAAAAATAATCTTGAACTTAAGCCGCTTGACCCGAGCATTGTATTCATAACCATTATTGCGGCATAATCTTTGTGATAAATAGTCGGAACCTGCCAGCCTTGAATAATCTGCGCCTGAGATGCGTCATCTTTTGCTATTTTTACTAAATCATTCTCTTTCAATTCAGGAACAGGTATTTTTGATACGGCATCAGTTGTATTTTTCACATCAGAAAAATACTTTTTAAGCAGATTTTCTACTTCCGATTCACTAAAATCCCCCACAACGCTTATTACTTTAGCCGAGTTGTTAAGCAGATTATCATATACTTTTTCGACTTCATCTTTTGTAATTGAATCTATGTCTTCGAGTATTTTTGTATAGGTATGACCGTAGGGATGATTTTTATAAATGTTTTTGTAAAAACCGTCAAGGGCTCTGGATTTGGGTTCATCCATTTCTGCCTGAATTTCGCCTTTTAGTTTTATAACTTCTTTATCAAATTCTTCAAGAGTAGAATTTTTTATAATATCTGAAAGTATTTCAACCCCTTTTTCGAAATCTTCATTAAGACATTGCAGCTTAAAACGGATAAAATCCTGTTTCATTTCGCTGTAACAGTCGATTGCATTTTCATCCAGCTCCTGCGCAAGAGCCTGTGCGGAACGTTTTTTTGTTCCCTGCAAGAACAGTCTGTTTAATATAGAATACAGTCCTGCTTTTTTTTCAGGTTCTTCTATTTTGAAATAAAAGCACATAGCGTATCTTGGTGTATTTTTGTTTATTTTAAATACAACTGGAATATTGTTGTCTAATATTATTTTATTCATTGTTATTCCTTATCTATTTCAGGTAAAAGCACCGTAGTTACCGAGTTTTCCAATTTTAAATATTTATTTGCAGCAGAATTAAGTTCCTCGAGTGTGAAATTTTCTAAATCCTGAAGATAGTTTTCCGCTAAATCAAGATCATTGCATACAGTCATATAGTATCCAATATTTTCGGCTATATCAGAGACTGTTTCCGCTCCTTCTGCAAAACGCACTTTCAGCTTTTTCTTAGCCTTTAAAAATTCCTGCTGTGTTATGTCATTATTTAGAATTTTATCCATTTCAGATTTTATCAAAGAGAGCGCTTCTTCTTTTTTATCAGCTTTGAAATTTGCCTGCACAAAAAAGTTACCGCCGTCTCTGAAATTATAAAAATCAGTAGCCACAACATTAAATATCGGGTCTTTAGCTTTTTCTATCAAGTTCTGGTATAATCTTGAGCTTTGACCTTCTCCCAGAATAACAGCAAGCATTTCAAGCCCTATGTTATCTTTAACATCTCTTGCGACAGGACCCAGCCATCCTGTAATGGCAAATCCTGTGTTAATTTTGCCTTTCAGTTCAATATATTTTGCCTCATGAACCGGTTTATCAAGTTCAAATTGAGGATTTTGATAGTTTTCTCTGCCTTTAAAGTCAAATTCATCACATACTTTTTTTAGAACTTCTTCATGGTTAAAGTCACCTACAACAATTGTTGTTATATTGTTCGGTGTGTAGTGTGTTCTGTAGTAATCAAGTATTGTTTCCCTTGAAATAGAAGCTATTGTTTCAGGAAAACCTATAACATCCCTTTTATAGGGGTGTTTTGTATACATATTGTAGTTTGTTGAATTATAAATTTTTGTCCATGGCTGGTCCTGACGCATTCTGATTTCTTCTATTACAACGTGTCTTTCTCTTTTTTGAGAAACACTGTCATCTCCCAGCGTAAAAGCGGGCCCTATTTCGTCTTCAGGTATAACAGGGTCAAGCATCATATCAGCGTGGAGTTCTATTGCTTCTTTAAAATATGCTCCGTCAGGCCCCTGGGGCAGGGTAACATAATAAAAAGTGTAGTCTTTCCAGGTTGCAGCGTTTACTATTGCGCCTTTAGACTCGAGAGTTCTGTCAAAATAACCGGCTTTATGTTTATGTGTTCCTTTAAACATAAGGTGCTCAAGAAAATGAGAAATACCGTTGTTTTTGTCATTTTCATTGATTGAACCGGTTTTAACCCAGCTGGAGATATTCACAAGCCCGCCTTCTTTGTGTGCAAGCACAACTTTATGTCCGTTTTGTCTTTCATATATCTCAACGGGTCTTGTCAAATAAGGATATTTTATCTCTCTTTTTATAATATTTTCCACCTGATTACCTCTATAATAAATTCTACCAGATTATTGTAGCAGATAATCAAGGGTTTTACACGTATATTAAGTTGATTTTTAGTGTATTGTAATTTATGGAATAAGCTCCTGCGGTATTGCATATAGAACAAAATGTTGATGTAAAGGATTTGTTTGATTTCGGGCATGTAAAAACAAAACAGGAACTGATTGAAGAGATGAATATGATTTTTGAGCAGTCAACTCCTGAAGAAGTACAGTTTTTTTTATAAAGTTATGACCTCATATAAGGAATTAAAATAATTGTACTTATTTTATATTCCAAAAATCAGGATGGAGCATGGCAAGAAAAGGAATCAACTCGAGCCTGCCTACAAGCATGTCAAAAATACAGACAGCTTTTGATACGGGATGTAAAATATCAAAAGAGCCCATTGGCCCTATAACCCCGAACCCGGGGCCTACATTACCCAGAGATGTTATGCTGCCTGTAACACCTATCATTGTAGAATTTTCCAGTATAGATATTACAAAAGCACTTATGCCGAATATCAAAAAGTAAAAAAGTATAAAGGCAAGTATCTGCTGTATAACTTCCGGAGGTAGAATAGTTTTGTTTATTTTAATAGGATAAACTGCATTAGGGTGAAGAATTTTTGCAATTTCTCTTCTTAAATACTTAAAAAGAAAAATCCATCTCACAACCTTCATACCGCCGCCGGCAGATCCTGCACATGCACCGCAGAAGAATAAACAGAATAAAAGCAATTTAGCAGGCAGCGTCCATTGCGCAAAATCTACAGAAGCAAAACCCGCAGTAATTATAATGGTAACAACCTGAAATACTGCTGCTGTTATAGCATCAAAGATATGGTATGCATTTTGAAAATACAAAACAAGTGCAATCAAAAAAGAAAATACAAAAATGATATACATGTACACTCTGAATTCTTCATCTTTAAACAACATAAGCGGTGATTTGCAAAGATAACTCTTATAAATTATTGCGAAATTGGCTCCGGCTATAATCATAAATATGTTCATTATCCAGCAGATGAGATTGGAGTGATACCCCATAATACTTTGTGGATTTGGCGAAAAACCTCCGCCTGCAAGTGTTGAAAAAGAATTGCAAAATGCGTCGAATAACGGCATGCCTGCAAGTTTTAGAAATAAAATTTCAAGAGCGGTAACTATTATGTATATTGTCCAGACCGCACTGGCTGTATGCCGTATTCTCGGCGTAATTTTATCCTCCGTAGGTCCGGGCGCTTCAGCGAAAAACATCTGACGACCGGCTACTGCAAACTGCGGTAATACGGCAATAAACAATACAATAATTCCCATACCGCCGAGCCACTGGCTCATTGAACGCCAGAAAAACATAGTTTTGGGGTAATCATAGTGCGTCAGGATTGTAGCACCTGTTGTAGTTATGCCTGATACTGCCTCAAAGAGGGCATTAAGAGGTGACAGCCCGTAATGAAGATACGGTATCATGGCAATTATTCCGAACAATACCCAGGACAAAGTAACAACGCAAAGAGCTTCTCCCTTTTTAATATCATTCAAACTTTCAAAAGAATCAGACTTTCTTCCAAAGAAAATACTTATTACCAAACTTATACCAATACTGAATAATGATGCGGTTAAAAACGGAATTACCGAGTTATAATCATGGTAATAAAGAGCTACTGCAACCGGAGCAAGTATAACGAGAGCAATGCATCTTAAGACCAGTATTAATGATGTAAAAATATAACTTAATCTCATAACTATCCCCTGAAGAATTCAATAATTTTTTCCGAGTTTTCCTCCAGAGTGAAAACAAGAAGTAAGTCTTTTGGTCTTAATTTTGTCATACCTTTCGGGATAATTACGTTATGCCCCCTTTGTATTATAGCAATGATAGCTTTAGCCGGCAGGTTCAAATCCATTAATGAAATTTCTTTGAAATTGTCAGGAACCAGTGTTTCTATGATTCTCCCCTGCCCTCTTTCTACTGTGGCAAGGATTTCTGCGTCAGTATTAATAAAGTTATTTCTTATTTCGGTTATTGATGCTTCTTTGGGAGAAATAGCCACATCTATGCCGACTTTTTCAAAGAGGCTGATATTTGCGGATTTTGAAACTCTTGTTATAACTTTTTTTGCGCCCATCTGTTTTGTCAAAAGCGAGCACAGAAGGTTCTTTTCATCGTTGTTTGTAACGCTTATTACTACATCAGATTCGCCGATATCCTCCTGCATAAGAAGTTCCATGTTTGTGCCGTCACCGTATAATACAAGTGTATTTTTTAAAACCTCGGTTAAATCTTCGCAGCGTTTATAATCCTGTTCTATGATTTTTGTCTTAATATTAATCTTTTCAAGATTCTGTGCAAGCATCAGCCCTACACTGCCGCCACCTATTATAGCAGCAGTTTTTACTTTTGACTGGCTTTGAAAAATCTCTCTGGCAAGTATATCCAAAGATGTAGAAGAGCCCATAAATATTACTTTATCATTGAGCTTAAACTCTGTTTCCCCGTCAGGAATGAATAAATTCTCGTCTCTGGTAACAGCAACTACAAGGGTTTCGTCTCTAAATTTACAGTCTTTGATTTTTTTGTTTAAAAGCGAAGATTCCTCTTTTATTCTGTATTCAAGCAGCCTGGCTTTACCGCTTGCAAAATTTTCAACATCTACAGCATCAGGCACTGTAATTATTCTGAATATTTCCTGTGTAAGAAGCTCTTCCGGCCAGATTACAACATCAATCATTTCATATTGTGTATTTTTAACCAGGTTAAGGGATTCTATATATTCAGGCTTGCTTACAAAACAAACCGTTTTCGCTCTGCTTAAACGGCTCACTGTAAGACATGAAACAATATTTGCCTCATCAAAAGTTGTGCATGCTATAAATACATCTGTATCATCAATATTTGCTGCTTTCAATGTATTTATGTTTGAACCGTTACCAGGAACAAAGCTTATATCAAGCTTATTTAGTGCATCTGTTTTGTTCTCTTCTTTATCTATAATTGTTATGTCGTGATCTTCAAAAAACTCTGTTGCTATTAAGCAACCCATCTCACTTGCACCGAATACTACTATTTTCATACATATCTCTCATTTTTTGTTTAATTATAATACATAAATTTCTTTGGCAAAATATATTTTTGTTTTACAATAAATATTAACAGTCAAAATACATAATATTCTAAATAAACAGGGGAGAGAAGATAAATTGGATTTTACAACTTTAACAATAAATTTCTTAAAAGATCTTAGTAATATATTCGGCAGTTACGGCTTAGGCATTATTGCTCTGACCGTAATTATAAGACTGGCAATGTGGCCGTTAAATGTTTCTCAGCAGCGTTCTATGAAAACAATGCAGCAGCTGCAGCCTAAAATGAAAGCTATACAGGACAGATACAAAAATAACCCGCAGGTTATGCAGCAAAAGATGATGGAATTCTATAAAGAACACAAATTTAATCCGATGGCCGGATGTCTGCCGCTGCTTATACAGATGCCTATATTTATTCTTTTGTATTCATCTTTGATGAGTCCGCAGTTTATTTCACTTGCCGGACAGTCTAAATTTTTATTTATAAACAGACTGGATGCGACATTAAAAGGTAATGCCGGTGTCTCTAATGACGGGAAGTTTTCTGTCGGGCCGAGAGATACTTTCTCTTTAAATAAAAATATAAAAGTTTATATAGGTGATAAAGAGCTGGAAAATGCAAAGCTTTCAAATCCAAGAAATGCTGTTAAGGTACAGGGAGATATTACTCCCGGGCAGCCTGTTGATTTAAAAATCAGTCTTGATGATTTTGATTTGAAATTCAGCCAGCTTGCACAAATCACAAGTGCGGATGTCACTGTAACCGATAACAACACAAGAGAAATTGAAAAAGTAAAATTTGTAAAACAGGGTGACAATTTGATAGCTTCTGTTCCGACAGTTGCGGCTAAGACATCATTCAATTATGATGTACTGCTTCTTGTTGCAATATTCGGTTTGTCAATGTTCCTTACTCAAAAAATAATGATGGCAACAAATAAAATGCAGCAGGTTGATCCGGCTCAAGAAGCAATGCAAAAGAGTCTCGGTACCATGATGCCGGTTATGCTCACCGCATCATTTCTCTTTATTCCGATACCTGCAGGTGTATTTTTATACTTAATAACAAGCAATATTATTCAAATCGGTCAAACTTTGATTATTAATAAACAACTTGATATAGAAGCTGAAAACAAAAAGAATAAAAAAGTTCTGGACAGCAATGAATCACTGCCTGCAACCAAAAAAGTAGAAGCAAAAGAGATTAAAAATACGGAGACTGACAAATAATGCTCGAAAAAGCGCAGAAAGTTCTTGATATACTTCTTGAAGGCAATAAGAACTTTGTTGAAGGTAAAAGCAAAAACGACAACAGAAATGCTGAATCTTTAGTTTCTTTAAAAAACGGACAGTCGCCTGTTGCTTGTATTGTTACTTGCTCTGATTCAAGAGTTATACCGGAATTGATTTTTGATAAGGGTTTCGGGGAGCTTTTTGTAGTGCGTTGTGCAGGAGCAGTTATTGGTGAAAATATATTAGAAAGCGTAGAGTATGCGGTTGACCATTTAAATGTGCCTCTGGTTATGGTGTTAAGCCATGATGATTGCGGGGTTATGAAAGCCGCTAAAGCCATGTATCCGCAAGAACCTGATGAGCTGCAGCTTTTAATTCGTTCAGTGTATGAAATAATTGATTCGGAATCTGAATGCTACAATGAAATTGCAAGGAATTATACGCTGACTAAGAAAAGAAAACTTCTTAAACGTTCTAAAATATTAAGACAGGCGCATCATGACGGTAAGTTTGAGATTGTCAGAGGCTATCTGAATTTTGATTCCGGTAAAGTTGAAATAATTTCTTAACTGCTTTATTCTAAAATAAGAATGAAGGAAAATGTCTTTTATGAATATGAAAATAAGATTATGTTTGGGTTTATTTTTTACTTTTCTTGTGTCCTCGTCTGTTATGGCGGAAGATGCTCTTAAAGGTTCAAATTTTACCCGTCTGTTTGAGCCAAGATGCAATAAAAAACAAACTATATGTACTCTTGGAAAATTTAAAATTTCCGATAAAAAAAACGGAGTTTATATCGGCAACGGTGTAATTTGTAATTCTAAAAAGACGAGATGTACAAACGGCTTACTGTATATTCGTTCAAATAAGCCGCTTTATTAGCAGCACGGTGTTTATACAGCAAATTCAACAGAAACTATAAAATCTGTCATTCTTGTATATGTTAATAGAGTGTACGAGAAAAATTCGTGATAAGACTCTGCCGAACAAAACAATTCTGTGAATTGTTTTGTGAGAGGGAAATGACGTGAACAAGAACTCTGTGCGAAAGGTGCCTGCGTCACGTTTGTGAGGGTAGAGGACGTAATCAGCACGAAAAAAGAAATATCCTATACATTTTTACAAAAATATTTTTTTACATAATAAAGATTATTACTCTACATATATAATTTTGTTGTTGAATTAAGTAACATATACAATTCTGAAGCAAATATATTCCTTCCTATTTGTTTGTACAGTTCTTTTTACAAATATATTTTACAGTCAATAAAAGATAAATTTGTCCGATTAACAGGATATCCGTACAATTGTTATTTTTCCAAAACCATAATAACCTTATAGCAGCACAAAGCAAATAAATGCAAGCAAAGGGGTATTTATGAAAAAAATTATAACAAGTTTACTGATGCTGTTTGTAAGCATCAATACAGCATTCGCCGCATGTGACAAATGCACAGGAAGCTACAGTTACAGAATGCAGAAGAAAATGCTTCATAACCATAAAATGATACAAAATAAAGTCATTAATGCTCAGGTGAAAGGAAAAATGCTTGCAATACAGGAGTTGTCAAAAGAAGATTACTGCAATAACCCTGAGACCAAGCAAAAAATTGCATATTACCAAAAACAGATAGAAGATTTAACAAATCAAAAAATGTGCCTGAAAAAAGAATACAAAGCCTCTCTACAGGCACTCAAAGCTTCTCGTTAATCAAATTTTTTAAAGATTAGAGAAGTGTTAATTCCGCCAAAGGCAAAATTATTCGACATAATAATATTTGTGTCAATATTTCTTCCCGCTCCAGTTATGTAATCCAGAGGAGCACAGTTTTCATCAATATTATTTAAATTTATGGTGGGAGCATACCAGCCGCTGTTTAACATTTTTAAAGATAATATTGCCTCTATTGCCCCGCAGGCACCCAGTGTGTGACCTGTATAACTTTTCAGAGAACTAATAGGCACAGCTCTTTTAAAGATATCGTAAGTGGCAATACTTTCTGCTACATCACCCTGCAGTGTCGCAGTACCGTGGGCATTTATGTAACCGATATCATCAGCAGAGATATTCGCATCTTTTATTGCCAGTTCAAGCGCTTTCCCCATTGTTTCATGACACGGGTTTGTTATATGGGTTCCGTCAGTGGAAGTGCCAAAGCCTATAATTTCCGCATAAATTTTTGCACCTCGATTTTTTGCGTGTTCATATTCTTCCAGTATAAGAGTTCCTGCTCCTTCTCCCAGAACAAGACCGTCTCTGTCTTTATCAAAAGGAGATGGAGTAAGTTTTGGAGTATCGTTTTTGAGGCTTGTGGCATACAATGTATCAAAAATAGCTATGTGCGAAGGATGAAGTTCTTCTGCCCCGCCTGCAATCATTACTGTTTGATAGCCGTGTTTTATAGCTTCATAAGCATAACCAATACCCATTGAGCCGGAGGTGCATGCCGTGGATGTCGGTATTAATCTGCCTTTAGTTTTAAAGTACAGGGAAATGTTAACAGTTGTAGTCTGAGGCATCATTTTTATGTATGAGCCGGAATTTACACAGCGGACTTTTTTTTCAACATCCATTGTATAAAAATCTATAATGGATTCCAAAGACCCCGATGAAGAACCGTAACTTACGCCGGTCTGTCCGTTTGAAATTATTTCATCGCCAAGCAATCCTGCATCTTTTAAAGCGTCTTCAGAGACTGCCGTACTTAATACAGCAACACGCCCCATTGTCCTCAATACTTTACGGTTAAAATGTTCAGGAGTCACAAAATCTTTTACAGGCGCTGCCAGACGTGTATTCATATTCTGGAATTCGTCCAGCTCTTTCCAGTATTCAACACAGTTTTCAAATTTTTTTAAATTTTCGTATGCAGTATCAACACTGCAGCCAAGAGAACTGGCAAGAGCCATGCCTGTAACGACTACTCTTTTCACCTGTACATTCCTCCGTTTACAGAAATAACCTGTCCCGTGATATATGATGCATCTTCACTCATAAGATAGTTAACAAGACTTGCAACTTCTTTTGCTGTTCCGAGCCGTTTCATTGGTATCATTTTTTTGACTTCATCAACAGGAATCCCCTCAACCATATCTGTATCAATTACCCCCGGAGCAACGCAGTTTACAGTGATACCTCTTTTGGCAAGTTCAAGACTCAGGGCTTTTGTTGCGCCAATGATGCCTGCTTTTGATGCGCTGTAATTAACCTGCCCCCTGTTTCCGGCAAGACCTGAAATTGAGGACATTGTAACAATTCTGCCCTTTACTCTGTTTTCTATCATAGACATTACAACAGGTTTTAGAACATTATAAAAACCGCCGAGATTCGTATTTAAAACATCATCCCATTCATCATCTTCCATAACAGGAAACACATTATCCTTTGCAATGCCTGCATTTAAAACAACACCATAGTATGCACCGTTTTGTTTAATGTCGTTTTCAATAATCTCTCTGCATTGAACTCTGTTTTTTACATCAAACTGCAGAACACCCGCGCTACAGCCAAAAGCTTCTATTTCTTTTTTTACGTCTTGAGCTTTAGCCGGATTGCTGTTGCAATGCAGTACAATTTCCGTGTCAGGATTGTTTTTTGCAATATATAAAGCGGTTTGAGCTCCGATACCTCTGCTGGAACCGGTTATTAAAATACGTTTATTACCCATGAACTCTTTCAACACCCTTTAATAATTAAACTCTGCTAAATAGCGGCAGTTTCGTCGTCTTTCGGCTGAAAAACATTAACCGTAGCCTTTGCGCATTCTATATCATCATTATAGATAAAACAGTCAAACGAAACAAGCTCATTGTCCGAAAACACCTGATTAGCTTTGATTGTATAAGTTTTGTCTTTTTCAAATTTTTCAATATTGCAGACATACTGTCTGCTGCCTAATAGATAACCTATTCTCGGGGCTGTTTGATTATTTTTATAGTATGCAAAACAGCCGGCTGTTTGTGCCATAAATTCTATGCCGGCAAGGGGTGAAATGCCGTTTAATGTTTTGTCATATAGAATTTTATCCTCTGTGATTTTAACTAATGCGCATACCGTATTTTTATTTGTATCAACTTCCAATAATTCATCAATAAGTATCATTGGATAATCATGAGGCAATATTTTTTCAAGATTTTTTTCCGAAATACGCACTGTCTGTTTTCCTTTACTCTTCTACTCTGCTTTGCCAAGTATCATAACTGCATTCGACCCGCCAAAACCAAATGCGTTGTTCATTACGTATTTTATATTATCTGCTGTTTGTCCGTATTTTACAAGAGAAATAACAGGCAGCCTGTCATCATATACACCGTCAAATTTATGCGGTAAAAGGTTGTTATGCTTGTTAATTTTTTCATCAAGCATAGCACAGCACAAGGCCGTCTCAACAGCAGCTGCAGCACCGAGACAGTGTCCGGTTTGTGATTTTGTTGAACTAACAGGCACATTGTTTTTAAAAATTTTATAAACAGCATTTGCTTCCATAAGGTCATTTGTAATAGTGGCAGTGCCGTGTAAATTGATATAATTAATATCCGTGTTCTTAAGCCCGCTTCTGTGCAGTGCTTCTTCCATGGCTTTTGCAGCCTGTACACCTTCTGGGTCAGGTGTTGCACAGTGGTATGCATCAGAGCTTTCTCCGATTCCTAAAATAGAGATTGAGGAATCTAAAGAAGCTTCTTTTTCGACCAAAAACAACGCTCCTCCCTCGCCTATATTTATACCGTTTCTGTTTTGGCTGAAGGGCAGGCAGGGTTTATCCGACAGCACTTCAAGAGAATGAAACCCGAATACAGGCATTTTGCACAAAGCATCAACAGCTCCGGCTATTACTGCATCGCAGATATTATTTTCAAGAAGTTTTTGTGCTGTTGAAAAAGCTTTTATACCGGAAGTACAGGCTGTTGATACCCCGCTGAAATACCCTTCTAAGGCGAGGTATTTATGTAAAAAGCCGGCAGGATTGCCGATTTGCGAGTGGTCTATATCGCCTGATAATGCGTATTCGTCCACACCGGAATTCGTTGTACCGATTACCACCCCTACACGGTTTTTGCCGTATTTCCTTATCGCATTATCTATTTTGTCTTTTATCTGATGATAACAGTGCAAAAGTATCCTGTTACAGCGAAGATTATATTTAAAATCCTGTATTCGGGGCAATTCTGTTTTTATTTTTCCAAAATAAAATGAAGAACCTTTTACAATTGAATCATCAAGGGTTAAGAATTTGGAATCTTCATTTATTGCATTTTTAAACATGGTTGAAATATCATCACCAATAGAAGAAATTGCACTATACGCATTTATATAGACTTTATCCTCTGTACATGTTTTTTTCATTAGAGTCTTTGTCCTTTTGATAAAAATACAAATTTATAATATGATAAATATTAGCACAAATAATGTATGATATCCGTTTTGCGGGGTAGAGATTTGGAATTTTTCATAAAAGCATACTGTAAAAAGAATCCGGAGGATATCGATGTATCTTTCCTGCCTGCTATGGCAAGAAGAAAGCTTTCTGCACTTGATAAAGCCGCATTATGCATTATGAACGAATGTTTTTCCGTACTTGATGATAAAGAAAAAAATATAAAAATTGTATTTGCTTCACAGTACGGAGAACTTGACCGTTTGAAAAAGCTTGTTAAACAGTATACGGAAGAAAATGAAGTTTCTCCGGCTGCCTTTAGCGGCTCTGTTCACAACAGTGCTGTAGGACAGTTTTCTCTTTTAAATAAAATCACGCAGAGCTACAACTCCATTTCGGCAGAAGATTTTACATTTGAAGCAGGTTTAACGGAAGCTGTGATAACAGCAAAAGACTGCAGCGTTTTGTTTTGCTATTGCGATGCAATTACTCCCGACAGGGCAAACGGGTTTGGCTGTATAATTAGCCCCGATAGTACACCTAATGCAAAATACAAAGACAACAAACTTTATTATAAAAACGAATCGGGTGAAAAATGTATATTCTAAAACTGTGGAGAAGTTTTGTTGTCGTTTTTTTATTTGCATTTTTCGGCGCAGGTGCAATACTGATTAATTACATTGTATTTCCATACATTTCCGTATTTATAAAAAAAGAAGAAAGACGGCAATACTACTGTAAGGTTGTTCATAAAACATGGAAATTTTTCTGCGATTTGATGAAAAAAACCGGTACAATAAAAGTTGTTTTGAATAATCCTGAAAAGCTGAACAATCTTCACGGGGAAATTATAGTTGCCAATCATCCGAGTTTTATAGATATAGTTTTGTTAATCGGTCTTTTGCCTGATACTGTATGTATTGCAAAAAAAGAAATTAAAAAAAATATTTTTATGGGAAATATCGTTAAATTACTCTATCTTATAAATGATGAAGACAATGAACAGCTTTTAAAAGATGCATCAGAAATACTGTCTCAGGGATATAATATAGTAGTTTTTCCGACAGGTACAAGAACGGAAGAAGGGAAAGCTATAAAGCTCCATAAAGGTGCAGCTCTTATGGCACTGCATACAAAAGCTGATGTTATACCGGTTCATATAAGCTGCGATTACAAATTCCTTGCAAAGCATCAAAAAATTTATGATGCAGGAATAAAGCCCGTAACATACACAATTACCGTGAATGAAGAAATAAGGACAGAACTCTTCAACAAACCGGAATTAACAAACATTCAAATAAGAAATCGTATAAACACTGCAATAAAAGAAAGAATTCAATAATAAGCGTGAATTGACTTTGGCGTATTCTTAAGCTATAAAATAAATTGAGAAGGAAACATTATGACGCTGGAAGAAGAATTAAAAAAACTCATTATAGATGTGCTGGAGCTTGAGGACATTACACCTGAAGATATCAATACAGAAGAAGCGCTTTTTATTGACGGACTTGGGTTAGATTCCATTGATGCGCTGGAGCTTGGTATGGCGCTTAAAAAGAAATATAATCTTAAGATGGGCACGGATAAAGAAGAAAACAAAAAGTATTTTTATTCAGTAAAAACACTTGCTGATTTTATAAGAAGCCGGCAAAATAATTAAAGGAGCAAAATGGGTTCTGAATTTACAAGAGAAGATATTGCAAAAGAACTTAAAGATATTCTGGTGGAAGATTTTGAGATTGATGAAGCCAGAATAACTCCTGATGCCAACCTTTTTGAAGATTTGGAATTTGACAGTATAGATGCAGTGGATCTTGCCGTACGTCTGCAGGACTATACCCAGAAAAAGATTTCTCCAAACAATTTTAAACAAATCAGAACAGTAAATGATGTTATAGATGCAATAGAAGAACTTGTAAAATAACGGATGAATATACTGTACGGGATAAAATCAATACTAAAAAAATACGGATTTGTATTTTCTCTGTTTTTTACAATTGCAGTTATATTAATATTTCACTTTACCCGCTTTAACGGATTGAAAATATATCCTGTAGCCGTCAATTTTTCAATATTTTTAATGTTTTTTATGTCGATTTTTCAAAAAGAAACAGTTATACAAAAATTTGCAAAAATGACTGAAGGAGAACTCACAGAACCCGTCAAAATTTATACAAGAAATCTTACTTATATCTGGTGTATATTTTTGCTGATACAGTTTATACTGTCAGTTGTTACATGTTTTATGTCAGACACAGCCTGGATGATATACAACGGATTTTTATCTTATGTGTTTCTCGGCATCTTTTTTGCGATAGAATATACTATCAGAATCATTTTCAGATTAAATAATAAACTTTAACATATAATGAATATTTTTGAAATTAGTAACAAAAAAGAATATGAGAATTTATCCGTAATAAATGACGGCAAAAAAATCTATACATTGAAAGAAATAAAAGAAATTGTTCTGCCGGTTGTTCAATTTCTGAAATCACAACAAAAGAGCAAAGTCCTGATTCTGTCAAAAAACAACTTTGATTTTGCAATAAATTTTCTTGCAGGGGCTTTTGCACAAAAAGAAATTCTACTGTTAGCAGATTCAAAAAAATTACAAAAATTAGACAGTGATTATATTCTGCTTGATGAAATATACACACATTATTCTAAAGATAAACAAAAAGATACTTTTTTTGAATTTATTACGCCGGAATTTGATAATACTTTTGTTACCTTTTATACCTCCGGTTCAACAGGCAATCCGAAAGCAATAAAAAAGCGCCTGTCTAATATGATTATAGAAACCAATGATTTGTTGTCTGAATTAGAACAAATAACGGGTGACAAATCCGGTATACAAATTGTTACATCAGCAAGTGCAAACCATATGTACGGCTTTGTTTACTGGTTTTTTGCGGCAATATGCGGCGTGGGCAGGTATATTCTAAATACATGTGAAATTGTCTATCCCGATACGGCAGATTTAGACAGCAGGATATTTGTGTCTACACCTTCCTTTCTGGAAGAGTTCAAAAAATATGATGTTGCAATAGATAAACCGCCCAAAATTATTTTCAGTGCGGGAGACAGGCTAAAAAATGATGTATCAGAATATTTTAAGCAATATAACGCCAAAATAACTGAAATATACGGCAGCACAGAAACAGGAACAATTGCATACAAAGGAGAGAATGAATATTATCAGTGTTTTAAACATGTACAAATAAGCCAAAACAATGAGTCTCAAATTGTAATAAAATCGCCATACTTTATGGAAAAAGAAGTCATATTGTGTGATACTGTACAAATACTTGATAAAAACAAGTTTACGCTGGGGCAGCGAACCGATAAAATCGTAAAAATACAGGAAAAAAGAGTGAATACGCAGGAAATTGAGGACATATTAAATACAACAGGATTAATTAATGATTCCTATTGCTTTAAACACGGTGAAAAGCTCGCCTGCGCTGCAGTTCTGAATGAAAAAGGCAGGACTTTATATCTGGATAACAAAAACGGCGGAAGACAAAATGTTATAAAGCAGTTAAAAAAATTTATAAAAGAAAAATCGGAAGTTATCCCTCAAAAGTGGAAGTTTTTATACGAAATACCTAAAAATAAAAGAGGTAAAACTGATAAAGAAAAAATTTCTGAATTTTTTGATGTAAATCTTTCTCTGCCGCTTGTGATTGATTATAAAAGAACGGATACAGTGGCAGAATATGAACTTGTGTTTTCAAAAAACTGCAACTTCTTTGACGGGCATTTTAAAGATTTTCCTGTACTTCCAGGGGTGATACAACTGTATTTTGCACACAGATTTGCATCAGACTCTTTTGATTGCAATATTTTAACAACACCTGTAAAGAAAATGAAGTTTTCTCACATAATAAAACCTGATACAAAAGTAAAGTTAATATTGCAAAAATCCGGTAAAAATATACATTACAAATATGAATACAATGATATAATATTTTCCGGAGGAGTTTTTGAAACAGCAGATTAAGAGTTATGAAAAAGATAAAAACACAGTTAATACATAAAGTTGAGTTCTATGATTTGGATCCTATGAATGTGGTATGGCATGGTAATTATATAAAATACCTTGAAGCTGCGCGCTGTGATATGCTGTCTAAAATAGGCTATACCTATGATGATATGAAAAATGATAACTCGGCTTATCCGGTTGCAACAATGGAGCTGAAATATATAAAACCCGCACAATTCGGGCAGGAACTGTGTATTGAAACAACGCTTGAAGAAGTTGAACCTGCAATGATAATCTCTTACCTTATAAAAGACAAAATAACGGGCGAAAAGCTGTTCAAAGCAAAAAGCATGCAAATAAGAGTGGATATAAACACAAAAGAATCTTTGTATACAATACACGAAAATTTTGCAAAAAAAATAGAGGATTACAGAGAATGAAAAAAATAGCGGTATTTGCTGTATTTATATTCTGCTTTTTTATATTGAAAACTGAGTCATCTGCTGCAGATGTGTTTAATCATCCGGCAACAGCCGAAACTGCTGCGGCGCAAATGCCGGAATTTGAAAGTACAAAATGTAAATTTAAGCAGAATAAATATATGACTGCATCAAAAATAAATCTTGTATCCGGCGGCAATTTTCAATTTGTAAAAGATGAGGGTGTTAGTTTTGAAACAACATATCCAATACATTCACAGACATCCTATACAACCTCTAATAATAAGAATGTAAACGCTATAGTAAAATCAATTATAAATAAGAATTTTTCATATATTGAAAAGAATTTTGAAATTTATTATATGAAACTTGATACAGCTAACTGGATATTTGCGCTAAAGCCTAAAGTCAACAGTCCGTTAAATAAAGATATGAAACATTTGATTGTAACAGGACAAACTAAAAACAAAAAGGGTATAATAACAAAGATTGTAATTTCTACGGAAAATAACACTACAACAATAAGCTTTACTCAATGCGGATAGAATCAATGACAAAAAATACATTTTTAAATATATTGCGTTCACTGTTTTTCATTACCTTTGCAGCAATGCTTTTATGGGTAATTTTTCATCCCAAAACTACGCAGACAAACATCTTAAACGCTATTTTATCCGACAATAAACAGGACAAGATGCTTGTCAATCTGAGTCAGAAATACTCGGGGCGCTTTAATGTTATTTTTGAAGCTGATAACAGTGCAGACGCCGATTCTGCACAAAAAGAGTTTCTTGAAAATATTGACAAAACAATTCTACAAAAAGATTTTTCAACCGGAGCTGAAATTTCAGATTTACTATCTATTTACAAGGTTTATCACAAAAATCTTTTGTCAGTTAAAACAAAAAAAGAAATAAAAGAACACAATTTTGAACTTGTAAAGCTGGAAAGTCTTGAAAGGCTGTACAATCCTATGAGTATAAACCTTCTGCCACTGGAGGAAGATCCTTTTATGCTTTTTAGTGACTTTTTGAATATGCTTGCTTCTCAGGACAGCAATATAATAAATGAATTTGACGGCAAATATTACAGCATACTAAAGCTGAATCTGAAAGAAGATATAACACTTTCACCGACGCTTTTAAACAAAGAAATGCTCAAAGTTTTGGATACTAAAAATAAAATAGAAAAAGAACATAAAGATATAAAAATATATCTTACTGGAACCCCTGTCCATACCTACTACGCAAGCTCCAAATCGATGAAGGAAATAAACCTTATTTGTATACTTTCCTCAATTTTTATCATACTCATCTGCAAATTTTATTTCAGGTCATTTAAACTGCTTTTGCCTGTTGCTGTGAGTTTATCTTTAGGTATGGGGGCAGGGTATCTTTTGACTTCAATTTTATTTGATTCCATACATATTCTGACTTTTGTATTTTCATCTACTTTAATAGGAATCTGTGTAGATTATTCTCTGCATTATTTTGCACATGACAATGATATACATATAATATTTAAAAGCCTGACGATGAGTATGCTCACTACAGTATGCGCATTTCTTGTACTCTTGTTTTCAAATATCGAGTTACTAATGCAGATAGCAGTGTTTACCTCGGCAGGACTTATTTGTGTGTATTTGTTTGTTGTTCTTTTCTATCCCGTAATCTGCAAAAATATAAAGCCAAACCCTGTCGATTTTGACTTATTTTCTTACATAAACAGAATTCCTCAAAAGACAAAATTGATAACAGCAGGTGTTTTTATGCTAATTTCGTTTGCAGGATTGTTAAAGCTGCATTTTAATGATGAAATAACAGATATGTATAAACCGCCAAGGTTTATGGTTTATGCAGAAAAATTATACTCAATTTTAAATAAAACCACATCATCTCCGGCTTTTATCATTGTACATGGTGAAAATTTGCAGGATGTGCTTGAAAAAGAAGAAAATATTACAAAATACTCTAATCAGGATTACTTTTATGCTCTGAGCAAATTTATCCCGTCAATTAAGCAGCAAAAAGAGAATAAAAAGCTGATAAACCTTTTATATAAAAGGGCGCTAAACAGTTATGCAACATTTCTCCCCTCACAGACAAGACAAAAAATCCTTAACCGGCCCGAAAAAAGAGGTTATTTGACACTTGATAAAGTGAATTTACCTATGCTGAAAGACTTTTTGCCCGAGGAAAACACTTCTGTCATTGTGCTTAAGAAGACACCGCCTCCTGATTTTATAAAGTTTGTTGTAGAAAGGAATCAGGGCGCAAAATATATTGACCTGAAAAATGATATCTCAGACAGGGTAAAAGCTTGCAGACAGGCATGTATAAATCTTATACCGCCGGCTATACTGGTGTTATTTATAGTACTTTCAGCTATTTTTAAACCGAAAAATGCTTTAAGGATAATGACGCCGCCAATGCTTGCCGGAGTATTCGTTATCGGCATATTGAGTCTTTTTAAACAGCAGATAAATCTGTTCCATGTTCTTGCTCTGTTTTTGATTGCAGGTTTCAGTCTTGATTATTCTATATTCAGATTCCAATCATCGCAGACAACCGCAAATCATCTGAAATCAAACTGGGCAGTATTTATTTCCTGTGCAACAACCGTATTTTCATTTTTATTGCTGTCTATGACCGGTTTTAAACTGATAAGTTCTTTAGGTGTAATATTGTCTCTGGGACTTGTCAGTTCGTACATTCTGAGTCTTGTTTTGATTCCGCAGGCGTCTGAAACCGCTAAAGCCTCTGAAAATGATAGTGAAAGCATATAATTTTTCATAAATTTCATTGTGATAAAAGATAAGGCTTTTTGCTGGAGTTTAATTTCCGCTTCATATTTTGTCCAAAAATCATAAAAAAATTCTTTATTATTGGATTTTTTTGGATATTTTACTTTGTAATAATCCAGCAGTCTGTTAAAATCCCTGTCTTTCATAAATTCAATATCCGCACCGATATCGTTATTGCAGAATGCAGCAAGAATAATATTGTTAGAATGGGAAATGCTGAATTTTACGGAATCGTTGCCCTTTAAACAAGGCTTCTTATTTTTTACGATAATCTCTGCAGCAGGCATGTTGTAGTAATTTTTCAACACAAATTTTACAAGAAAACGCCCGAGAGAAAATTGTAAACGTCTTTTTTCAGATTTAAAAGTGTTATTTTCAAGAAAATAATCAAGCGAAGTTTTATCAATATTTTCTAAAAATTTGTCAGTTTCAATAAAAAAAACATTAATGTAATCCATGTTATAATTTTAATTGCACTATGGAAGAAAAATCAACAAAAATAAAATACACAAGGAAAAAGAAAAACACTCAAAGCGCTGTTGCTGTCCTGACAGAAGCACAAAAAATCGCTTTTGCTCCGTTTACTTTTCAGGTAGTGGCAGCAATGATTGATTTTGGAATTATTCAGACTTTAAGTAAAGCGTCAATGTCCAAAAAGCAGATTATGGATAGCTGCAAAGTTTCAAGATACACTGTTGACACACTTTTTGACGCAGCTATATGCATAGGATTGATTGAACAAAATCAGGATAATACATACTCAAACACAAAACTTGCCGAAGCGTTTTTGTACGATGAAATGACAAGGGTTAACTTTAATTTCATGCGTGATATCTGCTATCTTGGCGCCGGTGAATTGACACAGTCTTTTAAAGAAAACAGACCGGCTGGGCTTCAAAAGTATTATTTTAAGTCGCCGATAATATATTCCGAACTTACCAAAATGAATGATACGATGAAAAAAAGCTGGTATGAGTTTGATCATCATTATTCTGACGATTGTTTTGATGAAGTGTTAAAAATCATTTTTGAAAAACATCCGGATGTAATCTGCGACATTGGCGGCAATACCGGTAAATTCGAGAAAGCCTGTCTTGATTTTGACCCTGATTGCAGCATAGTTATGGTTGATTTGCCGGAAAATATTGAAGAAACGAAAAAAACTTTTACTACCGGAAGATGCAGTTTTGTTGCAGCAAACATATTGTCAGAAGACAAATTAAAATTTCACAAAACGCCTGATGTTTTCTTTATGAGCCAGTTTTTAGACTGCTTTTCAAGAGAGCAGATTCTTTTTATACTGAACAAAGTTGCGGATGCTGCTTCTGAAAACACTAGAATATACATACTGGAGCCTTTCATTGATAATCAGGTGTATAAAGGTGCTGCTTATGCATTGTCACATATATCTCTTTACTTTACCTGTATGGCTAACGGCTGCAGCAAAATGTACAATGAAGCTGATATGAGAGAAATAATTTCACAATCAAACCTGAAAATAGAAACTGCACACTATAACATAGGCAAATATGATTATACACTGCTGGAGTGCATAAAAAAATGAAATGGTACCAGCAGAAAGAGCAGGCGGCAGGTGTAAAAAGACTGCTGGTCACATGGTATATATATAAGCTTTTCGGCAAAAAAGCCGTGCAGATAATATCATTTTTTGTATCTTTGTGTGCCTTTACTTTTTCAAAACAGATAAGAAAATATACAAAGAAAAATCTTGCGGTAATTTATGAATACACCAAAAATCCCGAAGCAAAGCCGACATTTATAAACCGGTACAAAAATGTTCTTAATTATGCACTGTCTTTAGTAGACAAAATGGAAACTTATGCACGCACATTTGATATAAAAAAGCTGGATTTTGCTCAGGAAACAGATAAAGATGAGCTTCTTGATTTAATGAATAACAAAAAAGGCATATTTTTTATATGTTCACATATAGGCAATATAGAAGTATTGAGAACATTTATTTCAAATCCTGACAACTTTGTCTGGCCTGTAAACCCGCATGTGAATATATTTTTGAGCAAAAATCAGTGCAAAGTGTTCAATCATTTTCTGGATAAAATTTCCGTAAAAACAAATTTTAGTGCATATCCTGTTGAAGATATTGATGTTTCTACAGCCGTAGATATACAGGAACGGCTTCACAAAGGAGATATCGTATTTCTTGCAGGGGACAGGGTTTCATCAGGCACATCTAATGTGACTTTTAAAGCGTTTTTTTTGAACAAAAAAGTTGATTTTCCTGTAGGAACATTTAAACTGGCGCAGCTTACGGAAGCACCTGTATATTTTATTAGTGCAATAAAAGCAAAAAATGATACTTACAAGATATATGTACAAAAATTTAACCCTGACAACAATATGACAAAAAAGCAAAATCTTTTAAAAATGCAGCAAGACTATACTGAATTTTTGCAGCAAATGGTAAAAACCGC
Source organism: uncultured bacterium (assembly GCA_949296245.1). GTDB lineage: Bacteria > Cyanobacteriota > Vampirovibrionia > Gastranaerophilales > Gastranaerophilaceae > Limenecus. The sequence continues at coordinate 43,243 of CASFNW010000012.1, forward strand.
CCCGTTGCAGTTTTATCATTTTTACGATTTGTTTGAATAGCGTTAAAAGGCAGTTACAGCATTATAACCTATGTTTATTCACCCATAACTTTTACAATAACACGTTTTTTTCTTTGTCCGTCAAATTCTGCGTAATAAATTTGCTGCCACGGGCCGAAATCCAAACGCCCTTTTGTTACAGGTACAATTACTTCGTGCCCTATTAAAAGACTCTTTAAATGGCTGTCACCGTTAGTTTCACCTGTTCTGTGGTGATTGTAATCTATATCAAACGGAGCAAGTTCTTCCAGCCATTTATCAATATCTGCAATTAAGCCATTTTCTGCATCATTGACATAAATTCCGGCAGTAATATGCATTGCCGATACAAGAACCATACCTTCCTGTATACCGCTTTTTGCTACTATTTGTTCGACTTCGTCTGTTATATTTATATATTCTCTGTGTCGTTCTGTATTAAACCAGAGATATTCCGTTGCAAATTTCATTTAAACTCCTTTCAATAATTACAAGTTATTATAATATATTCTCTATTTATAGTGAACAGAGTTTGTACAACTCATTTATGCACCGGATAATAAAATGCAGAAGAAATAGAATAAATTTAGCAAACAGCAAACTATACCATTTCATTTTGTAAACGATTCACAAACTTATTCAAGAACGATACAAAAACTTTACATTCCAAAACCCCAAAAAGGCAATTTTTATACTGATGTTTACTTTATATAGATAAGGTAAGTAATAAGGTAA